>NC_013741.1:936373-1248497 GCF_000025285.1 Archaeoglobus profundus DSM 5631
GTGAAGACGAACAAAACTGTAAATGAAACTGCGTATTACTACTACGAGAACTACGACGACGGATTCAGTATAGCCGTAATGGGTAGCTACAACTTCACGAATCTGACACAGCTAATGCCAGAGATGAGAACTGTCATAATAAAGTTTGGTAACGAAACCGGTTAACATTTTTAAATTTTTGTAAGACTAAGCACAATGCTCGTTGAGAAAGACACGACACTGCTCATAGAAGGCTACGCTGAAGTAAACGTTAAAGGTGAAGCTGAGGTATTCGGTTACAGAGTTAAAAGGCTTGAAGTTGAAAAGGGAAAAATTATCCCATTATACATATTAGAGGACTCTGAAGTCGAAGTTACTGGAAATTACATAGCCGTTAAGGGTTCTACAATTCCAAAGAGTTGGGATGAACTTGTTGAGTTAATAGAGCAGGAGGACTACAAGAAAATTGTACTATTCGGCGAAACTGATTCTGGCAAGAGTTCTCTCGCTACTTACCTAGCAAACAAGCTTAAAGGGGGAAAGTGGATAGTCGATTTGGATATAGGGCAAGCAGATGTTGCTCATCCTTGCGCTATGGGGTTTGGATATACAGAGGGAGGAATAACCTCCATCTCCCAAGTTGAGATGGAGGATGGGTTTTTCGTGGGTGTTGTCAGTCCCACCGGTAAGGAATCGAGATGTCTCCAAGGTGTTGCGAACGTTTTTCAAAAGTTAGAGGAAAAAGAGGGGTACATCATAGTGGATACGACGGGATGGGTGAGGGGTAAGAAGGCTAGAGCTTACAAGCTTGCTAAGTTAGAGATAATAAATCCTGATTTGATAGTTTGTTTTGGTGACGTACCATACTACCTTAAAGATTTCAATGTTTTCAAGGTAGATTCTTTTGTTCTAAAGAAGAGGAGCAGAGAAATCAGGAGCGAGATAAGAAGCAGGATATATCAGAAATGGCTTGAAGGTAGCGAGGTAAGGAAATTCAAAGTTGGAGAAGTCGAACTTGGAAACACTACACTCTTTAAAGGTGAGCAGATCGAGTTTTTGGAAGGGGTTCTCGATGCAAAGGTTCTCTTTGCAGAGAAGGGCTACGACTTCCTTAACGTATGCGTTGAAGAAGAGGTAAACGTTGGTTTGGAGCTAATAAAGGCTCTACTGGATGTCTATGATGTGAAGGATGTCTGCATATTCTCTATAGATCAGCTGAAGGGTTTGCTAGTGGGTTTGTACAACGAGAGGTACTTGGGATGCGGTTTGCTTAGGGACATAGACATAGGAAGCAGGGAAATAGAAGTAGAGACCCCTGTCAAAGACGATGTTAGAAAAATAGAGTTCGGAGAGATAAAGCTTGAAAGCTTTAAGGAAGTTGCCGTAAGAGTTCCCTAATCTGGTACATCTAAACCTATTGTTTTTCTGTACCTCATACCCGGGAATCTTATCTTTGACAATGCTCTGTAAGCTCTCTCCCTCGCTTCTTCAAGCGTCCTACCTCTTCCAACGACTGTCAAAACTCTACCGCCAGTGGTTACGTAACCGTTGGGCTTCGCTATGCCGTTTGCATAGATTATAGCTTCTTTCATAGCCTCCTCCAAACCTTCTATTGGCTGACTCGTGTAGTGGTCTGCAGGATAGCCAGGCTTCAGTCCCTCTCTACCTTTCAAGGCACCGCTTACAGCACAGACTGCAACGCAGTAATCGGAACTGAATCTAACATCAACATCCTCAAGCTCTTCGTTTATAACAGCCCAAGCTATGTCAGCCATATCCGTTTCAAGTCGAGGAAGCTTTGCCTCAGCGCCTGGATCGCAATCTCTCACGTTGATCTCCAAAACCTTGGGTATTAGCTCACCATTCTCTTCAACGAGCATTATGACAGGATACAGCACTCCTTTGAAAGTTTTGCCCTCCAACCGCTTGAACTCTCTTATTACTGGCTCCACGACCATCTCCATGATTTTGTTCTCAATCTCCTCATTCAGCTTTGGATGTGGTGAAACTGCGCCCATCCCTCCAGTGTTCGGATTCAGCAACTTTCCCTCTTTGTATAGCTTTTCAGCCTCAGCCTTCGTTATAAACTTCTTGAAGAAGCCTATGTAAAACTCCCTCATACCATCTATATCGTCTGGATCGAATGCTCTCTTATAATCTCTGGCATGTCCAAACGGTTTGACTGTCTCTCCATCGGTTATAGCGGTAAAGGCAACTTCTATGCCGTAGAGTCTCTCCTCTATAACGATCCTGTTTCCAGCATCTCCAAACCTCTTCCTAACCATTATTTCATCTATTGCAAAGAACGCTTCATCCAAGCTGTCACAAACAAAGACTCCCTTACCTGCCGCAAGTCCATCGGCCTTTACAACAACTTTCTTTCCACTTTCGAACATTTCCTTGGCATACTCTTTAGCGCTCTCAGGATCGTTGAAGTTCCTGTATTCGGGGATTGGTACTCCTATCTTCTTCAGAAAATCCTTACACCAACACTTACTAGATTCGAGTATCGTAGCTTCCTTCTTGGGTCCTACGGCTGGAATACCTTCCTCCTCAAGCCTATCTACCAAGCCCAAGCTCAAAGGTTCCTCTGGACCTATGTAAACCAGATCAACCTCATTTTTCTTTGCGAATTTCACTATCTCATCAATTGCCCTTATTGAAGGAACTTCTTCAACATGCCTACATTTAGGAAAGAAGTCGCTACCAGCGTTTCCCGGTGCTACGAAGACTTCTTTGACCTTTTCGCTTCTTGAGAATGCATGAGCTATTGCATTACCCCTACCACCAGCATCCACAACGAGAACCTTCATATCCAATTTGAATAAAGTTAAATTAAAAAAGATTAACTCTTGACATCTTCAGGAATTATCTCAGCCTTCAACTCATCTTCTGTTTTCCCCTTTTCTTCAGTCTTTTCTTCTTTTGCTTCAGCTTCTGTCTTTTCCGTTTTCTCCTCTTTCTCCTCCGCCTTTTCCTCCTTTACTTCCTCAAAGCTCGGAACTTCTGCTTTCTTATGTCTCTCAACTATTTCTACCTCCTCTATGTCCAAATACTTGAATATCCTTGCCAGAGCTGAAACCTTGTTAAGCGGTGCGTAAGGAACGAAGTGGAAGTTTCTTGGAACTTCAACTATCGCCTTCTTACCCTCAACTTTTGCTTTTACCTCCATTCCAGTGTAGATCATGAAGATTGCCTCTATTTTCTTCGCTATATCCTCTACTTTCTCCTTGATCTCATATTCGAAAATTATTGACTTTCCAGCTAAGGGATGGTTGAAATCGATTATAGCTCTTCTCCCTATAACTCTCTCAACTACACCGACTCTATCTCCAACTTTAATCCTGTCTCCCGGTCTCGGCTTCTCTTTCAGCCTTGCTATGCTTATAACTTCCTTCTTCTCTGGATCGTACTCTCCAAAAGCTTTCTCTGGTGGGACTTTTACAGTTCCCTTGTATCCTACTTCCTTACCAATCAAATCCTCTTCAAAACCCTCAACAACGTTTCTCTCCCCAACTATCACGTAAACATCTCCGTAGCGGTAGTCTTCGCTGTAAATTCCGAACTCTTTTGCTATCTTTTCGTCAGTCGTATCTATGACAGTCCCGTCTTCGAGCTTTGCAGTGTAGGCTATCCTGACTATGTCCCCCTTCTCGATTGGCATAAGGCAAGAGTTTTGGTAAGGTTATTAAAAAATTTTCAAAGCCTTCTCAAAACGTTCAACAGCTGATCTTCCCAACGTCTGTGTTCGATGAAATGCTCATTAGGATCCTTTGTCAATGTATATACCCAATAAAGGCCGAAAAGACCAAAAGTTATCAAAGATAGGACGAAGTATAGAATTGTGCTCCTGTCCGGTATGGGGTTATACCTCGTATAGCTGAAGTCAAAACCTCTCCTAGCTAGGATCGATGACAGAGCACCCAAGAAATGATCCTCCCTTCTCTCGTGTCTGTAAAAATCTTTATTCAAGAAGTGGTAAACGTATATCAGCAGAAATCCACCGATGTAGGGTACGAACTGTATTAGAGCCCAGAGAACTGCATTTTTCACATTCTCTTCGACATCAATCTCCATACATATCGATTCCAGCCTTGCGACATCAAATCCCTTGGACTTTAGGAAGTCCTTAATTGAGTTAAACAACAGCTTTTGTCTCTTAAAGTGCTCATTTCTCCTCCAAACCCACTTGTAAACAACGTAGACATTTATGGCGGTTGCAAGTATGACCAAGATAACGTAAATTGGTAGTGCACTGTAAATAACAGCATCCTCACGACCAGATAACTCAACTCTGTAACCGTTCAAGCTTTGATCGTGAAGATACAGTATTATCATGAACCAGAAGAATGAGGAAAGAACGATTATCAGCGGTAGAAATGGTAGCCATAGTGGCATTATGTAATCTGTGAATTCTCTCTTTCTGACATACTCTTCAATTTGATCTATAGTAGCCATAAAATTTAAGAAATTTTAACAAATTTAAGCGTTACTCCCTTCAAGTTCAACAATCTTTAAGCTGTATCCCTTGGGGCATTGAATTGGAGGATCACCCACTATAGCTTTAACAATTACACTGTCCCCATCCTTTAATTCGAGCGGATTACAGAGGTTGTATAGTTCGCAGTCTAGGTTGTCACACCTCTTCTCAAACCTTATCTTGGCTCCCTCAACTGCAACTTTCGAATCGATTAGAGCCATTATGGGCAGTTCAACCACTTCTACTGCCACGACGCCTTCATCATGCAAAGGACATTCATGTATCTCTCCGTTCCTTAGTCCAACAATCTTGTATTTTGCACCTTCTCTAAGCCTTAAACATATGTTTTTAAGCCTGCAGTTTTCGCATTCCTGCTTACCTCCGAGAAATATGAACTCCATTCCGACTTTAGCCCAATCCTTACCACATAATGTGATGATCTTGTTCACGTCCATAACTCGAATCTCTTCACTCCTTATTTAAGAATTCTTCTACTGCAATGACATCAACTCCGTTGAGTTTTAGTAGAGCTGTGGTAACTCCAACCCCTACCTTGGTTTTCCCACCGAAAGAGCCATCGTATATTCTTCTGACACCACAAGATGGGCTTAAATCTTTGAAGATTGCAAGCTCAACTTCAAAAGTTCTAACGATTTTTAAAACCTCATTAGCGCCTTTAACGAAGTTTTCGGTGTAATCTACACCGCTCCTTGATAAAACTACAGCTTTTCCCTTCAAAACGTCGAATCCGTCACCACCCATGATCTCACAACTTTCTCTTGGAGTCGGTAGCCCACCCAACTGCTCTGGACACACTGGAATCACACAGGCATCTCTAAGTCTTTCTACAAGCTCAGCGTTCTTAACATTGCCTCCGTCGTATCTGCAGTTTAGACCTAACAGGCAGGCACTTACGATCATAATAGTTACTTTTCAACAGCTTTCGCATAATCCTTTTTGTAAGAAACTTTTTCAACGAGTTTTTCACTTATGCACCGTTGATTAACCGTTGATTAAATGAAAAACATTTATATAATGTTCTTCATTAGAGGTTCACTCGATGGTGCTAAGACCACCCTTCATTCTCAGCGACTTCGTAAAGATTACCTTGATCGGTGTCTTCGTTGGAGTAATCGCTGGAATTGGTGCAATAATATTCCATGCAATGCTCGAACTTTCAACCCATTACTTTCTAGGCTTCGCTGGATTTAGACCACCAGACGTTAGTGGCGAATGGAGTCAACCAGATCCGCTTAAACTACTACTTGTAATGACTCTTGGAGGTTTGGTGTGTGGTCTAATCGTTTACACATTTGCTCCAGAAGCTGAGGGACACGGAACGGATGAGGCGATAAAAGCTTTTCACAAGAAGGGTGGTGAAGTTAGAGCGAGAGTACCGATAATAAAAATGATAGCATCCGCTATTACGATAGGCACTGGAGGTAGTGCTGGAAGAGAAGGCCCAATAGCTCAAATTTCTGCTGGGTACGGTTCAATAGTCGCAAAAATTCTTAAACTTACTCCGAGAGAAAGAAGGATTGCTTTAGCTGTCGGAATAGGTGCTGGAGTTGGTAGCATATTTAAGGCACCTTTGGGAGGAGCGATACTATCCGCTGAAATTCTTTACAAGAGGGATTTCGAGACTGAAGCCTTAGTTCCCTCACTAATAGCTTCAATCGTAGGTTACACCATATTTTGTGCATATGACGGGTATAAACCAACTTTCATGTTTCCTGAAGTACACATACTCGCTCACCACATTCCATTTTTCATCCTTGAAGGATTGATCTGCGGTGTCATTGGAATAATTTATGTTATAACTTTCTACAAGACGAGAGGACTTTTTTCAAAATTCTTTAAGATGTACAACCTACCTTACATCCTTAAACCCGCTTCGGGAGCATTGATTGCTTGCTTGGTTGTTGTAGCTGTAGCAAAGATTTACAACCCCATCGCTGGGTATGGTGCATTGGGAATGGGCTACAACTTTTTACAGCTTGCCATGTTAGGCCTTCTACCCTTGAGCGTCATGATAGTCTTAGCTTTTGTTAAGATAATTGCTACATCTTTAACCATTGGTTCTGGAGGGAGTGGTGGTGTTTTTGCTCCTGGATTGGTTATTGGTGGGATGGTTGGAGGAGCTGTAGGCTTAATCTTTCACAGTATCTTTCCAGAATTTGTAACTTTGGATGTCGTCCCCGCTTTCGTTGCAGTAGGTATGATAGCTCTCTTTGGTGGAATATCCAAAGCTCCGATTTCCGTACTAATTATGATCTGCGAGATGACCAAAAACTACGAGCTACTACTTCCCGGGATGGCTGCTGTAGCGGTATCTTACGTTGTAACTGGCGATTACACCATTTACTCGGAGCAGGTGAACACGAGAATAGATAGCCCGGCACACAGGTACGAAATGGCAATAGACCTTCTCGAAGAAGTTAAGGTCAAAGATGCTATGACTAGAGATGTTATGACTGTTACTCCAGATCAAACTGTTGGAGAAGT
The DNA here is from genome assembly GCF_000025285.1 of Archaeoglobus profundus DSM 5631. Classification (GTDB taxonomy): domain Archaea; phylum Halobacteriota; class Archaeoglobi; order Archaeoglobales; family Archaeoglobaceae; genus Archaeoglobus_B; species Archaeoglobus_B profundus. The sequence continues at coordinate 943,338 of NC_013741.1, forward strand.
CTTCAGACTAATAGAAAGAACTGGACACATGGGATTTCCCGTTCTTGAAGACGGGAAGCTCATTGGGATAATAACTTTCGAGGATATCGAAAGAGTGCCCTTGGAGGAAAGAACAAAAACTAAGGTTAGAGATGTGATGACACCAAATCCTATCACTGCAAGTCCTGACGATGATCTCAAGTCTGCTTTGGAAAAGATGGTCATCAGAGGAGTAGGCAGACTACCAGTAGTTGAAAATGGCAGGCTCGTTGGAATAATTACAAAGGGAGATATAATAAAAGCTTACGTCAGAATAAAAAGAAAACTTGGAATAATTTAGCCGTAGCCAACGAACGTCTTAACCTTCGCTCTCTCGCTCTTAGCTTTCTCTTCGAATCTCTCGTAGAAGCTGAGCATTGATTCTGTCACACTCGGCTTTATCTTCCTCAGAGCTTCGAGGAAATGTCTCATATGAACCTTTTCAGCATTTATATCTTCCCTTAGAGCTAGCATTACAGCTTCTCTGCAAACAGCCTCTATATCAGCACCGACATAGCCTTCAGTCATATCAGCAAGCTCCTCCAAGTCGACATCTTCGGCCAGAGGCATGTTTCTCGTGTGAATCTTGAATATGGCCAACCTGCTCTTCTTGTCTGGTGGTCTGACGTAAACCAGTCTATCAAATCTACCCGGTCTTAGTAAAGCTGGATCGATTATGTCAGGTCTGTTCGTGGCACCTATTACAACAACTCCTTCAAGCTCTTCCAAACCGTCAAGCTCTGTTAGCAACTGATTAACAACTCTCTCAACAGCTCTGTTCTCTTCAATTCCTCTCATTCCCGCTATTGCATCTATCTCATCGAAGAATATTATACAAGGTGCCACCTGTCTTGCCTTCTTGAATATTTTTCTAACGGCTTTTTCACTCTCTCCAAGCCACTTGCTCAGTAACTCAGGGCCCTTAACGCTTATGAAGTTAGCGTTAGCTTCATTCGCTACAGCTTTAGCAATTAGAGTCTTACCAGTTCCCGGTGGTCCGTACAACAGCACACCCTTCGGTGGTCTGATTCCAAATTTCTTGAACTTCTCAGGATACTTCAGCGGCCATTCTACAGCTTCTATTATCTCTCTTTTAACATCCTCGAGCCCGCCGACATCGTTCCACGTGACTTTTGGAACTTCTACGAGAACTTCTCTCATTGCAGAAGGCTCAATCTCCTTAAGGGCAGATTTGAAGTCATCATAGGTGACTTTCATGGACTCCAGAAGCTCTAGAGGAATTTCCTCGCTGTTCATGTCTATCTGAGGTATATACCTCCTCAATGCCTTCATGGCAGCCTCCTTGCACAGTGCTTCTATATCGGCACCAACGAATCCATGTGTCTGGTCTGCCAGTTCCTTCAGCATTGCCTTGATTATTTCCCTCTCCAAATCTTGAATGATTTCCTCTGGCAGATTTTTCTTAACAACCTCCTTGATCTTCTCTTTATCTTCCAAAATCTTCACTTCATCGTAAGTTCTCTGTATGGCCTCCAAAACCTCCTTATCCGTGTACTGTCTGTAAATGTTTCTTAAAGCTTCTAAAACGAAATCTATACGGTATTCTGGCTCTATCGGCATGTTTCTTGTATGTATTTGCAAAATCTCAAATCTGCCCTCCCTGTCCGGGACACCGATCTCAATCTCTCTATCGAACCTACCGGGTCTTCTCAAAGCCGGATCGATTGCATCAATCCTGTTAGTAGCACCTATAACTATTACCTGCCCCCTCTCCTCCAGACCATCCATTAAAGCCAGAAGCTGAGCTACAACTCTTCTCTCAACTTCTCCTGTAACCTCATCTCTTCTCGGAGCTATTGCATCTATTTCGTCTATGAAAATTATTGAAGGAGCGTTCTCCTTAGCCTCCTCAAATATTTCCCTCAATCTCTGCTCAGACTCTCCGTAGTACTTGCTCATGATCTCTGGACCGTTTATCGTAAAGAACGATGCCCCTATCTCGTTAGCTACAGCTTTAGCAATTAGAGTCTTACCTGTTCCCGGTGGTCCATACAACAACACTCCTTTAGGAGGATCTATTCCTAAGCGCTGAAATATCTCCGGATACTTCAGTGGCAGCTCTATAACTTCTCTAACCTTCTGAAGTTCCTCCTTCAAGCCTCCTATGTCCTCATACGTTACTCCGGCCTTTCCAAACCTCTCGAAGCCCTTAGCTGGCCTATCTCTGTATATCACACGTGTAGTCTCGTCTATGATCACAGGGCCTTTAGGTTCCGTCTTAACAGCAACAAAGACTAAAGCTTGATTCTGCGGAAATCTGAATCCAAAGGCTGGAGCGCTTACGAGAGGAACGAGGTCTCCTTCGACTAGAGGTCTTTTCAGGAGTTGGTGCTTAAGATATTCTCCAATATCGAGACCGTAAACTCTGAAGTCCATTTTCCTCAAAGGAGCTAAGATAACTATCCTTGCGGGCTGATAATTAGCCTTTCTGACCTTAACCAAGTCGCCAACGCCAACTCCAGCGTTCTCTCTTATAAATCTATCAATTCTTATTATGTTTTTACCCCAATCTCTTTTTGGCGCTCTCCAAACTTTGGCGACGGTCTTTCTTCTACCTTCAATTTCAATTATATCACCGGGAGATATTCTCAGCCTAAGCATCGCATCAGGATCCAATCTCGCGATTCCCCTTCCAGAGTCACTCGGATAAGCCTGATTGACCTTGAGAGTTAACTCCTCCATGTTAAGAGATATGATCAAGTATTAAAAAGGGTTGTGTTGCAATGCAAACGATGAAAGTCGTGATAGATTTTGACGAGGCGAACGAAGATTCTTTGAGAAAAGCTTTGAGGAAAGTTTTTAATGTTGAGGGAGATTTGGAGAACATATTCAAAAGCTTGTCATATTCGTTCGATTTGCGTTTAACAGCTTTACCAATGCCTAAAGACAGTAGAATTCTTAGGGAATTGAAAGGATTTAGGATCGATTTGAGAAAGAGTTGCGAAGATAGAGTCATAGAGCTACTCGCAAGATACTGCAAACCAATCGAAGATTTTACAGTCGGTGATGTTTATGAATGTGAGGGTATAAGGATAATATTATCGGACGATCTCGAGGATCTGCTAGTCTTGGAAACCAACGTTGACGATACGACTGGAGAAGTTTTGGCTTATGCAATGGAAGAAATCTTGAAAGATGCAGTTGATGCGTACATTTTTACCTGTATTGGGAAGAAGGGCAGACCCTGCTTCATGCTTAAAGTTTTGAGTGATGAGAGAAAAGCTATGGATATTGCCAAAAAGATGTGCAGAGAGTTACCCACACTGGGGGTTAGGATTTACAAGGTTAAAAGGTACAAGGTTGATAGGAAAACGATTGAAAAGACTGTAGAGCTTTTTGGAAAGGAATTTAAGTTGAGAGTTAAAGTTTCGAAGGTCTCTATAAAGCCCGAGTTTGAGGATGTGAAGAGGATAGCTAAAGAGCTCAACAAGCCTTTACCGCTCGTTTACAGGGAGATAGTGAGGAGGTTAAACCATGAAGATTCCAACGGGCAGTAGGTGTTTGGACAAGCTTCTCAGCGGAGGATTTGAAAGCGGAACAGTTACACAGATATTCGGTGCAAGCGGGACTGGAAAGACTTCTATTTGTCTGATGTCGGCTTACAGTGCTGTAAGTCAGGGTTATAAGGTAGCATACATAGATACTGAAGGGTTATCCCCGGAAAGAGTGAGCCAGATATTTGTGGATAAGGATAAGCTGAAAGAAGTCTACATCCACGACGTCATAGATTTCAAGCAACAGAGTGCGGCAATAAAGGAGCTTGCAAAACTTTGCAAAGAATTTGAAAATCTAAAGTTGGTTATAGTGGACTCGTTTACATTCTTATACAGAAGCGAGCTTGAAGATTTGGAGAAGCAGATGAAGGTAAAGAGGGAACTTATAGCCCAGTTAACCTTTTTATTAGGCTTAGCAAGGAAATTTGATTTAGCTGTTGTAGTAACCAATCAGGTCTTTACAGATGTAAGAACTGGAGAAGAGAAGCCGTTAGGAGGCCCCAGCATAGATCATATCTCCAAAGTCATAATAGGTTTGGAAAAGCTTAACGATAAGAGGAGAGCGACTCTAGTTAAGCACAGATCAAAGCCAGAAGGGGAAAGCTGTGAGTTTAGAATTACAGATAGGGGTATCGAACCTTGATATTACCACTCAAAGAAAATGTTTAAATACCGCTGAGTGGTAGCAACCTTGCCGACGGCCATAGGGGTCGGGGAAACACCCGGACTCATTCCGAACCCGGAAGTTAAGCCCGACCCCGTTCCGCGTGGTACTGTGTTCCGAGAGGGCACGGGAAGCGCGGAAGCCGTCGGCATTCAAAAAGTTTTTAAATTGAGTCCCCAGCTTGAACCTTTAGTAACAACGTATAGGGCTGTCGACTATGACGTTAGAGAAATTGGAGGAACGAAAGGAGCAACTGGAAAGGGAATTACAAGAGCTTATAGCGAAGAGGGATGAATTAAACGCAAAGGCTAAGGAGTATAGAGAGAAGAGGAATAAGCTGAACGAAGAGGTAAAGGAGCTTTTGAGCAAGGCTAGAGAATTAAAAGCTAAGAGAGACGAACTGAATTCTAAGGCAAGAGAGTACAAAGCTCAGAAGGATGAGTTGTACAGACAGGTTGACGAACTCTATAAGAAGCTTGACGAACTTAGGAAGAGCATAGACAGGGGTGGAAGACCTCTCGGCGAGATTGAGAGAGAGATTAGAAGGTTGGAGTTCATCCAGCAAACTTCTGTCATGACTCTCGAAAGAGAGAGAGCGTTGGTCGAAAGAATTGCAAGGTTAAGGAGAGAGCTTGAGGAGAGAAAGGCTCAGCTAGAGAAGCATGCTGAGTTTAGAGCCTTAATATCTCAGATAAGAGAACTCAAGGAAAAGATAAGGGAAATCAGGGAAGAAATGTTGAACTACATCAAGGAGGCTGACAAGTATCACGAGGAAATGCTCGAAATTCTCAAGCAAGTTGATGAGGAGAGAAAGATGGCTGACGAATATCATGAAAAGTACATACAGGCTAAGAAAGAGGCTGACAGCTGTCATGCAAGAATTCAGACCATAAGGAGAGATCTAAAGGATCTAGACAAGGTTATAAAGGCTCTAAAGGCAAGGGTGGAGAAGTCTAAGGAGTACAAGGAGAGAGAAGAGCTCATGAGAAGAGCAAGAGAAATCTACGAGATGTTCAAGAGAGGAGAAAAGATCGAGACAGAAGATTTACTCATACTCCAGAGAGCCGGTCTAATTTAAACTTTTTAAAGAACGTTTTTCAAATTCCAACCAATGAAAGATATTAGAAGCTCTATCATTCAGATACTACTACTTCTAGTAGGCACTATAGTTGCTGGAACCATAGCTTATCATGTTGTAGAGGGAAGAGACTGGTTTGAATGCCTGTATATGACTGTTATAACTATCACTACCACCGGTTACGGAGAAATATGGGAGATGAGCATTTACGGAAGAATAATTTCGATGTTTCTTATGTTCTTCGGCGTCGGGATATTCTTTTACTCCATCAGCTTAATAACTCCCATACTTCTTGAGATGAGGTTGAGAAGGTGGGAGAAAATGCTTGAGAAGATGCGCGATCACTGTATAGTTTGCGGTTACGGCTTAATGGGGAGAGAAATTGCAAAACAGCTACCAAAGGACAGAGTTGTTGTAGTCGATATAGACGTGAACAAGGTGGAACTTGCGAGGGAGGAGGGATACGTAGCTGTTCATGGAGATGCCACCGACGATACGACACTTGAAAAGGTTAGAGTTAGGGAAGCTAAGTCGATAATATGTTGCATGAACGATTCTAACAACGCATTTGCAGTGATAACGGCAAAATCTCTAAATCCTAATATAACTACCGTTGTCGTTTTGAGAAATCCCGATGCTGAAAAGAAGGTGAGGAGAGTTGGTGTAGATTACTTGCTTTCACCGTACAAAGACACTGCTATGAAAGTCTACGCTTTAATGAGAAAGAAGGCTAGTGTCGAGTTCGTTGAGACGATAATAAGCGGTGGAGAGATGCTTGGTTTGGAAAAGGTAGTTGTAGATGAGAAGCTTGCGGGTAAAACTCTGAAAGAACTCGATTTGAGGAGAAAAACTGGTTGTATAGTCGTTGCAATAGTTAGGGGAAAAAACGTTATAGTACCTTCAGCGGAAACCATGCTTGAAAAGGGAGATATAATGTTCGTCATAGGAACGGAAGAATCGTTAAAGAAGTTTATGGAGATGCTATCATGATAAACTACGGAGATTTCATAAAAGCTCTTGAGGAGTTAATAGAAAGGGCTAGAGATGGAGCGGTTGTGCTAGTTGAGGGTAGGAGAGATGTTAAAGCTTTGAGGGAGTTGGGGGTTGAGGGTAAGATTTTGCCAATATCAAATATTCCAAGAGCAAAACTGATAGAACTCGTTGAAGGCGACGTGATAATACTAACGGACTGGGATGAGAAGGGAGAAAGGTTAAAGAGGGAAATATTTGAGAAGCTTCTGAGTAACGGAGTGGTTGCAGATGTAAGTATAAGAAGGAAGATATTTTCAGCTGTGAACGTGACTGAAGTTGAGGATTTGGCAAAGCTTGTCTTTAAATTACACACTCATCCACGTCCTTTATGATTCTGTTGCAGTAGTAGCACCTCGCAATGACCTTATCATTCTTCAATCTGATGTAAAACTTGGGGGTTATTATCTCACCACTGTTTGTTATGCAATTCCTGTTGGGACATCTCAGTATTCCCTCTATGAATTCGGGTAGCCTCACCTTAAACTTCCTCTTAACTTCGTAATCTTCTATCAAATTTATTGTTGCCTTTGGAGCTATGAGGGCTATCTTGTTAAGCTCTTCATCCCCTATGAACTTGTTGGCAACTTTCACTATATCCTTCTTACCCATCTTCTTGCTCGGAACGTTCATTGCGAGTGTAACAGTATCTCTACTTCCAACACCTATACCCAATATTCTCAAAACTAGGAGAGCCTTTCCAGCGTTTATGTGGTCTATCACCGTTCCCTTTTCAATCTTGCTTATTACAAGTTCCTTCTTCATAACAACACCTCACACAGTATCGCCATTCTAACGGGAACTCCGTAAAAGGCTTGATCAAAATACTTAGCATGTTTAGTCTTATCGACACTGACATCTATTTCATCTACTCTTGGAAGGGGATGCATAATTATCAAATCTTCTCTCGCTCTCTTCAAAGTTTCAGCCGTGATTCTGTAACTTCCAGCCACCTTCTTATATTCTTCTTCATCAGGAAATCTCTCTTTCTGAATCCTAGTGACGTAAAGGACATCAATCTTATCAATAACCTCATCGAGCGTAACTTCCTTGGCCTTTATCTCCTCCAAAAACTCCTCTGGTAGTCTCAAACTTTCCGGGCTTATGAGGTAAATCTCGTTGTTGAAGAGGTTTAAGGCTTTTATAAGTGAGTGGACAGTCCTAGAGTACTTAAGATCGCCCATCAGAGCTACCTTAAGTCCTTCAATCCTACCGCACTCTTTCATTATCGTGTAGAGATCTAAAAGGGTTTGAGTTGGGTGTTGCCCAGCTCCGTCACCAGCATTTATTACCGGAACCTCAGAGTGCTCCGAAGCGAACCTTGCTGACCCCTCGAGAGGATGCCTTATCACGATTACGTCAACGTATTTACTTATTATTCGAACTGTATCAGCCAAACTCTCTCCCTTCGCTATACTGCTAGCTTCCTGAGCTGTCATGTTTATCACATCGCCTCCTAACCTTTTCATCGCAGTTTCGAAGCTCATCCTTGTTCTCGTAGAAGGTTCAAAGAAGAGATTTGCCAGAATTTTTCCCTCTAGCAATTTCGATCTTTTCAATCCTCTTGCAACATCCTCAAACTCTTCAGCCCTCTTAAGTATGTGCATTATGTCATCCTTACTGAGGTCATCTATTGATATGAGATGCATGAACCTCGCCATCTGAGACTGTTACATCAGGTAATTGATATCTTTTGCTCAACGTAAAGGATAATATAGTCATCAACGAATTTGAGATGTGGTTGAAAAAATAGTGCTGGTAATCGACAGGGATAACGATTTGGGATTTAAAGCTGGAGTGCCGTCACCTGTCGTCGGTAGGCAGTCCAATCTAATTTCTGCAATAAAGCTAGCCGAAATTGATCCTGAAGATTCTGATCTGAACACGATATTCGGCGCTATAAAGATATACGACGAGTTGAAGGCTAAGGGTGAAGATGTTGAAATAGTTACGGTCTGTGGGGATCAGAAGGTTGGAGTTGTCTCGGATGAAAAGATCGCCGAGCAGTTGGACTTCATCAAGGATAAGCTCAATGCAAAAAGTGTGATAGTTGTTACGGACGGTAGTGAAGACGAGTTCGTTTTACCGTTGGTTGCATCGAGGTTTAAGATAGACGGGGTTAAGAGAATAGTTGTCAAGCAGAGCAAAACTATAGAGAGTACGTACTATCTCATAAAGAGAATGCTTGAAGATCCCAAGGTAGCAAGGAGTACACTAACACCTCTGGGCATAATACTGCTTGTGTATGCCGTATCACTATTCATGAGAAGTCCGGAGTTTGGTATAGGTAGTATAGCCCTAGTGCTTGGCCTCTACTTCTTAATAAAGGCTTACGGACTCGAGGACACTTTAGAAAACTACTTCTCAACTCTAAAGAGGTCGTTACTCGAAGGGAGATTCTCATTCGTTACTTACGTAATTGCTCTGATATCCTTCATCGTGGGGTTAATTCAAGGAATTTACTCTGTGTGGGTTGCGACTTTGGGAGAGACAGTTCCCGGTATCGTAACGCTCATAGCTATATTCATAAATTCTACAATCTGGTGGATAGTCGCTGGCGGTATCTTCGTAGCGATGGGTAAGATATTTGACTGCGTAGTAGAACATAAGAGTTTCAGAAAGTTCATTTCAATAATATTCCTCCTGACTTCGGCTGGGCTGGTACTTTGGGGTTTTTCAGAGTTCTTTATAAGCTTGGGAGAAGGGAGAAGCTACTTAAAACTCGTTCAACCGTTGATAGGTGCCATAATTTTAGGGATAATAGGACTTATCCCTCTGAGGTATGAGAGCGGAAGTAGTACCAGGTGAACCGGCCCTAATTTTAAGGGGAAGAAAGAGAATACTGATAGTTGCGGATCTGCACATCGGTTTAGTCAGATATGTAGATGAGAATATCGTTAACAAGCTCAGAGATCTGGCAAACGATGTGGGAGCTGACGAGGTAGTAATCCTAGGTGACCTGAAACACAGCTTAGGTTACGATAGAAGGGTCGAAAATCTGCTGAGAGATTTTGATTTCATCCTCGTTAAGGGAAATCACGACGGTGGACTCGAGGGTGAGAAAGAGTTGAGGATTGGAAAGTTTCATCTAATTCATGGTCATTTCAAGCCGAAAGATTTTGGAGATTTTTTGATTGTGGGGCATGCTCACCCATCGATTTATCTGTACGGTGTTAAAGAGAGGGTGTGGATTTTTGGTGAATGGAAAAATAGGAAGGTAATTGTAATGCCCGCATTCAACGAACTGTGCTCGTCAACCCCCATAAATTTGAGAAGGCCTGCAGGATTTCTGTTCAGAGAGTGGGATTACTCAAATGCTAACGTTGCCACCTTGGACTGCGTAATGCTTGGAAAGGTCAAAGATCTCAAAGTTCAATGTTCTTCAACCTTTCGACAGCTTCAGTGATAGTTTTAACATCTCTTGTCAGTGCAAATCTAACAAATCCTTCACCGTGCTCTCCGAATCCGACTCCAGGAGTAACGATTATCCCTGCAGAATCTAAAAGCTTCTTCGTAAACTCAATGCTCGTATATCCTTCAGGAACTTCGCACCAGACGTAGAATGTCGCCTTTGGTTTCTCGACGTTCAAACCCAACTCTCTCAATCCCTCAACAAGTGCATCCCTTCTCTCCTCGTAGACCTTGCATATGCTTTCTATCACGCTGTCATCGCTTCTCAAAGCCACTATACTGGCCTCTTGAACAGCCTGAAAGACTCCACTATCGACATTAGTCTTAACCTTCAGTAAACCTTTGAGTATCTCCGAATTTCCTACGGCAAATCCAATACGCCATCCTGTCATGTTGAATGTTTTCGATAGCGAGTTGAACTCTATACAAATTTCGAAGGCATTATCGACTTCCAGAAAGCTTTTGGCTCTGTAACCGTCAAATGTTATCTCGCCATAGGCAAAATCGTGGGCGAGTATTATGTTGTTGTCAATACAGAAGTCGACAGCCTCTTTTATGAACTCCTTTTCGGCAACGGCCGAGGTGGGGTTGTTAGGATAGTTCAAGAACATTATCTTAGCTTTTTTAGTCACATCTGAGGGAATTTCGTCAAAATCTGGGAGGAATTTGTTCTCCTTTCTGAGAGGTATTCTGTAGGGTATACCGTCAGCCAGTATTGTTCCGGCATAGTAAACAGGATAGGCTGGATCTGGAACTATCGTATAATCTCCGTCGTTCACATAGGCTAGAGGCAGATGCGCTATTCCTTCCTTCGATCCTATCAACGCTATAACCTCTCTCTCCGGATCCAACTTTACACCCTTCCTCCTCTCATAGAATTCTGCAACCGCTTGCCTGAATTCGAGCAAGCCTTCATAAGAGGGATACTTGTGATTCTCAGGCTTCTCTACAGCTCTCTTCATAGCCTCTACTATGTGCTTCGGTGTCGGCATATCGGGGTCGCCAACACCAAAATCGATGACATCGACACCTTCCTGAATTTTTCTTTTCTTCATTTCATCTATCTCAGCGAAGAGATACTTTGGTATCTTGTTCAGTCTTTCAGAAAGTTCGAACATATCCTCACCCCAAAAATTGGATATATAAATTAACCTCTTTCTCTCAGCGGGATGTATTTCTTCCCTTTTTCACCTATATAGAGCGCACGAGGTCTTATTAGCCTGTTGTTAACGTACTGCTCTATTATATGAGCCGTCCACCCTGCAATTCTCCCCATTGCGAATATAGGTATGAACAGATCGTCTGGTATTCCCAAGCAAGCGTAGACACAGGCTGAGTAGAAGTCAACATTTGGTAGAAGTCCTTTATGCTTGTAAACAGCCTTAGCCACCTCTTCAGCTATTTCAAACCATTTTGAATCCTTCATTTTCGCCAACTTCTTAGCCAAATTCCTCAATTCGATTGTCCTTGGATCCATTACGTTCCTGTAAATTCTATGTCCAAATCCCATTATTCTCTCCTTTCTTTCGAGCTTCTTCAGTACGTACTCCTCAGCTCTCCAAGGGACTGCTATCTCTCTCAACATCTCTATTACCTTCTGAGCGGCTCCTCCATGCAAAGGACCCATCAGAGTACCAGTTGCGGCAACAACACAAGCGTACATGTCAGCTAAGGTTGATGCTGCAATCCTTGCAGCGAACGTTGAAGCATTAAGTTCGTGATCGGCATGAAGGATCAAGTCAACATCCAAAGCTCTAGCCTCTATTCTGTCCGGAACTTCTCCCTTAAGCATGTATAAAAAGTTCTCCGCATGACCCAGATCCGGATTTGGATGAACTAGGTTTTGCCCGGTCCTTATCCTGTGGAAGTAAGCTATTATTGTTGGAATCTTGGCTATTAAGCTCTTAGCCTTCTGAATACTGTGCTCATAATCCATAAAGTGCTTCTCCTTGTCCATCGAACCCAAGTAAGATATCGCAGTTCTCAAGACGACCATTGGATGTGTGAAAGGAGGTAGATGTGTGAGCAAACCGATTATCTGTGCCGGAAGATCTCTCAAATCCTTTAGCTCCTCTTCAAATGCTTTAAGCTCTTTTTTCGTTGGTAGTTCTCCGAACAGCAGTAAGTAAGCGGTTTCCTCGTAGGTAGAATACCTTGCCAGATCGTGTATGTTATACCCCCTATACTCCAAAACGGCTTTGCCATCCTCTATGTCAACCCTACTTATCGAAGTCTTGCACGCGATAATACCTTCCAAACCCTCCTTAATTTCCACGTTCATTTTCATCACCTCATCCACCTGTAGGATGGATACCTTTCGAGTATCATGCCCGAAACTACCACAGGTGGCTCTTTGAGAGCCACTTCTATAGCCTTGTCAAGCTTCCACTCCTTCTCTGCATATATTCTGAAAAGAACATCACCCTTCTTAACGTGAAATCCTCCTTTCTTAAAGAGCAGTACTCCCGCACCCTTATCTTTCGGTGCTCCAGCAGCTCTCGCAACTTTAACTATTCTACTGTTGTACACCTTTGCAACTGCCCCATCTATGGGGCTAATAACATCGTACGTTTTATCTCCGATGGGGATATCGTCAGACCTCACATTGGGATCTCCGCCTTGTGCCTCAACGATCTGCTTAAACTTTTCCAGAGTTTTCCCAGATTCGAATATCTCCTTCGCATACTCGTATCCATTTGTAGTTTTTCCAACCATCTCAAATATTATTCCAGCTATTCCCAAAGCCTTCTCCATCAAGCTCTTTGCTCCTTTCCTTTCCTCCATAGCCTTTAAAGCTTCCCAAGCCTCTAAAGCCGGGCCTACAGCCCTACCGACCGGTTGACCACCATAGGTTATAGCACAGGTAACATTCAAGCCCAAACGCCTTCCCAGCTCCACAAAATCGTTGGCGAGCTTCTTCCCCTCTTCAACATCTGGAACCTTGGAGCCCTCACCAACCGGCACATCTATTACAACATGTTCAGCTCCTATAGCCCCTTTCTTTGCCATAACACTTGCTAAAAGCTGTGATCTTGGATCTATGGCTAAAGGATACTCAACCCTTATTATCTTATCGTCAGCGGGAGCTATGTTCGTTGCACCGCCCCATGCAATTACTCCACCAACTCTAAGTGTTATCTCCTTTATCTCCTCTATGCTCAGGTTAACGTTTGCTAGTACTTCCATGGTATCAGCAGTTCCACTTGCAGATGTTATAGCTCTGCTTGCTGTTTTAGGTATTAGAAGACCAGCTGAAGCTACAGTCGGTACTATTATCAAGGAAATCTTGTTACCGGGCACACCTCCTATGCTGTGCTTATCTACGACTATCCCCTCCTCGAAATCAATAGTTTCCCCTGTCTCTATCATTGCCCTCGTCATCCACTCGACTTCATCTAGATCCATTCCATGCACATAGCTAGATAGAACGAAAGCTGTTAGCTCTACTTCAGTAAGAGCATCATTTACTATGTCCCTAACTATCTCGTATATCTCCTCTCTCGTAAGCTTATGACCGTCGAGCTTCTTTCTTATATACTCAAAAGATGCGGGCTTTGGTATCGGTATTACATCGACCTCGCTACCATCCTCAACACCTAAATCCTCTGCCGATTTCAGACAGATACCAATGTAGCCCTTCTCGATAAAGCCCAAAGCTATTTGGACCGTAGCCGTTAAGTACTTCCTCCCAGCTACCAGCCTAACTCTATCACCTTCAAATACTCCCAACTCTTCAGCATCACTCTGATTCATTATGGCGAGGGGTCTAACGCTTTTTATTGGTATTATTTTAGCTATGAGCTTCATAATCGACCAACTCTCGATGATTTTTTAAAATTTAGCCTTCGAGTTTGAATTCTCTTTTAACGAACTTGCTTCTCAATACATCGATTTTCAACTTTTCAGCGACATTTTTGATCAAATTCTTAACGTTAGAAGTAACCGACTTCTCGTCTATGACGATGTATTCTGCATCGCTTATTTTAACCGCTTTTTCAATTATCTCCTCGTTGAGATGTGGAAATGTGTACTTGGCGAAATTGTGACCGAATGTAAACTTTGTTGAAATCATTATCTCTGTCTGTCTTGGAACGTAATGTGTTCCACCTATGCCGATGGCAATTATCCAATCCTTCCTCTCATCCTTCACAGCTTCTATCATGCTCTCAGCAACTATCTCTCCAGCCTTTTCATTCTTCCAAGCTTCTTCGGTAGATCCAATCTCGTAGAATGCTGAAGGTGTTTGGATTTCTGATGGCCCATGATGGGTTGCTTCGAGTGTGAATTCAAAATCGGGCAGTTCATTAATCCTTTTAATCAAGGCTAAGGTGTAGTTTTTCATCGTTATCGGCGAAGGCTTAGCCAAGGAATATGTTTTACCTCCGTAATCTGCGGTTCCAACGTTCCCGGAAACGTGAACCGTTAATATATTTCTTTCATCCTTGCTACTGTGTCTGGAAGCGAAGAGAATTTCCTCGAAGTTCAAACCTAGCTTTTTAAGTCTTTCATCCAAGTAATCTGCGTATATCAGTCTTTCGTCAACTTTTATAATTCCTATGTCTTCTGTGTAGTAAAAATCGTAGTCTCCAGCCTTTTTCTTCTCAAAATCCAGCATAGTGAGTAAATTGTTCATGATGTTCATCGAAGCTACGTCTTTCGAACTGCAAACTATCAGGTGCATGAACAAAATATTTGATATGTATTTAAAGTTTGGAGAGTAACGTTTTTAAATTCTGCTAACCTCTTTCAGCTTAGGGCCCGTGGCTCAGCATGGATAGAGCGACGGCCTTCTAAGCCGTAGGTCGCGGGTTCAAATCCCGCCGGGTCCGCTTTGCCGTTATTTTCAAGCTTTACGGCTTCTAAAACCTTAACTTCGAAAAAAGCCGATAGATTTCTGATATGTCTCTTAGCTAACTCGGCTATGTTTTTATCTACGTAGAGTGTTAAATTCACCTTATTGCTTTTCGGCTTAGGCATAATATATCCACGTGGAGATAAAATAAAAGCTTTTCGAAGATGAATAACTTGAATTTAGCTATATAAAAATAGATGATACAACAAACTTAGTCAATCGTATAAGCTAAGCTATTTTTATTCAGCTATCTTGTAAAATTGCTATGAGTTGAAGGTTTAAGGTAGGATGTAAAGTAACATGATAGCTTAAGATGAAGCCGTTATAACAGGCTGAAAATTAGCTATTTCCTAAGAGATTTAACCTAATAAAGCCTTATGATAGCTTTAATTAAAGCTCTCTCGTAACTCCTTTTAAGGAAATAACCAATATTAGCAGAGTAAATATTAACTTAGAGAAGAGATTTAACGTCAATCTAACCTTTAATTCCACTTGGATCATTCATATATTACTGGCTCGGCTCGGTTGTCGGTTCGGTTTGGTTAGGTATTATCATAGCTACTATATAGCTATATTATGTATAATAATAGCTATAGCTAATAGCTATTCTATATAGTAGCTATAATAGCTATAGCTTAAGCTATCATATTAACCAGCCAGCGAGCCAGCCGAGCCGATCTTATTATGAATAAAATCAGTTAGAAAAGAAGGGTTATAAAGAGAGATATAGGTTAAAGCTAAAATATAAGCTAAGCTAATACTATTTCTTTCCTTGAGAGAAGGCTTTAGACAGCTACTATATTTTAGCTTTATATGTGAAAATGCTATAAAGATTTAGCTTAGTTAGTGTATATGGTATGTGATCAAACAAACTTAGACATTAAACATTAATATCATAAGAGCTAAACAATAAAAGAAAGAAATAAATAATGATAACACAATATATCAATTCTACTATGGTTAAAAAACTATTTAGAATGTAGTCATTAGCTAATTTAAGCTTATGCTAAATTATAGTTTCAAGCTGTAAAATTCTTACCTAACTGCTTTAGAACCTATAGTTAGCAAGAAAACAAATTAGAAATTAAACATTGTCACATCAACAATCCAAGTTAAGAGATAAGCTTTATAATTTCATATAGCTTTTAAAGTTATAATTTAGCTTATTACTATTACATAAGCATAAGACTTAAGTATCTTTCGCTCCTACTATCATCGTTAGGAGGTGAGCATGCCGTGAAAATGATGCTAAAAGATAGAAGAGGATTTACAGCAATTGTAGGAGTAATTGTTCTACTAGCCTCAATCATGATCGGTGGTATAGTGTTCTCACAGTTAGGCTACCAAGCCAAGAGCATAGCTAACCAAGTAAACGATAGCTCTGCAGTAAACTTCATTGAGCAGGCTATCACCACAGGATGGTCAGCACTTAACATGTTCATAATTGGAGCGGTAGTCATGTCAGCTGGATTCATCCTTGCTCTCTTAGTCGCATGGGGTAGAAGTAGTAGCGAGATGTAAACCTAATTTTTTCCTATTTTTAAAAAAGTTATAAATTCAAGCCATGCTTAAGCCTGTTATCAATTTTCACAGCTTTCCTTATGCAATATAGCTGTGTTCCAAGCCAGAAGCGGTAAGGACAGTAACTATAACGGTAAAATAGCGGGCAATACCAGCATTCTGTGTAATGGATAGGCTTGCCTAAGCCATAAGCCTTAATAATCTCTGAAGGCTTAACCTTCAAGTTATGCCTTCTATTGTTCTTTTCTCGCTTAACTTCTCTCAACCAAGCCATAGCTCTCACCTCAAGCTATAGATTTAGCTTTAGAATTACCACAGCTAATAAAATCTTGAGAAATAACACCTACAGCTTTAGCTACACTAACCATAGGCAGATTTAGCTGATTAGCTATTTCTCTAACAGTATATCCCCTACTCCTAAGCTCTTTGACTTTAGCCATCTCTTCAGCCGATAAAGGCTTGTCCGTAACCTCTGATATAAGCTCTTCAGCCGGCTTATCGACGGTGTAACCCTTAAGCTCTCTCTCAAGCTCTTCTTTGCTCATGCCTTCCGGCACTATAACACCTACGCCAGCTTCTACTAATGGAATAGCGTTAAGCTTTGGCAAAACTATGCTCATACCTTCCTCTAGAATATGGTAAACCTTACCGTCCACTCCCATGAAGGTTCTAAGCTTTGGGCTACAGTAATCGATGATCTTAACCGTAACGTATTCAATAGCCTCATCTTCAGTAGCTGAGTTTTTGGCTGGCTTAGCTTCAGCTGTAGCTAAATTTTCAGCTTGCTCTGAAAAATTAGAAGAAGGTGAGCTGTTTTCATCCTTTGGCTTGTCCTCAGTCAGCAGGTCTTCAATGCTCTCCCTTTTGATGCCGAAAGCATCACCGACATCAAAGCCGACATCAGTTAGCTTATCCTGTTCCTTGAGCTTTGTCGTATTATGACATTTATCAGAGCTAATAGATTCAGTTATATTAGCTTTCTTAGCTACTAAGCAATCCCAAAACGTTAGCTCACCGTTTACCAGTTTTTCTATCAAGCCTTCATCGTTTTCAAGCTCTTCAATCTGCAACATCTTAACTATAGCCGATAGCACTTTAACAGCTCTCTCTGTTCTGCTCTCTACTTCTCCAAGCTTAAACCATCTTAAAAACTGCTCTCTAAGTAGCTTAATTACTCCTCTGGCTACAGCTGGCTGTAAAATTAGAGTTAAGCCGTTATCATCTATGTTTATATCCCTGAGAATTTGATAGCTTTCTCTTAGGAATTCAACGTATATCAGCCTATCCAAGAAGGCTGGCACATTAGCGTTTTTCAAGCTGGCTTTTAGGATATTCTCAAGCACTTGAACGGCTGTAAGCTTCTCAGCTAAGCCATAGCTGGCTAAGTCTTTGTTATTGCTGTTACCCATAAAGCAATAGCTGACAGCTTTCTTAACGCTTAGCTCTTTCTTTGAGCTTACCTCCCTTCTGTAAATCCCTTGCTCCATGCCAGTTAGCAAGATCGGAAATATAGCTTCAAATCTATCTTTGAAATCGCCAGCTATCTTATCAAACTCATCAATAGCTATTATGTCAGCTCTCTTAACTATTCCATAAGTGCCTAACCTTGCATCACCGATAAGCTTGGCTATAGTCGGGATTTCTTCACAGTAGTAAGCATTAGCTAAGCTTTCGAGCATTTCAAAGGTTGAGCTTTTGCCAGTTCCAGCCTGCTGAAAGCTCACAACATGAACGCCAGCTATCTTATTTCTGTCGTAATACTTGAAGAGGGTTAGCAATCTTGGCAATGTTACAGCTATAGCCTCTTTAGTCGGCTTATAGCCTAAGCTTAGCATGAGTAAATCAATCGGCTTATGCTCTTTCAGTAGCTCCTCAGCTGTCCTTAAATCATAATCAGCTCTGAAGAACTGTAGCTTAGCCGTTTTAACTATAACCCCTCTCTTACTTGGAACTAAACCGTTAAGCTTAGCCTTAATGTAAGTAGAGCCGTTAGCTTTAGAGATTAGCTCGATTAATTCATCGGTAAGAGGAGCTAAGACCTTGCCAGCTGGCAGGTCAAAGATTATTAGCTCTTTCTCCGTATTGAGATGATAGTTCTGATCAAGCTTAAAAATGATTGATTTGCCTTGCTTTGCCCTTAGCATTAGACAGGCTTTGTCTTCGCAAGCCTTTATCATAGCTCTAAGCTTTTCCTGATCTTCTGGCTTGAATGCTTTGAATGTGCTAACCAGGTGTTCCGGCAAATCTTCGTAATAGAGCTTAAAAGAAATAAGAGGTAGCTCGCTCATGGCTATCACTCCTCATCTAAAGCGTTTTCATAACCTTCAACTTCTTCAACCTCTACAGCTGGCTTAGCCTTCTTTCCATAGCTCTTTTTGCCATAGCTCCTCTTGCTGTAGCTTTTCTGGCTACCGTTTCCAATTCCAAAATAGCTGTCCAAGAACTCCCTAAGCTTTAGCCAATCGTCTTTATTCAGAGCAAAAGCTATACTCTCCTTGCCCTTCTCAACTATAACGATCTTGCTACCGTTGTTATACTTGCTATTCTTAACCTTGAAAGCTGTCTTATGTAGCTTCAAGCTGGCTGGCTTAGCCTTCTTGCCCTGCTGTGCTTCTTGCTTCAGCTCTTTCAGCTCCTCAGCTATCGTTTTAACAGCTTTTATAACCTCTCCCAAACTCTTCTCTAAAGCCTCTATTCTTTCCATAATCTCACCTCCTTTAACCTTTTTACTCCTCTTTGATGAGCTTGAGAATTGATTAAGCTTAGCTTGAGCTTTCTTAGCCTTAACATAAGCTTCATAATCTCTAATAGCTTTCTCGAAATCCTTCCAGCTAATATCTCGGCTTTTAATAAAAAACCCCTCTTCTTTGGATTAGCTACATGCTCTTTGATATACTTCTTAGCCGATTGAAAATCTGAAGTTGTGCGAATTCTCCAGAGCTTGAAGTTAAAACCGCTTGGAACTATCTTTTTTAACTCATCTAAAGCTATAGGTTGATTTGTAAGAAGCAAAGCATGAATATGAGGCTTATTAAACGATTTGACACCATGCCCTTTGCTCTTACAGCCGATATACTTAGCTCCAAACTTTTTGCAGATTAGTTTCAGAGCAGAGCTTAACAGGGCTGAGCAATAGCCAGAATTATCTGTTATTCTGAGGTAATACACATAAGCGTAATCTTTATATATTCCAGCTTTTATATTACCATTAACCATAGCCCGCCCCTCCTCCTATTTAAAAAATTAAGGTGAAATTTCAGCCGGATTAGGCTTTTCAGCTGTAGCTTCACTATCAGAGCTTAGAACTACTGGCAAGCCGACTTTAGCTAAGTATTCATCAATAGCTCTTCTCAATAGCTCAGATTGGCTAATTCCAAGCTTCTTGGCTCCCATCTTTAGCTTCTCCTTATAGCTTGGTGGCAAGGCTATTGATGTTTTAAACACCTTTACCCCAGCCATCGGTATCTAAGTTACCTTATAACTATTTAGCCTTTGCGGTAGTTACTAATAGCAAAGCTAAAATACTATTTAGCTACCAGTAGCTATATGGCTAAGCTGAAAAAGCAGATTTTAGATGAAATAGATTTAGAGCTTCTATCTATGCTCTATTATCTTGGAAAAGCCACAGCTACAGATTTAGAAAAAGAGGCTAAAGTAACAGGTGCAATAGACTTAACTAAAGCTGGTATATCTAAAAGGCTAAAATGGCTAACTGAAAAAGGTTACTTAGCTAAGCCAATAGATGATATTTCTACTGGTAAGCTTAAGCGTATTTATAAAGCTCCAAGCAAGGAAAAGCTAAAATCAGCTCATTTGGAATGGTATAAAGCCGAAATATATAACCCAATGATCGATGAATTCCTCACGGAAGAGCAAGCTGAGCAAGCAAGAAAAGAAGAACCACCAGAAAAAGCCTTTAAAGATGATAGAATTACAACACTTAGCCTTAAATCAGCTGAGGAACTGAAAAAGCTCAGAAAAGGAGTTAGCTTAAAAGAAGCTGTAAAAATACTTGAAGGCTACTCTGAACTTTTCAGCTATGAAATGGCTGGCTTGGTAACGGTAGAAAATGGAATAGTAAAGCTAACAGACGAAGGCTACAAAGCTATTTTAAAAGAATGGATACCAGAAATTAGAGAGAAGCTAAAAGAGCTAAAGGAATTTGATATAGCTGAATACAAAAAACTTCTATCTGAATTCTGCAAAGATTTAAGCTAATAGCTACTTTCAAATCTCCTTTCTCCTCTTAGCTTTCAAGGAAATAGCTATTATTAACATAGCTTATATTATTTCTTTAGCCTATAACTCCTTTCTCATAACTCTTTTAGATTGATTAGTATTTCATATAATCCGGCACTCGGCACGGTTCGGCTTGGCTATGTTATAGTAGCTACTGTAATATAGCTAAGCTAATAGCTATAGCTATAATAAGCTATATAGCTAATCATATTATAGCTATTATATAGCTCAAGATAACTGCCAGCCCGCCTGCCCGCAGTAATATATGAAAGATAAAGTTGAGTTAGAATTGAAGATTTAGGTTAAAGAAGTTGTTAGAACTATTATTAACTCAGCTAATTTTAGCTATTTCCTTAGGAGAAAGCTATAGCTAAGAGATTTAAAGCTAAAAAAGAAAAGATAATGTTAAATTATAAAATTAGCGGAAAAGAAAAGGGTAATACTTACGCAATAGCTTAAGCTCTTCAGCTGTTAGCTCTTCTGGCTTAGTTATGCCAGCTTTTAACCTCTTAAAAATTATCTTAGCTCTTCTCTTCTCTCTATACTTGCTCATTCTATCACCTTCAAGCTATCGACAATTCGGCTATACCAATCGTCAGCTTGCTTAGTTTTGTTCAAGTAATGAGTAGAACCGACTGTTAAGCTGGCTCTACCTTGAATAAAATCGGCTATGCTCTCCGGCACTCCTAACTCTATCAGTTTATTTAAATGCCATTTTCTGATAGCTACAGCTGAAACTCTCTTATACTGTAACCCTTTCGAGTAAGTGTGATAGTTCTCATAGACTGCCAAGCTCTCAAGCTCTTCAGCAAACTCTTTAGGAATATAGCACCAATAACCTCTTTTCTTACCCTTGCTAAGCCAGCTAATAGGGTATCTGGCTATGTTACCCTTGATCACTAAGTTAGCCCTATCAAAGCTCTTAACCATGCTAACAGCATGGCTTAACCTCATGCCAGAGTAAACCAATAACTTGAAGAAAGGCTTTAGGCTATCCTTTATGCTATTGTAAGCTTCTATAAGTTCTTCATCACTTATGTAAACCTCTCTAACACCACTTGGCTTAACCTTAAGAATTCTCCTTAGCTTGGCTATGTATTCAAGGCTAAGCTCTTCTCTCTCCTCAGCAAAGTTAAGCAAGTTTCTAACAGCTTTGATAAACCAATTTCTACCGCTCTCTATGGTTAGTAACAGCTCCTGTAAGTCTTTAGCTGAGGTTACCCTACCCTGTAACAGGTATCTGTCAAGGTAACTTATGTAGGTCTTAGCTGTTGATTGCTCAATTCTATTTAATAGCCAGATATTAAACTTCTGCTTGTTTTTCCTGTAATACTCTGATAAATCAGCTCCATTAGCTCGCCCTTCTAAGCCGTAGGTCGCGGGTTCAAATCCCGCCGGGTCCGCTCTTACTTGTTTAAAAAATTGATGTTCAAAAAATCTCTGAGCAAAAAATAAAGAAAAATGGAGCTCATATGATCTGTAGGATATCTCGGACCGAAGCTACGCACCTTGGCCTATCATTTTCGACCCCGATTACATGCCTGACGTTCAAGTTTAGCATGAGCTCTATCGCAACTTTCACGGGATCAGAGCTCCTAACAACTTTTGGATTCTTCGTTGCATAGTTCATGACGTTATCTTCCAAGCTCGCGCCGTTTGCGATAGCTCTCACTGCATCTCTCTCAGAGAACACTGCAACAAGCTTTCCATTATTAACAATCGGTAGTATTCCTATGTTGTTTTCAGCCATTACTCTTATCGCTTCAGCCAGTGTAGCATTAGATTTGATCGTTATAGGCTTCTTGGCAATATCTTTCAATCTGTATCTTTCAGCAATCTTCTTTCCAGCTAAAGCTCTTAGTCCAACTGTCTCAGCCAACAGCTCTCTAGCGTCTATGTATCCCACAATCCTGCCGTTTGAGCACACGGGCACATCCCTAACATTGTACGCTTCCATCGTTTCAAGGACTATCGGGAGTGGTTCTCTCACATCACAGCACCTAACATCTATTCCGACATCGCAGACCTTCGCATCTAAATCTATTCCCTTTGCCAAGGCTCTCAGTATCGTCTTTTCTCCAATAACCTTCACACTAGATCCGCAGACTGCTACAGCCGATCTGTATCCATTTTCAGCTAGCTTCTTGGCAAGCTCTCTTAACGATATGTTATTCACTATAAGTGCTTGCTTTGCAAACTTTCCAGCACTGAGTTCTTCCCATATTCTCGTTCCCAAGGTCTCCCAGCCCTTTAAGACAAAGAACAATCCCATAACAATTGGTGCAACGACCGACCATGATATAACTGAGTAGTACCAGTCGCCTATGTAGCGGTATATGGCCGTAATTATGAGCGGAGTTAAACCTCCAGTTATTCCGTAGCCTAAATTGTATGTGAAGGCTGTTGCCGTGAGTCTTATACGTGCCGGGAATAGTTCAAGTAAGTAAGCTGACATAGCTCCGCTGTAGCCTATACCGTTCAGGAAAGTCAGAGTGTACGTAAGTATCCAGAGCATTGGAAGGTTTCCTGCGAGTGCAGCCTCTCTCATGAACCAGAACACGGGTATGAATGCTAGGGCGTTTCCGTATATTCCGAAAAGCAGGATCTTTCTCCTGCCTATTTTGTCTGATAGAGCTCCAAAGACTATGTATGCCCATGCTGATAGCAACGTACATATCGAAAGTATCGTGCTTGCAGTAACTTCCGAAACTCCGTGCCAAGTCATGTAATACTTGGATATAAGCTGATTTGTGTACCAAATAGGTCCATGTGCACCTATCACACCTATCCAAGCCAATAGAACGAGAAATCTTGCCTTCGGATCAGAGAATAGCTCCCTTATCGGTGCACTCGTAGTCTTTCTTATTGTCTTAAGCATCGTAAAGACCGGAGTTTCCTTGTAGAAGAAGTGCATTATCAGAGCGACTATTGTGACTATTAATCCGGAAAGTATGAACACTATTCTCCATGCCCACTCGTTTAGCGCATCAGCACCAAAGTAAGATCCTATTATGCTAATCATTGCGGCGACTATAGCGATTCCCAGAGGAGCTGTCGTGAAAAGGAATCCAGTGAAGAATCCTCTTCTTTTCTCTGGAATAGATTCTCCTAGATAAACTATCGTAGCTCCGAAGCCTCCTCCTAAAGCAAGTCCCTGAATAATTCTAAGCACAAAGACCAATACGGAAGCTAATATTCCTATCTGAGCGTATCCCGGCAGTATACCAATTCCGAGTGTTCCTGCAAGCATTGTAAAGGCTGCTGCCACGAAGGCCACTTTTCTACCGTAGATGTCTCCTATCCTTCCAAATATCAGTGCCCCAAGTGGTCTGAATAGGAAACCTAACGCTAAAGCTCCGAAGGATGCTAGTAGTTGTGCTATTGGATCCCACTCAGGAAAGAACACGTGTGCAACAATTCCCGCCAGTAGTGCGTAGGTGTAGAAGTCAACCCATTCGAGCAAGGCTCCAGCCCAAGCTATTCCGACAGTTCTTGCAATTTCCTTCCCCTTAAACTCGATATCCAATTTAGGCTCCATAGCATCACCTATCTATTGTGATTAATCGTGATGAATTACGACAACTATTTAAAGTTTTCCTCGACGTTGAACGATTGTAACGATAAACCGTGATAGATAATACAAAATATTGGTAGCTCATTACGATTCTTGTCGATGCTACCTTAAAGAAGTCAGAATCACGGCGACAGTTATGAGAAGAGCACCGAAGTATTGAACAACGCTTAAGGTCTCTCCGAGCATAAACACTGCAAATACGTGGGCGAAGACTCCTTCAAGCGATAGAATGAGAGAAGCTTCGGTAACTGAAACGTATCTCTGAAACCAGTTCTGAAACATCTTAGCTACAAATGTAGCCAAGAAGACCGTTACCACCAGTGCATAAATGACATCAAAGTTGAAAGTCAGTTTATCGGTCGTTATCAAAGCTAGAGGCGTTGAGAAAATAGCTACAGCCAATATCTGCCAGAATGCCAGTATTGTGGGATTTACATTCTTAGAGTGGTATGAAATCATGGCAATCTCCATACCGAACCCAATGGCGCAAAGAAAGATGAGTATGTCCCCAAATCTAAACCCCTCATATCCAGAGAGAAGGTAAAATCCGATTAAGGCAATTATTAGGCACAGCACATCAAGTAACCTAAGTCTCGCTCTGTAGAGCAGGTAAGCGAGGATAGGAGCTAAGACTACGTAGAGGGACGTTATAAAACCCGCGTTCGTTGCCGTTGTAAATTTCATACCCACGGTTTGGAAACTGTATCCTAAAAACGTGCAAAAACCTATCTTTATACCCTCCTTCCACCCCTCCCTTTTAAGGAAGGGTATGAAGAGAAGAGAAGCCAAAAAGAACCTTATCGAGTTAAAGGCGAAGGGAGATATGTAGTTTAAAGCTATCTTTATGACGGGAAACGTAGCACCCCATACGACTGCAGTTGCAAGTAATCCCAGATCGGCGTAGAGTCTATTTATCTTCACACTACTGAGCCTGAGTTTAAATTTAAAAACACATTGATAATAGATCATGTGATGGTCAAAGTGTACATAGAAACATACGGATGCACTATGAATCAGTCGGATTCGGATATAATGAGGGGAATACTAGCCAAAAACTTCGAGTTAGTCGATAGTGCAGATGAGGCTGACGTGGTCGTTATCAACTCGTGTGGTGTTGTAGACTTTACCGAAAGAAAAATTCTCAAGAGAGCCGAGAGTTTGAAGAGACAGGGTAAGAAGGTTGTGATGGCTGGTTGTCTACCCAGAATAGCCACTAAAAAGTGTTTGGAGGTTTCAGATGCTTTGGTCAGTCCAGATAACGTTCACGTTATCGATTTGGTTGTGAAGTCAGTATTGAAGGGTGAGAAACCAATACTCATTGACAGAACGGACGTGGACAAGTCGGAAATTAGCTGTGTTAAGAGGAGGTTGAGAGAAAACGCTATAGCCATAGTCTCGATAGCCGAAGGTTGTACTGGAAGGTGTAGCTTCTGCGCTACGAGGTTTGCGAGGGGTAGATTGAGAAGCTTTAAGTTTGAGAGCATAGTTGATGAGGTTAGGAAGTGCGTTGAAAACGGTTTCAAGGAGATACAGATAACATCTCAGGATACTGGCGCTTACGGGTTGGATAAAGGGAGGTACATGCTACCCGACCTGTTGAGAGCTATAAGCGAGATAGAGGGCGATTTCAGGGTTAGGGTAGGAATGATGAATCCAAGACATGCGGTTGAGATGCTCGACGACCTTTTAAACGCTTTCGAGAGTGAAAAGATGTACAAGTTTATACACATTCCCGTTCAGAGTGGAGATGAGAACGTTTTGAGGGATATGAACAGAGATCACAGCGTTGAAGACTTTATAGAGGTTGTAAAAGCTTTCAGAAGGAGGTTTGATGATGTTATGGTTTCGACGGATGTAATAGTGGGATTTCCAACTGAAACTGAGGAGGCATTCTGGAGAACTTACGAACTGATAAAAAATGTAGAGCCAGATATTGTGAACATAACGAGGTTCTCGAAGAGACCTTTCACCCCAGCCTACAAGTTGAAGGAAATTCACGGGTGGATAGTAAAGGAAAGATCGAGAAAGCTTACGGAGTTGGCAAGGAGTATAGGACTTAAGAGGAACAGAAGGTTTATAGGTAAGCGTTTGAGAGTTCTGATAACCAAGAATGGAAAGAACGGAACGAAGCTTGCGAGAGCCGATTCTTACAGACCAGTTGTAGTCAGAGAAGGTAACATCGGCGAATTCATCAACGTGAGAATTGTTGACTGTGCATTCAACTATCTTGTAGGCGTAAATTAGTTATGCAATTGATGACAAGGGTGGAAGAATGCTGGACATACTGAAAGCTATAGCTAGGGAAGGAATCAAGTTCGTCGAGAAGCACGATTTCGTGAGGATATTTACGCATTACGATCCAGACGGGATAACGGCTGGAGCTATAATAGCAACCGCCCTTATCAGGCTGGGTAAGGACTTTCAGGTTAGATTTTTGAAGGGTTTGAATGAGGAAGTTGAATACGACAAGGATGATTTAGTCATTCTTTCGGACATGGGTAGTGGTTATCCTGATGTTGTTTCCAAGATTGAGGCCGATACGATAGTAGTTGATCATCACATCCCCACTGGCAGGATCGAGAAGGATAATCTGGTTCACATAAATCCGCATCTTGCTGGTTTGGATGGGACTTACGAGCTGTCTGCAAGTGGAACAGCTTACGTCTTTGCAAACGTCTTAGGAGATAACAGGGATTTAGCTGGAATAGCCTTGGTAGGTGCAATCGGAGACAAGCAGAAGATGAAGGGAGGAAATGCAGAAATCTTGAGAGAAGGAATAGAGAGTGGTTATATAGAGGTTAAGAGTGGATTGAGTTTGCATTCGATGAAGGTTAGAGAAGCTTTGATGTTATCCTTAGAGCCTTTCTTAGATTTCTACGGCAAGGAGGATGAACTCGAGGATTTCTTGAGAAAAGTAAGGATAGATGGTGATAAAGATTTTGAAGAGCTAAGCGATGAGGAGATGTATAGACTTTCGAATGCTGTAGCTTTAAGGTTGCTGAAAATGAATGCATATACCGGTGTCTTTAACGATATAATGAGGGGTAGGATAATTCTAAAGAGCGAGCTGATAAGAAATGCAGTTACGATGTGCGATGTCATAAACGCCTGTGGAAGGGTTACCGCTTGTAGTCTAGGCTTTGCGCTGTGTTTGAGAGATTCAAAATATTTGAACAAGGCTTTCGAGATATGGAGAAACTACACGACGGAACTACTGGAAAGAATAAACGCTGTGAGAGATGACGTAAGAGAGGGTTTCTGCATAAGGTACGTCATCATGAGCGATGGAAACGCTGCAAGTCCCATAGCAACCATATTCTCGCGATACTTCTATCCAGACAAACCCTTCATAGCTGTGAGTGTTAAGGGCGAGAGGGCTAAAGTTTCTGCAAGGGGCAACGATTCATTGAAGGTGAACTTGGCTGAAGTCATGCAGAAGGCTGGAGAAAAGGTAGGAGGAAGGGGTGGAGGGCATAGGGTTGCCGCAGGTGCAATAATTCCGGCTGACAAGGTTGAGGAATTCATAAGCGAGGTTGACAGGCTATGCTGTTCGCAAGGGTAAAGATCGAGAGCGATAATGCTGAATTGATTCACTTGTCTTTAAAGCCAGATGATATGAACTGGTGCTACACCTATGCGAAAGATGGAATTTTGTTCATCGAGGTCAAGACGGAAAAAATGGGTGCAATGATAAACGCCTTGGAAGATTACTTCATAAACCTTAAAGCCCTACAAAGTGTTATAAACGCTTTGAACGAGTTAAAATTATGACGAGAGTTCTGGTTTGTCCGGTGTGCGGTTCAAATGAAATTGAGTTAGATAGTGGAGGATACACGGGAAAGTACATGTGCAAAGAGTGTGGTTACGTTGGGAGTTTTATCATAGAGATGAGCGAGAGCGAGTACAGAGAGTTAAAAGAGGCTGGAGAGCTCGAGAGATTTATTAATGAAAAAAAGAAGGAATTGCCCAAGGAGAAGAAACCCGAGAAGTATCCCTACGAAAACCCATAACATTTTTGAGATATATCTCAAAAATGTTAAATACTTAGGATTGATTACACCTCATGAAAGAAGTGGTTAAGGCAGTCAAGTCTTCTAAGCCAGTTGTAATTTACGATGAAAAGTCTGTTTTGGCTATTCCGGCTGAAGTCGTGAGCGTTGAAGTCGTGAAGATGATGATGAAGCACTGCGATGAGATTAGAGTTGCCCTGCCTTGGAAGAGGATAGTTGAACTTGGATTGAACAGGTACAAAGTTTTCAACGGGAACGCAATCCCTTTGGACTTTAAAAGTCTATCAGCTAACGATAGGGCTGAGTTTATGAAGATACTTGCAAGAGGAAAGCTCGATCTAAACGACGTAATATATCCGGGAAGAATTTTCGTTGAAGAAGCTAAGGAAGGAGGAGTTTTAGAGAGACCGAGTTTTGGGGAGGCAAGCTTGGATTTGGCGAGATTATCCGGTTTTGAACTTGCCGGGGTTTACGCACCTCTTCTAGATGAAGGAAATATCGCAGATAGGGATTTTGGAGTAAAGTTCGCCAAAGAGATGGGATTGAAAGCAGTTAGTATCAACGAGCTTATAGAGTTTAGGTTGAAGAACGAGAAGCTAGTTGAGAGAGTTGTCAGCGCAACACTTCCGACAAAATTTTACGGAACTTTCAAGGCTGTTGGCTATAAAACACCTTTAGGTGAAATCGTCGCTTTAGTAAAGGGAAACGTCAGCGAGGGAGATGTTCTCGTCAGAATTCACTCCGAATGCTTGACAGGTGATGTTTTTCACTCTCTGAGATGCGACTGTGGAGAGCAACTCGAAAGGGCTTTGAAGAAGATTGACGAGGAGGGTAAGGGGGTTCTAATTTACATGAGAGGTCACGAAGGGAGAGGAATTGGTTTAATAAACAAGCTGATGGCTTACAAACTGCAGGAGGAAGGTAAGGACACAGTTGAAGCTAACGTTGAGCTTGGATTTCCACCAGATTTGAGAAGCTACGGCATTGCCGCACAGATTCTTATGGATTTAGGTGTGAAATCCGTGAGATTGATGACCAACAACCCCAATAAGATTGAAGAACTCAAGAAGTATGGATTTAAGGTTGTTAGAGAGCCTATAGTGATCGAGCCAGTTGAAGAGAACAAGAAGTACCTTAAAACAAAGATGGAGAAGATGGGACACATGATCTGCATAAACGACTGAAAAGTTTTTTAATCCTCCACATCCTATTATTCATCGACGGCCCGGATAGCTCAGGGGTAGAGCGCAGGACTGTGGATCCTGTCGTCCCGGGTTCGAGTCCCGGTCCGGGCCCTCATAAGAGAGTTCGAGGCACGGGGACAAACTTTAACCCTTTATATACCTCCTTAGATAATGTCAGTAACGTGAAAATTGTTGTCGACGTAGAAAAGTGGAGATCAATCGATTACGAAAGAGAATTAGAGAGGGAAATCGAAAGAATCAAAAAGAGCAAAATTTCAGAAACCAACAAAAAATTCATCTTAAAATACAAGAACCATAGACTCGCAAACGGCGTAAGCGTGGCGAGGGTTTGTAGAGAGGTAAAATCTCTGAGATTGCTATGTGAAAGATACAACTTGAACTTGGACAATTTAAACGAAGACGTCATCGAAGATCTTTTCGCAGAGCTAGAACTCTCAAAGCAATCTTTGAACACAATCAACGAATACAAAAAGGCTCTGAAATACTTCCTGAGATTTCGTGGGAATGAGGAATTAGCGAGAAAAATAAAGAGAAGGGAACCCAAGGACAACGATCTAACCAGAGACGACCTACTGAGCGTTGATGAAGTCTTAAAACTTGTTAGTGTGACGATGAATGAAAGAGATTCTGCACTTATCATGTGCCACTTAGACTTGTGCTGCAGACCTGAAGAAGTCCTAACCTTGACGGTGGGCGATTTTGTGAGGGACGCATGGGGTAGAAACATCAAACTGTAGCTTTTTGTATTGTAGTGTATCTTTTTATACCTCTCAACGCTATGAGGTAGGCTGATGCAGTATGAACATCAATTCCTTTCGACAACGAAATACCTATAGCATCGATTGAAGTATAAGCTGGATTCACCTTAACAAGTGTGCCACCAACCTTCTTAACGAGCATGCTTACCTGTTGCTGGTACTTCCGAATACTCCACTTCCTAACATTACCCCTTATATTATTTGGTTTAGATAAGTCTTCAATAACGAAGTATTTTACTCCGTGCGAGACAGCGTATTCCACGAGCTTTGAAAGAGCATCCTGTCTAATTGCTCTAGACTTATTTTTGTCGTAGTTAATGACTTCGGGGAAGTGGATATTCCTTATATCTCTGATTCTTCCATAAGAATCGACGATAACCATGTTTATCCTATCAACATTAAAATCAAAACCAGCATAGAACTTATTTTCCGACTCCACTTTAACTCTCTTACCAAAGTACTTTGCATATAAATCGGCTGGAACGTTGAGATATAGGTAAAGCTTCTTCCTAAATACCGTTTTCCAGTTTTCTCTTTTACCTTTGAGCTTAATCGTTACACCAGCACCATAATTGCAACTATTTAGTTCTTGGAGCAAGGGTATGTAATTTTTACCGAACCTAACTCTTACCTCAATCCATTCGTGTCTACCGTCAGCATGTGGTATTTTTATTAGTACTTTATCAGTGCTTACTAATCTGATGTTACGATTTCCCTCCTCACATTTAGCACCAACAGAATATAGTAGCGGTTTTCTGAGTTTTATCTTTGTTTGCTCTTTATACAGCTTAGCAACTTTAATTGCTGAGCTGGCATACCAAGCATTAGATAAAACTTTAGTTAGTCTTCTCTTGACTTCACTTTCACTAAATTTTCTCCTAAAAAGTAGGGTATGAGCTAACTCAACGGAATCTCTAAACATTCTCATCAAGGTAAGGAGCTTTGCTAGTGCTACATCATCATTTACAAGGAGTTTACCAACTATTGTTGCTCTTTCTTCACTTTCTCTAACCATAGTCTAATCGCCTCTTCTAATGCCTTCTTTATAGCACCATAATACCCAAACTTCCTAACTGCGTGGACTTCAAACTCTCTCCAAAGTTCGTCGGGTATTTCAACAGTCTTCCTGACCATCTCATACACCTATGAGAAGTATGAAAAGTAAGATTTATAAGCCTTTTCCTATAATCTACTATTGATGTTGCTGAACCCGATGATTAATGAGGGTGATGAATCTCTGATGAACCCAAGTTCGATGAGGGGAGTTCTGCTCCCGTAGTCGGGCTTGGGGGATGTTAGCCGTGATGAACCTAACCGTACCTGATACAGTCTGATATAATTTGATAAATGAAGGTACGGTGCGAACGGTATAAGAGTAGAGATAAGGAGAAGCAAGACATTTCGTAGAAGTCCGCATCTAAGTTTCTCGTTACCCTACGTATCCAGATGGCTCAATGTTCACCCTCTCAAGGATGATCCATCTGCACCTATGTGGATCGACCTAAACGCATTCAGGAAAGGTATCGTTAAACCTATAGATAACAATGCCTACCATAGGATCCTCGACAGACTCTTCAAGAGGGCTGGGATTAAGAAGAGAAAGAGATTCAGCCCTTACAAGCTGAGGCATACGGGTATAACGCTCTGGGCTGTCCTGCTCACGGAACAACAGCTATCTAAGAGAAGTGGACACATCATGGGATCAAGGCACCTAAGGAGATATGCCAAACTGGTGGACTCCGATGCGGATAAGAAAATTCTCAAAGAATTGGGATTAATAAGAGACGAAGAAGCTGAGCCAGACGTTAAAAGACTCTCACCCGTAAGATGCCAAATATGCGGTGAGTTCAACGAACCCTCCAGAATGAGATGCTGGAAATGCAAAGCGATGCTCGATCCCACGAAACTTGTTGAGGAATTTGGTGGAGAGGAGATAATGGATACAATCATCGACGATGAACTTGAGAAAGTCTTGGAGAACAAGATTAGAGAAATGATCTTGCAGATTCTAAGAGAAGAAGGGGAGATTAGATTTTAATACTTCTACTTTTTTCTTTTAACTTTCTTACAGCAACCCAAACTTCTTCTTCGGGTATATTATACTCTTGGGAGATTTGTTTCACTACTCTCTGCATTATCGTGTAAACCTTCATTTTACTCTCACCTCCCTAATAATTCCAGCTTGCTTCAACCTTCCAACGATAATCAGAATTGTCAGGGTGTTCGTGTTCAATTTTTCTGCTATCTCTTTTATGTCACAACTTCTCATCTTGATTATCTCTCGTATAACGTTTTCGTTTCTCCTGAACTGCTTGTATACGGCTTCTCCTTTCTTCTTAGTCCTTAACACCACTAGATGTTCCGGTAACCCAACCACATTTTCAACTTCCTTTACACTCAACTCCCAACATCTCCCACTTGGTGAAGTCACTAATACTCTAAGTAATCTTATGATAGTACATACTCTGCTAAGTGTTAAATATATTTAACTCTGCTAAAGTTAATATATTCAACTTTGCATACTTATTCAAAAGTAAATTACGCACACTTTGTTAGATAATTATAAATAGTGGGGGCAAGTAACGTAGAGATAGGAGGTGTGGGAATGGAAAGTGAAGACATGAAAGGAAATAGAGAGCGCAGAGGAGAGTTGTTAAGGACATCAATAATGCTGACGCCCGAGCACAGGAGCAAACTTGCAATACTCATGCAAGTCACTGGAGCGGACATGAGTGAAATCCTAGGTAGTGCAATCGACCTGTACTACTGGTACGTCAAGAAGTACGCTGAGAAGGAGGGTTTGGAGGATATAGTACAACTATTAGAAGTGGCAGAGAAAGTAAAAAGCTTAGCTAGAAGGAAAATAGATCCAGAGAAAGTAGAAGAATTCGCCAAGTCTGATATCTTATCCCGAACGAAAAAGAAATAGTTAGGAGACAATCTCAAAAGGCTCTCTTCACTTCTTAACCTCTCTTTGACCTCCTCCCCGCTTTTCACAGTATTTCCGAAAGTTGGCAATTAGGTCAACCTAAATAGGGTTGAGGATTTTTATTTGATTTTGAAATACTCTCTGAATTTTTATCTGGTTGCCAAATATTCCACTTTCGGAACTACTGTGAAAAGCGGGGCTTTCTTAGCGACGTTTTGTAAAAACAAGAATTTGCTAGACAAAAAAGTAATTATCATAAATTTAATTCTTCCAGTTTGCATATCCAATATGTTCCATCCGTCGTCTTGAAGGTTCTAATCTTTCACAACAACTTCAAAATCATCTATAACGTCTTTAACGAACAAAAAGTGCCTGTCCTTTGTAACAACTCTTAAACCGTTGTTTATGGCAATTGCCGAAATTAGCACATCTACAGCTGGTATTGGTTTTCCAATTTTTAGCAGTTCTGTAGAAATCTTCAAGGCTAAGTTGTAATCAGATTTTGACGGATATAATACTATGAGGTTGAGTTCTAACGCCTTAGGAAACTCTATAAGGTTAAAAATTGTTGTATATCCTTGAATTTTCTTATTCTTTTTATATGCATCAATTAGTTTGCTTGTATCGTAGAGATTCTTTTCCATTCTGTATCCCTCATCTTTTTGTAACCTTCTATAGCTTTTTCAAGTTCTAATTCATCCAAACTCTTTTTAAAGTCATTACCAAGCTCTTTTAAAAGATCCTTTGTGCTAATTTCCATTCTGCTCTCTTCTAACTTCTTTAAGTAATCTACTATAGCTTTCCTAACAACTTCGCTCCACTTAATTTCGCTGTACTTCTTCATCTTTTTGTAGATGTCATCCGATATCGATAGAGTTATGTTGGGCATACACATATTTTTGTGAATTCAAGTATTTAAGTTTTCTGTAAATCTTTATTATTTGCAATGATTGTACTTAGAAGGATGTTATCACCAAATCTGAGTTTTCTTTATTCGAACTTCTAAATCACGTTTGTCTCAGCATAATTTTTCTTTCAATCTCTTATCTCTTCCCCGTCATAGAACAGATAGCCTACGCAGAAGAGGAAAGTTGTAGCGGAAATCTTTAAGCAGCTTGGAGTGTGTATTTGATAAAAGATCTCCGGTTTCATTAATCCAAAATCCGTTTATAACTGAGTATAATGGTATTGATCTAACCTTCTCCACCAACTTGCCGTTCTTATACACTCTTGCTTCCCATAAAGGATCGTAAGCTTCGGCAAAGCTAAGCATGAATGGCTTCTTTGCGTTTACCTTAACTTTCCAGAGGGTCGGGTTAATTTTTGTGTAGTTTATTATTTCGGCAGGTTTTTCTTTGACTTCGAATAGCTGATCTATCGTTTGATTTGTTTTAGCGGAGTAGAGCCAGATGACATCTAAGTAAGAATTCTTACTTGCGAGTATTTCCAACCTATATTTTTCTTTAGTTAGATTGAATAGCGGAGTGTACGTGAAGTTCAGAGAATTTGCTTTAAGGATAAATTCGTGATCTCCAATTCTTACTTTAAACTCTCCCACACCCCTTAAAGCAAGCCTATAGGTTCCGTTCTTGACGATTTCGATGTCCTGCCAAGCTCTGCCGTTTTTGGTGAATGTTAGTAGTTCACCGTTGCTTGCATCGATATTTTTAACTGTCTTGGCGTTTGAGCGATAGAGGTCAGATTCCGCTTCAAAGAGGTAGATTACAGTTTTGTTCTGGAGGAGTTTTTCTACCTCTTTCTTGGCTTTGTAATATTCTTTTCTTTTTCTGGGATTAAAACCAATATATTAATGGCATTACTCCGTTTGTCCCTACCGCTTCATTTTGTTTAAAACTATAGCTTTTTGTGTCTGCGGTAGGGACTTCCACCTCGCCCATAGAGATTTGGGTATCCCTATGGAGTCATGGGTGGCATTCGAGGCTAACGGAACGAGCCCCACATCTACGTCTAACCCTACGAGGTTTGGAGCATAGCTCCCATCACCTCGTAGGGCTTTCAGGAGAAGATTCCAACAAGCGACAACATCTCTATGCCATAGTTCTCCACCTTTACCGCATTTACCTATCCTAGAGTTGTCGTTGTAATTTATTGGAGCGTCATGGACAGGGCATAGTCTTGATGTATTCTTTGGATTAACGTAGATTACTGTTACGCCATGTTCTTTTGCCTTTTCCTCTATTGCTCTCTGAATACTCCTGAAAGAAGCTTGGAATATTCTATGTCGTAATTGTTTATCTTTAATTCTGGCTATCATGTTATTGGCAGGTTTCTTACCAAGCCTCTCAAGAACAATAGAATATTGCTTCTCATAGGCAGTTTTAACAATTATATTCGCTATCTTCCACCTAATATCAAGCTTCTTCTTCCTCTCTTTCAGCTTCCTCATAGCTTTCCTCTTAATTCTTGACTTCTTACCATAGTGCTTATCGTATTTCTTCTGAATTCCTTTTCTACGATAATGGTAACCGAGAACGAGCTTCTCTGTACCGGTTTCAAAGGTGTAAGCAATATTATCGACGAGCATTGTAACATTGTTCTCGTTTACATCAACGGGTAGGTAACCTCTAGGCCTGCACTTCTCGATTTCCTTAACAAAGATGAGGTAGATTATGAGCTGTCTATTCCTCTTATCAAGCTTAATCTTAGCTTCGGAAACTAGCTTCCATCCTCTATTGATGTATTTCCAGTACTGTTTATGAGGCTCA
This sequence comes from Archaeoglobus profundus DSM 5631, assembly GCF_000025285.1. GTDB lineage: Archaea > Halobacteriota > Archaeoglobi > Archaeoglobales > Archaeoglobaceae > Archaeoglobus_B > Archaeoglobus_B profundus. The sequence continues at coordinate 978,867 of NC_013741.1, forward strand.
AACTCTACTGTAACCCATCCTCTATGGGTTGCTATTTTAATTGAGGTGTATCCATTTGGTTTCCATAAGTGGTCATCAAGCCAGATACTGACCTTCCTAACCTCTGGGTAGTCTCTCTTAGCTAGTCCTAATTTCTTTAACCGAAGAAAGCTCTTGGTTCTAGTATTAGCGTCTTGACAAGCAGTATAAACGTAGTGTGAAGGTAATTGAGGATAAAGACTTTTCATTTCATGGTACTTTAGTGCTTTGAGTTTGGTGAAACTCTTAATGTTGTTCCTTACAGCGTAGAGTACCAGTTGTTCCACCATGTTACGGTATATGTCCTTAAGTTCAATGAAAACTCTAAACGCTTTCCTAGGTAGCTTAACGCTCTTAACAATAACTGTTCTAACTATTCTAGTCATTCTCCTCAACCTCCTCTAGAAGCTTCTTGAATCCTTGAACGAGCTTCTTTTTCTTGTGACTCCTCATACCGTATAGCTTACCAGCAAACGACGTAACGATTGCTAACAAGTCCTCAACTAGCTCTTGGTACGCATCTTTAGGCTCTTCACCATAGACGACCTCTATTCGTACACTATACTGTTTAAAGAAGTACTCTAGATACTCAAAACCAAATCTTGTTAATCTATCCCTATAGGTGACAACTACTACGTCTACTTGCCTGTTTACTACACAATTGAAAAGCTTTTGTAATCCTCTGCGATTGGTCTTAAGCCCACTAGCTACATCGCTTAAGACTTCAACTACTCTGTAGCCTTTAGCAGTACAATACTGTGTGAGGTACTCTATCTGTCTCTCTAAATCACTCTTCTGGTCACTAGAGCTTACACGAGCATAGATAATTGCTCTAACCTCTTTGACTTCTTTTCCGCTAATTATTCTCTCAACTTCACTCTCTGGAATCATCCACCTACCAGTAGGAGTTTTAACTGCTCTAATCCTACCAGAATAAATCCACCGCTTTAAAGTAACAAAGTGAATCCCAAGCCTCCTACAAGCCTCTCTGGGCGGTAGTAACCTCTCACTCATACACTACACTCCGCTACAAAAATTTACACTTTGCTATATTTAAAGATTTCTGCCCCCCTTCCTGAGCGAATGAATATAGTTTCTAATCGCATCTTCTATGAATTTCGATAGATTTCCCTTCTCAGCCCCATACATCCCCCTAACAACTCTCCTAAATTCTTTCTCAACATCATCACTCAAAACTATCGTTAAAATTCCTATAAATAACATTTAAACGGATAATATTTAAAACTTCCGTATTCGAGGCTGTAACATGTTTTAAACAAAATACCCTTATATCGCTATGGATCGTAAAGATATCCTAAGTATTTTGGTATTGATAGGAATCGTAGCGTTTGCAGTGTTAATATACACCCTACCAGATCTGATCATGAGTTTAAGTAGACATGAGTATCCCAACGCTACTGTAATCGACAAATACGTCAAAAGATACGATGACAAGGATTATTTCTTCATAGTCATAAAAACCGAGGATGGTAAAAAAAAGTTGTCTTAATGAACAGAGATACTATAGTATTCGGGAAATTTAACTCTGCAGACATTTATGCAAGTGTTGAAATCGGAAAGAAATACACCTTTTATACCTACGGTTGGAGAGTTCCTTTATTCTCTTGGTTTGAAAATATCTATAAAGTCGTCCCCTTAAACTCTACATCATAAGTTTTTTATAAAATTTTTTAATAAATATTTTAGATAATTATTAAAAATTATAGAATTTAACAGTGTAGAATTTGACAATTCTTGTCGCAAAATAGTTAAATACACAGTGCTTATAATCAGGTACCCAGCCTCCATGCCTGCCGTGTCCGCGGATAGCTCAGCTGGGTAGAGCGTCGGGCTGATAACCCGAAAGACGCGGGTTCAAATCCCGCTCCGCGAACCATCATCACGGCAGGCGAACGGAGGCTTTAGTGGAGGGATAAACAATGGTGAACAAATTAATCGTTTTGGGAAAGGAGTTTGAAATCCCAGACATGCCCGAGGAAGACGTTAAGGCAAACTTACTGTCTATTCTGAAAGAACTAGATCCTGAAATTGCAGACGAATTGAAGAAAACGAAGTATTCCGTTAGAGTTGAAGGTAACGTTTTAGTAGTTTACAGGTTGAGTGCAATATTCGGTTGAGGTGATCTTCTTGGAAGTCGCCTCTATCTCCGCAGAGAAGATACTATCATTCATTCAAGGTGGCGATTTAATCGACGTTACGACAATTGCTAAGAGCAATCCAGACCTCTTGGCAAGGGCTACAACGTATTCGTTAAACAATAAAGTTTATCATAGAGAAAGGCTATGCAAGGCAATCTTAGCGTTAATAACCTACGCTCCAAAGGATTATAGAAATGTTGCTTGGGCTTTAATCCAGATGGTTCCATTTTCACACTTACTACACATCATGGATGTAATTGACAAAAAGGAAAACACCAGAAGACTTAGATTGGCTATAGCGGTTAAGATTGCCAATACACCACAAAATGATATAATCAGAGCATTCTTTATCTCACCCACAAATTTCAGAAAGATGTTTTCCTACCTCTATTTACCAAGAGAATACGTAAACGACAAAAAGATCAACCATCCGAACTACTCACTCGCATACAAACTAAGCCAGCTATCTATGATTGACGCAATGAAAGAGCTAAATCTAACTCCAGCCGATCTCGTTAGAACGTATAAAATTCCGCTACACTTAGTCATGCAGTGGGTACAGACGCCAAAGGAGGCTTACGAGCTTGCAAAGATTTCTACGCCAGACGATTTCGTTAGACATGCCAGGTGGTTTAGAACAATCTTAGGAGATGATGAATTCGAGAGAATAGCCATTTCAAAGATTGAAAAGGTGAAAGATCCGTTCAGCTTCCTATCTATAAGACAGCACCTTGAGGAGACAGAAGCCTTAACACCTAAACTATCAAAGGTGTTAGAGGAGAGGGCCGAGAAAGTTCTCGACGAAATAGCTAAAAGCGTGAATTTGGGCAACTTGGCTTTGATAGTGGACGTTAGCGGTAGCATGTGGGAAGCATTGGAGATTACGGACAAGCTCTATGAAGTTTTCAGCAGAATGACTAGAATCACCCACTTGATAGCCTTTAGAGAGTACGCCTTTACAGTAAGTAGGGAACAACTCAGAAGCTTGGAACCAGATGGGACTACTTCAATCGGTAGTGCAATCTTACTTTTAGCTCAACAGCTTAAGGAGAAACCGATAGACTTACAGGCGATAATTTTGGTGAGTGATCTGTGTGAAAACACAGCTCCATACCTTAAAGATTCGTTAAAGCTACTTGAGAAGTTCGGAAGCCCGCCGATTGTGGTTATCCATTGCGGAAGTAGATGTAATCTAAAGATTGACTACCCACACGCAAAGATTCCCGTTGATAGTTTCCATCCAAGATTGATCAAAGACATTGTTGCAAACATAGCCAGATTAACCGCTAAGGTGTCTGAAGAGAAGGAGATTACCAAAGTCGTGAAAGAGAGAAGACCCATCTTAGAGGAGCTTGGGAGAGTTGAGCTACCGCGGAGACCTGCTGAAACGCTTAAGCCTGGATACCTTGAAAGATTACTTTGTTCTTAATTTTTTGGAGATGGGATTATGAGAAAAGAAGATGCAGAACTTCTGAAGAAATTGATAGGTAAAAAAGTCGTAGAAGTTAGAGTAAATCTAAACGACCTACACGACTACGGTTTTGATCTAGTATTTGACGACGGAACAGTTCTTGAGGTTTACGATATAAGGTGTTCAAAGTTTAATGAGGAGTGTAAGAACAAACCAATCAAGCTTTACGATTTCGAGACTGGAAAAGAAGTGTTGCGCAGTGATTTACCGTTAGGCGGAGGAGTAGCTTGGACTGTTAGTAAGCAATCTTTTAGAGGTGATAAAGCTGAAACAAGTTAGAATAATGTTCCTAGGTAGTGGATTTTTAGCATCCAATTTACTCCCTTTTATTTTACCTCATGCTTCTCAAATAATCTTAATCGACAGAGAAAGAGTTGAAGTTGCAAACTACGACAACTACATCCTTCCGAAGGGATACGAAGGTAGAAGAAAGGTTACGGCTCTAACTGCACTAATTCAAATCCTGTCAAATGTCTCCGTAACTCCTATCCACATGAACATCAAATCAGTTGAACAGCTAATAGATCTGCACAGACAGTTAAAGCCAGATATAGCAATCTGTACGTTTGATAACGCTACTGCAAGAATCATAGCTCAGCGATACGCGTTAGAAACGAATACACCAACTCTTTTCATCGGAGTTGCAGAGGACTACATTTACATTGACTGGGATGAGTATGTAGTGCTACCTTCACCGAGTGAGATTGAAGACGAGGTTAGGGGAATAAGGGAAATCTGTTCAAGACTGGAATTCAGAGGCTTAGGAGCTATTGCAAGTGGTTTTGCTTACTACTCATTTAGAGCGTGGCTCGAAAGAGAGAAGAAAGTTGCGTTCATCATATCGACGAAAGATGGGGTAAGTGTGAGCGTGTTGAGAAGATGATAGCCCTAATTGGTTACACTCGTTTTCCCGTCTTTTATTCTTCAGATGGAAAAAAGGTGTTAGGTTGCAAATGTAACGATAAAGAATTTAGAGATTACGTGTGGAGTATTAAGGATAAAGGGGCTGTAGCAATCAGAACTCTGTCCAAGCTCAACCTGAGACGGAGGTTCGTCGTAAAGGACAAGGCAATCAATCCGAGTCTAAGAACTGTCGAGAGTGTTGTAAGAAGAATTTACGTTTATCCGAGCTACGAGGCTGTAGAACCAATAACCAACGCCTACGTTTTAGGATTCACGCTTAAATTTATCAGAATGCCAGTATTTGTTCCGCTAATAGTTATAAGGTATTTGGAAGAAGGAGAGGTTGAAGCTTTACTTGGAATTGCTAAAGTTAGAGAGATAAACATTGACGAGATGGTCGAGTTCCTAAGGAGCTTGGGCATTCAAGTTGAAGTTCGGAGTTTGGTTGAAGGGATCGTAGTTGATTTAGACGATCCGATTGTCGGGTGTTATCAGGTTTTAATCGATGAACAAGGGAGAGTTATAGATACCAACGTTTGTATTGATATGGAAGCTCAACTTTTCCTTCCAGAACTCGTTTTCTTAATTAGACAGCAAGGAAACATTTACATTTATCCGAGAAAGTGGTAACTTTATAGAACATGTGACATAGCTTCCCCGATTACTTCGAAGGGATCGAAGCTCCCAATTAATTCTAACGTCTCAAGGCTTCATCCACACTTGCTAAACTTAAAAAAACCATAAGAACCTTCAGATTGAGAATTTAGGGATGAGAATAGATGAGGAAAAGCTAAAGGAATTTGAAAAAATTTACAACGAAAAAATCGAGAAAAGTAAACCTAAGTACTGTCCGAACTGTGGAGAAAGTGGATTAGATGCAGTAGTTCTCTACGATGTTAAACCTAATGAAATAACAGTTGTCTATGACTGCTACTGTAAAAAGTGCGGATGGAGTGGAGAAATCAGTCCAGATAGCGTAGCAAACATAGACTTCCAAACTACAAGCGAAGAAAGTGAAGAAGTGTGTTGCGTCTGTGGGCATCCACTGGCAATGCACATTGATGAAGATGATGGTTGGAGATGTCATTGTTTGGGACCTGATGGATACCAATGTGAATGTTTCCTAAGAAAAAATAGGGCAAAAGGCGACATTACTTACTACTCGCTCAAAAAAAGAGTTGAACAGTTTAAAGAAGAGTTGAAAAAAGAGTTAAAGTTGCTTCTTGAAGAAGACGATTAGCCTACCGCAAGGGTTAAATTGCATTGGTTCCTATGATAGCCAGCCACCATGGGGGAGGGGTACGCGCCCCGGTTGAACGGGGCTCCACTACTGCCGTAGCCCGAACGGCTAAATTCGGGCGCCATCCTGTCGTCTCCTCCCCCACTCCGGTGGCATCTTTTAGATCTGTTACGAACAAAATTTAGAGTTTAAAGATAAAGATACTAATATAGACATTGCGCAACCTCTAGGTTAGTCTTTTCTCTTACTCTTCTTGTTATTATTTTCACGTTCTTTTGATTTAGTTAAGTAAAGCTTTATCAACAATAGCACTCGTAGTCAATCCATGAAATACACCGTCAGGCTGAAGGGCGAGTTTGACTTAAGTGAAGACGATGTGAAACGGTTTCATCCTTGGATTAATCCTCTACTGGAGGAGATAAAGAAAAAGGGATGGAAATACAGAATTTCGGACGTTAGTGCGGAAGTTCTCGTCGAATTAAATTTAGATGAACTTACACTGACTTTAAAGTACTACCCGCCTCGTATTGAGGAGTTTGATAAGGAGGGAACTTATGAAATCTCTGCTGAAATAGGAAACGAGCCGCCTGCAGTTATGAAAATTCTCTCGGTCGAGAAGTTTAACGTTGAAATCTCTACAGAACACTGCTGGCATGCGGTAGAGATCAACCCGTTTAAACGGGAGGTAAAGTGGATTAAAGATGTTTTGTGGTTTGGTCTGGACAAGGATGGACCGAACAAGCTCAGTGAGGCGAGGGAAGTTTACGAAGTTGCGAAGTGGCTAATTAAGGAGAAGAAGTTTAGACCTGCTGACGATTACGTGGTGGAGAAATATAAGAGGCTTTTAGACCTATTTGAGAAGCCCTACAAGTTTACTCTAACGCTCGAACTCGCCGTGGAGGATATAGATAGAGTGCCAGGCTGGGAAGAGCTTAAGAAAGATTTGTGCCACTTCTTTCGCGAGAGAGGATTACTTGTCGAGCTAAAAAAGGGAGATAAGGACGTATTCGGTTTGTTTAGAAAACCTCTACCATAGCTGGGTAGTTCTCAGGATAAGAGGATCATTCTCTCGAAAGCCCTTGAATGAAAATCTAAGGAGGAAAAGTTATCTGCAACGATCCTTCGTCGCGAAAGTAGCAGATAGCCAGAACGATATCTTGCTTTTTTATTTAAGCATTTCTAAGAAATCTGACCAATCCCACACTTCAACATCTTCTGGGAATCTTTTTAGAGAATCTTTGCATGGGACGATTAAAATTCTCCTTGCATTAAACTTTGATAACTTTTCCTCAATACTTCTAAGTTCTTTTTCGTCAATGTTTTTCTTCCATTTGACCTCTGCAACGACTTTTATCCTTTTATACTCTCTTAGGGCTATGTCTACTTCGAGTTCAGGCTTTGCAATCTTTACGGGTTGTAATCCAAAGATCTTAACCAAAAAATCTTCAAAGAACCATTCCATATACTTAGGAATCCGTTCGGCGAAAATCATCTTAACCCTATTTTCGTCTATATCCGCCTCGAAAAATCCGTATTTTTCGTTCAGATAATACGCAAAATCTGTGATAGGGGACACATGGCGATACTGAAAGGCTTTTCTCCTCCTACCTTCAACGGGTATAGCCTTAATCAGTCCCATTTGAATGAGGTTTCGCAGATATTGGGAGATTAATCCTGGATTGTCCTTATCGATTAAACCTCTTGAAAACAAGTAGCTTGAGATTTCCGAGGAGTACACCTTGCCATTTGCTATAGAACTTAATATTGCTGAGTATCTCGTAGTCAGCTCAACATCCTCTTCGGTGAATACTTCTCCTATTAGGTAGGGAACGTAAACTTTCAACTCTTCTTTTATGTGTTCTATGACCTTTCTCCTGTACCTTTCAACCTTTTGAGCGAGCCAAGGCTCTCTAACTATGCACGCTACTTCCAACAAGTCCTTTCCTCTTAAACCAAGTCGATGTGCAAATGCTATAGCATCTCTTGGATCGACTAAACCAACTTCTTTCAGTTCGAGTAGTCCAAGTAACGGACTTTTGATTAGGTTTCTGAAGTAATGCATTGTGGAAGTGATCAAAATTATTCTACCCCTTCCACTTAAAGCCTGTAATGTTGAAAATATGGGCTCGTCAAGTCTGTGAAATTCGTCAATTACGATTCTTTCCTCTCTAATCAATAAGGGTAAAATCTTTTGAAATTCTCTTTGGGTAAATTCTTCCCCCTTATCAACGTCTACGAGTGTCTTATTCCTCGTGGTTATGAAGTATCTATCGTATTTTGCCCTCTCCCTTACGTAAAATGTTTTTCCCGTTTTCCTTCTTCCGTATATAAGTAGCCACTTGTAATCCTTCAAAGCGTCTTCGAGCTCTCTCCTTGGTATAATCGCCATTATTATAACCTCCGTTATAATAACGGGGGTTAGAACATATATGTCTTGTCGTACGATTAGAGAAGTACAATCTTGAGTCGTATGTTTTCACGGAAATATATAACTAAATCTTGATTTTCGGTAGGGTTTGAAACAGTTATTATCCAGCGTGAGGTATCTTGTATCATTAACGATACAATGATTTAAATACTCTTGAATTGTTAATAGGGCAATGATTGAGAGGAAAGTGTGGGGGAGAATAATAAGAGATTTTTTGGAATGGGATGTGGAACTGATAAGAAGGAGCGTTAAGTATGAGATACCTAAAGTTCAAAGAGCCTTGACCATAATTGGACCGAGAAGGGCTGGGAAGACTTACTTCATGTCCCTCCTCTCGTCTCGTGATTTCATTTTGAAGAGTACATTTTCCCCCCTCATCTAGTTCTTCGACTGTGTCGAGAATGCGGAGTGCTTCGTACACCATTGCAGCCTTCTTGGCGAGGACATCATCTTTTATTTTCCTAAGCAAACTGGGCAGTCTGGACTCGACTGAAATATTAGTCCCACCGAAGTGCAGTTTGTAGGATCCATACGTACTCTTCCAGAACATTAGGAATGTGAAACCTATTAGTGCTAGGCAGATCCCTACAATAGGGACTAGTAGGGTGTTAAAGCTGGTGAGTACTAGAGAGATCGCCAATGACAAGGATATGAAGATGAGGGCCAGTACGAGGTTTACAGTCCCGTCTTCTTTGACTATTGATAATGTCGTTATTGAAGCAAGTGGAATGTAGTGCTCGTCCCCATCGGGAGTCTCTATGAAGATGTGGTCGTCTCTTACTTCTAGCCTGCAAGGTACCCTCCTGAAGGATATTTTCGTGGTTACCTCGTACTCCCCCACATTATCTTAACTAATGCGAGACTATAAATATTGTATATGATTTGGTTTGCATTTGTTACGAAGCATTAGCTAGGACCTCATCCAATTTCAATGCGGTTAACTTACAAATACATCTTAATTTAAGCATCTTAATTTAAGGTGTCACGTCCGCGACCTCTCTACCACACCTCGTTTGCAAACACTAATCGATGACTAGTTAAAAAGTTCCTCAGTTGCATGCAAAAACAAACCTCTCACTACAACACGAGCACCAAACATATGGAACCCCCAAACAAAGTCAAAACCCCAAAGAACAAACCTCATAATTTATTCATTAATTTTAATAATTTTACAACCCCCAAGCACACACAAATTGCAACTACTAATTCAGTGAAAGGGTCACGTGGTTGGAGGATGATGGTCGCGAGGTCGCCGACCACCCTCTCCCTATCCCCTCTCTCCCTAACCCATCCTCAAATCATTCACAAAAAAGATTGCTTCCTCTCTCTTGATCTCTCTTCTCTCTTTAAGACTCTTTAACGAAGATCTTTCTTCTCCTCTCTTCTCTTCTTGAACATAAGATTGTTTTTTATAGAGAAAGAAATATAATATGTCAAGTAAAAACCTATAAATAGATGTATATTGTGTAGTAGATTAGGAGACTAGATTTATGAATATAAGAAAAATAATAAAAATAAATGAAAAGAAATGAATTATAAGAAGAAGAGAAGAAGATCTTTCTTGTAAAAGATTGGAAGAAAAAGAAGTTGTTGGAGAAGAAGATTGTTGAATTGAAGTGGGAGAACTTTCTTTTGTTTTGTTGAATGAAAAAAGTCGTCAGAGGAGAGAGCTTCTTTTTTCTAGAAGGTTTGGAAGATAAGTGGGGGTGGGGTTGATTTGGTTCTTCGAAGTAGTAGTTGTAATTTGTGTGTGCTAATGTCTAGATGGTATAGATAATCTGTACTGTACAGATGGTATAGAAGAGGGTTTTGGTTGTTGTAGGATCTGTTCACTGAATTAGTAGTTGCAATTTGTGTGTGCTTGGGGGTTGTAAAATTATTAAAATTAATGAATAATTTAACTAATAACCGAATTGCTAAGAACGAACAAACTACGAGATCCAGAGGTTAGTTATCTTCTGCAACTGTTCGAACTATCTTCGTGGTAGCACTCTTGCAAGCTGAATCAAAGTGTCCCCATTATCCCTGTTCACCAATGGTAGAGACCCGATCAATGCTTGCAAGACAGTATACTTATCATAACATTCCGGAAACTTTATGAAATATCTCCACCCTCTCCCCAAGCCTTGGCCTTTCTTAACTAACTCCACGAAACCCATGAGTTCAAGCTTGTTCCTGTACAAAGCCCACGTTCTATACGCTTTCTTTTCCAAACCCTCGAAGATCTTCTTTTCAATTAGTTCATTACACTTTTGATACGCTTCTGAAGGCGATATGAAATCGTTAACGAGAACAACCAACAATAACAGCTTCTCGTAGTCTGTCATTTTGTTAATGCTATCTAGTACGTACTTGTCTTCGACTTCTCTTACAGCCTCCTTAGCCAAATCCACGTCAATCTTTTCTACTCCCCTCTCTATCGCGAGATCGCCAGCGGTAAGCAGTACATCCAAACCAAAGCGGACATCACCACCATTTTGTACTGTCACCGCTGAAACGTACGGTATCACATCGTCTTCCAAAACACCCTCCTCAAAACCCAAACTCGCACGGTATTCCAATATATCCCTCAACTGTTCAGCATCATAGGGGTTGAAGAGAATCTTTCGTGGTCTCCAAGACGATAAAACCCTCACATCCGAAATCTTACCCTCTAAGAACAGCTTGTTTGAAATAGCTACAATACTCACACCTATCGTCCTCGTTAGATGATAAAGTAGTTCTTCCGACTTACCAGCATAAATCAGCTTGTCAATTTCATCTATGATGACTACAGCAATCCTCCCCCTCGTAGCATCTTTAAAAACGTCCAGCACTTCCCACAACAGTTGCCCTCTATAGTGCTTTACGCCAACACCCATGTCCGTTAGCACATCCGCGAGCGTTTTCGCAGGAGATGTTGAGGCTACAGCGTAACCGAATAAAACATCGTCAGTTTCAAGTCTTTCTCTTAACTCTCTTAAAACGAACTTCACTACTGCCGTCTTACCCGTGCCCGTGTGACCAAAGAGCACGACGTTTGGTGGCGTATCCCCCTCCAACGCGAAGCTCAAGTATAATCTCAACTTGTTAATTTCTTCCTCCCTGTATAATAGCCTGTCTGGTACGTAGTGATGTGCTAATGCAAGCCTACTCTTGAAAATCTTCTTATACCCTCCATTAGTAACCACGCTACATCTCTCTATACTACTCCCCTTACATACTCACGTCATATCTACTTGCAAGTTGCGAATACTAAAGCTTTTCCATGTCTAAGCTTGAACTCGTAAATCTCCTTCAAAACATCGTACTGCTCAAGACTCCAGCCGACATGACAGATATCGTGCTTATCCCTATCGTGAACTATCAGGAACCCTTTTCCCTTCCGCTTATTAGTCCTCCAGAGATTACCCACCCTACCGCATAACGGGCAAATAACTAGAATCTGTAGTACGTAGTTAGTACTGCTCCTCGCAATCTTCCACTTGATCCCGCCAGTTTCCCTCCACCCATCCTCGAAATCGTTAACACGTACGGTTTTAACCTTTGCCAGCACCACGCCTCACACCTCCTTATCCTCTGACTCACTCCTCTCAACGGCAAAAAGAGAAGGAACGAGCTTGGCCTTGAAATCCTCAATAAGAGCCTTCAAATCGTGATAGAGCTGAAGCTCTGGTTCACTAAGCTCAGTCGGAGGATTAAGCCTCCTGAAAATAAACATAAAGATCTTGTAAATCCTAGCATCAATGATTCTTCTAACAACACTAGTCAAAGTAGCATAAGCGTCCAAAACTTGACCGTAAGCGGTATCATCGTCAGAATGGAGCTCCAAGTCCCTCTTTAGCTTCCTCACTTCAGCCTCTACATCCTCCCAGAATTGCTTGTCTAGTGGCACCAATTTTCCTTCTCGTGTTTGCTCGTAAATATCGAGAATCCTGTAAAACCTCTCACTATACTCGTACGGTAGCTTCATCACTCTGAGCCACCTCCTTCACCACTAGAACTCATCAAGACCTCTCTTACAGGCCCCAAGTCCGGATCGTTCTCAATCAAATATTTGACAGCATTAGACGGACAGTTAAGACGTACAAACACTTTAGGACTACGCGCGCCCCATCCCCGCTTCCTCTTTATCTCTATGACTCCAAGCGTAGAAAGTCGAGTAAGATACGTGGAAAAAGAATTCTTACCAATACTGGGCAAACCCATAACCCGGTGATAATAATCCTGCCGCTCGAACACATCATTAGTGTGCACAACATCCGACCCCAACTCTTTCATTAGCTGGTATATAGCTACGAGCACGAGCTTATCAGATAGCGATAAAGCGTCAATCAACTGCTGTCCGCCACCCCTAACATCGTACTTGTCGATCAAATGCTTTATCAGCTCCGAATCAACACGCGTCAGACCCTTCTTCACCAAATACTCACCACAGAACCTCAACAAATTCAACCCTCTGCGAATATCACCCCCTTCCCTAGCAACATGAAACGCAAGCACATCGAGAGCCTCCTCGTCAAAAACACCATCAGCAAAAACCAACCGAACCCTCTCAAGCAAGATATTCTTGCACTGCTCAAAAGTATAAGGCTTGAAATAGATAGCATTCAAAGTATCAAGCAAACTGAGAACACTCGAATCAGCAATCTCTTTAATCAAGTTAACCCTACTAGTAATAATCGTAAAACTCATGTTAGGGGTTTTCGTCATAAGATGCAACATCTGCTCAGTAGTCGCCCTCGCGCGAACTTTCGGCTCCTGCTGGAGAAGAGTGTCAAAATTGTCAATACAAATGTGAAGATAAGACTCCTCCGCCGCCCCTTCAATCAATTCAAAATACTTGAGAAGCGATATCCCCCTCTCAGGTACATCCAACCCAAGATAACGACAGATCGAATAAAGCAAAGCCGACCACTTGCCCCTCGCAACAACATAGACAATCTCGTAATCCTTAACCCCTTCTTCTTTCAAATAATCTTCAACAACTCTCTTCGCAATCAAGAAAGACATCGTCTTGCCTGTCCCTGGACCACCGTGAATGATCAGATTTCCCGTTACCCTGTTCCTTATCAGATCAGAAATCCGTGAACTGATCTCAACAACCTCTTCTACCCTATACTTCGGGTTTTGTGGAAGATAGTCGTAAGACAAGTATGTAGACCAACCACGCGCTTTGAAAATCCGTGCCTCCAACTCTTTCCTCATCTCAAGCAATTTCACGAAGCGTTCAACCGACTTGTCATACCTCTTCCAATTCCCCCTCATCATCACCACTCCCTACCTAGTTACATTCGAAGTCCTACATAACTAAATAGGGTTGAGTAGTATATACTAGTTTATTCCAGACGCGGTGCTCCCTTAATACAAAGTGCACCCGTCCGCGAACCCTCAGCCTCCTACCCCACTCCGCGACCTCGCGACCCGACCGCAACGCAACCGCACTGGCAACCACAACGGACTCGCGCCCCCCAAAAGAAGCAAAAACCCCAGCCAAAATCAACGCGAAAATAAAAAAAGAAAATAAAAAAGGAAAGAAAAAAGGAAAAAAGAAGAAAAAAGAGAAGGAGAGAGAAGAAAAGGAAAAAAAGAAAGAAAATTGGCAGAAGAGAAGAAAAATCAAGTGGCCAATAATCTTGGTGGCAATAGAAAAGTGGCAAGAGTGGAAGTGGCAAGTGGAAATTGGTTCTAGTGGCTAAAGTGGCCGATAATTAAAGTGGCTAGTGGTCTAAGTGGCTCAATTGGTTAAGTGGCCAGTAATTAAAGTGGCCAAGTATATTGGTCGAGTGGCCAATTGAGTGGCAATAAGTGGCCAAGTGGAAGTGGTAGAGTGGTTAAAGTGGCAAAAGTGGTAGAGTGGCTCAATTGGTTAATTGGATGAGTGGCAAGAGTGGCCAATTGGGTAACGATAAAGTAGTAAGCGGTAATAGTGGCTAGAGTAGTCAGATAGCTCAATTGGTTAATTGGTTAGTGACAGTGGCCATGTATATGGTCGAGTAACCAATTGGGTTACAACTCACAAACATCTCTCCAGTACTGGGTATCTAGTAGTGGCAATAGTGCGAGGGTTCGAGTATGACCCCCAGCGAGGGGGGGGGTTAGGTATAGTGACCCTCGCAACTGGTGTTGTTGACGACGTAGTGTGCTAGAGTGTAGCACAAATTTTCTGGGTTTCTGGCTGGGTTGCGGGGGCGTGAATCCCTTGCGGTTGCGGGGGCTCGCGCGGATTTTTATCGACTCCGCTTATAATTTACGAGCGCCGTCCATTAGAGGCACCTAATTTCTTCTCTCAAATAAAAACCCACGACGTACTCTTATCAACCCGACGAGGAATTCTGGTAGAACTTGGAAGTGCAAACGATTGGAGATAAAAATCTGGCACGAATTGAAGGGTTTTTAAGGAATTTCTAGAGGACGAAATTTTGCTATTTTCAGTATTTTTGATTAGATCCTGCGAGGGGTTAGTGATCGGGAATTCGAGCGGAATTCTCGCTTTTCCGAAAACCGTTTTTATTGGGCTACCTTATGTATTCTCAGATTTCGATTTTAGCTGATTCAAAGTCTCTCATGCCTTCTATGGGTTAATGGGGTTAGAATCTCCGTTTCCGGGGTTGCGGGAAAAGGCTTAATTCTTTATCCGAGCCGTGACGGGCGAATACTCAGCTCTCATTACTTCTTTTTGGTAAAGAAGAAAATCGTTTTCTCGGATTATCAAGCAATTTTGTACTCATCGTCTTTTAGTTTATTAAGGTTCTGTGCTTCTGTAGTTAAGTATATAACCCTGTATTCCAAAGTAATCTTCGGAATCTAGGAGGGATGAGCATGAATTATAAGAAAGGGGTTATAAAGACGAGCATATATTTGGGCGGCGAGGTCGCGGCCATACTGGAAGATGTCAAGAAGCAGTATGGCATACCCAAGAAAGTAGCCATTAACGCACTACTCGACTATGCTATCCGTAAGCTGATGGAAGGAGCAGTTGATGGGGACGACGTGATCAAAGCGATTAGTGAAGTCGTGAAATCCCAAAGAAGATTGCTCAAGCCCTTTTTGGACGAGCTACAGTTGAGGATAGAGGTCGAAAACTTGTACGAGGAGGTTAAGAAGGCTGGTAAGAAAGATGTTAGGAAGTATAAGGCTATCCTGGGAAGGCTTGAGAAGAGATTTGGAAAGAAGAGTATTCTCTTGGATGAGGGCTTGGCGAGGAAGCTTGAGTTCATTTATCGTAGGCTTTTCGAGCTTGAGAGGGGTATAGTAGTTGAACCAGTCCGCGAGGTCGCGGACGTGGTTGAGGAGCTTGAGAGACTTTACGAAGAATACAGGAGTTTGGGTGTTTTGAACGTTGGAAGGAAGAGGGAATTGAGAAAGAAGTTGGAAGAGTTGATAGGAAAGGCTAAAGAACTCGGTATTGACGTATCCAAGTACGAGCTTTAGCTTCAGTTAGTAGGAAGGTTTAAATATTCGTTTGCTATAATATCACCTTAGTAGAGGCGTAGGTGTTGGTGTATACCTAAGTAAGTAAGAATGTTTACGTTCGGGATCCGGGGCGTCCCTAGGCTCCGCTGGAGCCCGGAGGGGTTCGAGGATCTCTCCGCGGACGCCCAGCCACCCCACAGGGGTGGTGGATCCCGAACGGCCCGTGTGGGAACACCCGCGTTGCGGGTTAAGACCACGCGGGTTGTTAAGCTCCGCCGGGTGAATCATGATCCCGGAGAGGAGCGCCCCCCGCTGGGGGGTTGGGATAAGGGAATGCTTCGAGCGACAGGGTACGGGAAAGGGAATTGCATGAATGACAAAAAGGCAGAAACGTGTGCCCCCGCCCCCGAGGGGGTGAACTTGGTAAGGCTGGTGTGCTGGAAAGGGATTAGACGGCTGGAGGTGGTTTGGAAAACCCGCATAAAGTGAGGATTTAGGGTTGGAGTGACGAACTCCTACCCCTTTAGTTGACGTAGAGATAATAACGTACCACCATAGGATATTAAGGGATACCCACACCCCCTTAGTTGACATGGAACCAGTCCGTGGACTCCCCGACTAACTCTCAACAACTATGCAGGAATAGCATTTCATTGTTCATGTTGCTACGAAGTTTCCACGTCAACTAAGGGGGTTAAGGTTTAAGTATTAAGATGAATAAGAAGTTTAATACATGGGAGTAACGTTGACGACAAGGGTTGACGAAAGACTTGCGAAGCTTATCGACGAGATAGCCAAGGAGGAGGGGATGGATCGATCGACAGTCATGAGACGATTTTTAGCCAAGGCCGTGAGGGATTGGCTGATCGAAAAGAGTCTGAAGGATTATGAAGAAGGTAAGATAACACTATGGCAAGCTGCTGAAAGATGTGGTCTATCCCTTTGGGAGATGATTGAGGAAGTCAGGAGTAGAGGTGTACACATTCCCTATACGTTGGAAGATTTGAAGGAGGATGTTGAAGACTTATAATCGTTTCTAACGCTAGTCCATTAATATACCTCGCTAAAGTCGGGAAGTTGGAATTACTCAAGATTTTTAGCGAGGTGGTGATTCCGGAGGAGGTAAAAGTTGAGGTTGTAGATAAGGGTAAGGAACTGGAAAAGGCAGATGCTTACGTTGTCGAGAGGGCTATAGAGGAGGGTTGGATCAAAGTAGTGAAGACGGAGTTGATAGACGTACCTATAAAGCTTCATCCCGGGGGAAAGAGCGGTTCTATCGCTTGCGAAGAAGCTTGGAGTGAAGGAAGTCCTAGTCGATGAAAAGCCAGCAAGATTTGTCGCAAAACTCCTCGGCTTGAAACCAAGGGGAACAATATTCGTCCTATTGAAGGCTTTGGAGGGAGGTTTAATCGATTTCGATGAATTTTTGGATACTCTTGACGAGCTAATAAGACATGGTTTTAGGATAAAAGAGGATGTTATCATCGAAGCAATAAGAAAAGCGAAAGAGTTACAGAAATAGCACTCTTTCGATCTACAGACTACGCATAATCTTCCAGAAGACCTGATAGCTTGTGGGGGGGGTGTGAGGATACTTCTCGTCGTAGTTAAGTATTTGTCTTTCAGTTTCTTGGGTTGTAACTATTGATAAGTGGTTTTCCACTGTTCTTAGCTCAACTTATTTTGAAATTTAGCTTTACTTTAAATTGATAAGGTCCAAAAAATATATCTATATTTCAGGAGTAGATGATGAGTAATGAGTTTGAAGGTATCAGCATTTGAGAAGGAGGTTAGTGTGCTATTAAAAAAGTATTCTGAGGAAGAATTGCTTAAGGAAGCGATAAGGGCGTTGTTTGAAGTTAATCCGCAACTTAAGTTGGAGGTAGCTGTAGAGCTTTACAAGGATGGAGAAATTTCGCTGGAAAAGGCAGCCGAGATAGCCAGTATGGGTGTTGTAGAATTTAGAGAAATCATTAGTCGAAAGTTTGGACGGGAGGTAGATTCTAAGGGTATGGAAGAGCGTGTAAAGAAGTTGGAAAAGTACTTATGATTGTTCTCGACACAGATATTTTAAGCTGTTTTTCGAAAATTAGGAGGTTTTATCTCCTTGAAGAACTGTTTAAGAGGCAATTTTACATTCCTCCAAGAGTTTATGGGGAGTTACTAAAGGCTAAGGAGAAAGGATACGATTTCGTAGATTATGCGTTAAAGCTAATAGATGAAGGAAGAATTAAGATTGCAATTCTAAGTGAAGATGAGTTATATACAGTTAAGGAGATTGCAAATATGAGAAAATTAAGTTTTAGTGAGATAGGAGCGTTAGCACTGGCAAAAAAAACAGAAAATGGCTCTTACTTTTGTATAATAATTCTTGATTTGTA
This sequence comes from Archaeoglobus profundus DSM 5631, assembly GCF_000025285.1. Classification (GTDB taxonomy): domain Archaea; phylum Halobacteriota; class Archaeoglobi; order Archaeoglobales; family Archaeoglobaceae; genus Archaeoglobus_B; species Archaeoglobus_B profundus. The sequence goes on from NC_013741.1 coordinate 996,862, forward strand.
CTGAGGGAATAACACTTATGTATTCTGACAGCATACGATTGATATGAAAGTTAAGACGATCAGGTTGGGAGAAGATAAGATTCAGGAGATAGAAAGGATAGCTAAAGAAGAGGGAAAGCTAGTTTCAGAGGTTTTGCGAGAGATTGTTGATAAGGGACTCAAGGAGTACAAAATTGAGAGAGCAATTGAGAAGTATCAGAGGGGATTACTCTCTCAAGGAGCTGCTGCTGAAGAAGCAGGATTAACAATACAAGAATTTCATCAAGAGCTGAAGAAGAGAGGATTTACACTTAGAATGGATGTAGAACTTATTAAAGCAGAATTGGATGATCTCTAATGCCCGTAGTGAATTCATCTCCCCTTATATATCTGGGAAAGGTTGGAAAGTTGTATTTGTTAAGGGAGCTCTATGGCTCACTGAAAATTCCATCCGCTGTTTACCGTGAAGTTGTAATAAAAGGTGAAGAAAAAGAATTTGAGGATGCTTTAAGAGTTAGAGCGGAAATAGGCAAATTCTTATTCGTACACGAGCCTAAGGTAGAAACAGTAAATAGTATCAAAGAGCATCTAAAGAAACTAAATTTTCGATTGAGCTTGGGAGAAATTGAATGTATTGCACTGTGTTTGGACACTAACGATAGAATATTCCTGTCAGATGATGACGATGCAAAGAAATTTGCCAAGATGTATGGAATCGACGGAAAAGGAACGATATACATACTCCTTAAGTCTTATAAAGAGGGAATTTTAAGCAAAAGGGAATGTATCGAGACTTTTGAGAGTATCGTTAAAAAGGGTTTTTGGGTTAATGCTGAGGTTGCTAACCTCTTCTACAGAACCCTTGATAGAATCTCAAATCCATAAATGGAGTAAAAAATGAAGAGTTTGAGTTTGTTCGTTGGCATGTTATACCTTTTCTAATTCTTCGAGAAATCTTGAATATACTTCGATTGATATTCTAAACCCTTCTCTGATCATTATGTTTAGTATTTTTCAGCACTATCCTTTGAAATTAAGCCGTTTTTAACGGCCAAATACAAAACTCTAAGAGTTCCGATGGGTTTAACTCCTAAGCTTGATGCAACCACTCTTGCTGTAGAATCGTCAACGAGCAATTCTAATGATTCCCTTAGAGCGAATTCTATTGCTTTGGCTTCACCTCTCTCAATCTCATCGAATTCCTTCTCAGTTTGAACTTCAACGACCTTTATCCAGCCATCTTTAACAGCTCTTTAACTTTAGCATCTGGAAAACCTTTATCCGTACCCTTATAACAACCTCATCATAGACGGATTTAGGTATTAGAACGGTCTGAAACAGTTCTTTTAGCAGGTACAGCTTTCCAACCTTTGCAAGGTATATAAGCGGTGAAGCGTTCGAAACTATCAGGATAGATCTTCCTCTAAGTCTCTAATACCGTATTGAATTTCGATGCCCCTTTCTCTTAAAATCTCAATGAATTTCCACAAGCTTAGTCCGGCTATTTTAGCAGCTTTCCACATCGAAACCTTTCTTTCCCTATACGCCTTTAAAGCATTCTCTACGAGTTTATTTCTTAGCTCAATCTTCAGAAGTTCCCTAATAACTTCAGATTTTTCTATCCCTTCCTTTTTTGCTATTTCATCTATCTTCTTAAGCATGTCTTCTGGAACTCTTAGCGTCACAACCTTCATGTATTTCACTATAATACTTTGTAATACATTAGCATTTCTGGGATGTTCATTTACCACTCATAATCTTCCAGAATACCTGATAGCTTGTTGGAGCGTGAGGATACTTCTCGTAGAGCTTTTTGAATATTGTCTCGTAATCTTTTAGTATTTCCGCTATTTGATGCTTTTTGAACCGTTTATCATACCAGTACTTGGATACGATGGCTACGAATTGGGTTTTTGCCCTTTCCAAGTCTTCTTTGGTCAATTCGCTTATATCTTTGTTGAAAAGGATAGATGCGAAGTAATGTAAGATGGAAGGTCTGTGGTAGAGGCGACCTTCGTTTTTAACTCTCATTATACCGTATTTTGTTCTCATTGAGATCTGAGCTCTCTCATAGCTGGCGAACCACGATTTGATAAAGTCCCAGAGATCTTTTAAGAAGGGATCTTCGATTTGGGGTTCTCTGGCAAAGTCTATGAATACGTCTTTTGACAGTTCTTTGAGGAGGTTTAACGCTTCTAGTGGGCTTTTGGCACGATAAAACCTCGTAAGATCGTACATGATTATGACTTTAATATTGTTCCTTTTGCAGAAGTTCAGCATTTCTCTAAAAATGGGTCTTTCTAGGGGTGACACGCTACCGCTAATATTTTCTTCAAATATTTTTATTATTTTATACCCTTTGTTTTTAGCGTATTGCTCAAGAACTTGTAGTTGTCCTTGTGGGTTTTGTTCGTCTGTGCTGACTCTGATGTAGGCTACTGCGTCCATGTTAAGAAAGGGTTTAAAGATTATAAAAACGTTTCTTATGTAACTGTAAATTAATGTTTTTATTAATGTATGCTGGTGACAGTAATTTAATGTTTTAGTGCCCCCTAAATTAAGAGTCAATTATTAGTTGAATCATAAGTTAACATAACGTTCTCCGATTACCGTTAAAGAAACGCTTAAGTAAACGAGAATTGAATTTGTAAACATGAGTGTAATCTCCGTTAGACCCACTCCCGACTTAGAGAGAAAGATTAAGAAGCTAATAGAATTTGAGAAAGCCGATAAATCATCGATAGTCAGAAGAGCTTTAGAGAAAGGGCTCAACGAAGAGCTCAAGAGATTAGCCTTAAACCTATACATTGAGAGGAAAGTCTCGCTGGCGAAAGCGGCTGAGATTGCTGAAATATCGATAAGAGACATGATCGAACTAATCAAGGAAAGGGGAATATCGCTTAACATAACCGTTGAAGACTTGAGGAAGGATTTTGAGGAGGCGATGAAGTGATCTGGATATTCAACTCGATGCCATTAATTTACTTGAGCAAGGTAAGCTTAAGCTGGGTATTCGAAGAGCTTAAGGGTGAGAAACTAATCCCGGAAACGGTATACCATGAAGTAGTCGTTAAGGGTAAGGAGAAGGGAGAGGTTGATGCTTTCATAGTTGATGAGCTGATAGGTAAGGGAGTTTTCAAGGTCGTTAAAGTTGAACCGGTAGATTGGCTAAAAGAGGTTAAAGAATTACATAGAGGTGAGATAGAGGTTTTATCTTTGGCAAAAGAAACTAATGGGATTGCAATAACCGATGACAGTATAGCGAGAGAGGTTGGAGAGCTTTTAGGCGTGAAAGTTTACGGGACGCTCTACCTGATATTTCTCATGCTGAAAGAAGGTGAGATCGATAAGAGAACTACCATAGACAAAGTCAATCAGATGATCAAAAAGGGGTTTAGGCTGAGTGCGGAGGTCTACTCTGAGTTCTTAAAGCTGATAAACAGTATTAATTAAATCCAAGCCCCTTAATACCTTGCTAACCTCTTTAAAACCCTAAACCTTAAATCTTGACACATTTAACTCTTTATATTCCGAAATTTAAATCCTATAGAACTGATCAACAGAGCATCTCAAAGTTTCTAATAGAGCTCTTGGGGGTGATAAGATATTACAAAAAACGTAGCATTTGTAAATGGAAAGATCTACAAGTCATTTAAACCGAAAGAAGTAATTTCAGCCATAGTTGTAGTTAATGGAAGAGTTGTTTACGCTGGAAGTGATGAGAGGGCTCTGAAAATTGCAGAGTCTCTTGATGCAGAGGTTGTAGATTTAAAAGGTAGGGTAGTATTGCCGGGCTTCATCGATTCGCACATACATCTCGACGAGCTTGGAATCTACTTGAATTCACTCGATTTAAGAGGTGTTAGAAGTATAGATGAGCTTAGGAGAAGGCTTAAGGAACACGCAGAAAAGACTGAGTCTGAGTGGATCGTTGGATACGGATGGGATCAAGAGTTGTTAAAACGATATCCAACGAGATGGGATCTGGATGAAGTTGTTGATGATAGACCCGTTTTGCTTTCAAGGTTCTGTCTTCACGCTGGAGTTTTGAATACTAAGGCTATGGAGATTTGCAATCTTTTAGATTCAGAGTCTCCTTACGTTATGAGAAACGAAAGAGGGGCTATAGGGGTTGTCGTAGAAGATGCCTATACAACTGCAGTAAATAAGTTTAGGGAGAGCCTGAAGCCTGAAGATTACGAGAAGTTTATCGAATCTGCCATGAGACACGTTCTATCACATGGTGTTACGGCTGTAGGCTTTGTAATCTGTAGTGGAAAGTCGTTTAAGGCTTTGGAGAGGTTAAGGGCTAAAAGAAAGCTAAAATTGAGAGTGTTTGTTTACTTTAAAGACCCTGAAATCACCGAGTTTGGAGTCAGCAGGGGATTTGGAGAAGAATTTCTGAAGATTAACGGTGTTAAAATCATAGCAGATGGATCTTTAGGTGCGAGGACTGCGTGGCTTTCAGAACGGTATGAAGACGAAGATACGTGCGGTTTTCCGATTATAAGCAAAGACAAACTTGAAAAAATAGCTAAAAACGTTCACGAAGCGAACCTCCAGCTGGCAATTCATGGAATTGGAGATAGAACAATAGATATGATTCTCGATGTGTATCAAGAGCACAACGCTAAGATTGCAAGGCATAGGATTGAACACGCTTCAGTATTGAGGGATGATCAGGTTGAAAGGATTGCCAAACTTGGCATTGTTGTATCGGCACAACCACACTTTATCATGAGCGACTGGTGGGTCGTAAGGAGGGTCGGTCGAAAGAGGGCTAAATGGGTCTATCGCCTCAAAAGCTTGATTGAAAAAGGAATAGTTGTAGGATTTGGAACCGATGCTCCTGTGGAGCCGGTTAATCCTTGGGAAACTATCTATTCAGCCGTGACTCGTGGCAAATGTGAAGGACTAGAACTCTATAAATTAACTAAAAACGAGAGTCTTACGGTCGAGGATGCTCTCTACTGCTACACCTACGGCTCAGCCTACCTGCTGTTCGAAGAACAAAACCTCGGGACGCTTGAAGTAAGCAAATTTGCCGATTTCGTCGTAGTTGACAGAGACCCGTTTGAAGTTAACGAACGAGATTTAATAAATATAAGGGTGCTGGAAACATACATTGGAGGTAATAGAGTTTACCCATAGCCTTTCCGTGATATCATAAGGAAAAATGTGAAAAGGATATTGAAACTGGAAGAGATATAAAAATCTCAATAATTTATTTATATTAATAATTTATATAGTATTATCTCCTTTACTGAGAGTTGTGATTAGAGGATTACTGAGTATGGTGATGGTAACAGCCATGTGGTATAACAATATCTCCCAGTCTTAACCTTCAACCTTTTTGCCCTATTACCTTAAATTAAACTGGATTGCTACTCAGAGCCACGTCATAGAATCTCTCTAAATTTTTCAAGTCTGAGCACTCGTAACTACTTCCCACTACTATGATTCAACTAATAGTTGAATTATATGCTTAACAAGGGTAAACTTACGCTAAGAAGAGCGAAGATCCAATGAGGACAGGATTTTCAGCACGTCATCTGCCTTATCGGCTGGTAGAAACATGATTCCAGCGTTGACGGCACACAAACGATCGTATTCAGTATCTCCGATTAGAACTCCTCGTGAAACGCCAAGTTTTTTGAGTGTGAGGAGAACTGGTTCTGGATTGGGCTTACCATGCTTCACATCGTCTCCCGTGATTACAACGTCAAAGTACGATCTCCATTTGAAATGATTTAAGATATTCTCTGTAAACTGTCTATTTGACGATGTAATCAGCGCTGTTGGACACACACTGGAAACGATTGGTAGTAATCGTGAAGGTGGAAGTGGCTTTATTAGATCAACTCGTGAGAGAACAATCCTCCTACGAATATTCTTTAACCTCTCAATCTCAACTTCCCGCATAGCTGGGAATATTTCTTTAATTATATCCACGAAGCGTTTTCCTATCCTTTGCCTAAACGCTTTCGCGTGTTCTTCATTGGCATTGTATCCCATCTCTCTTAGAGCTTCGATAAATGCGTATACGTGCAAGTCTGTAGTATCTATGAGCGTTCCGTCCAAATCCCATAAAACTGCAAAGTTTACACTCATACGACTATATTTCACTACTTAACTTACTTGCTTACCTCGAATAAAAGCTTTGATTCATGGATAAAGTAAGTGAAATGAATACGAAAACGATAGAATCAGCTCTGGCTTAGTTAATAAAGTTTAAGCTACTGTGTGAAGTATTAGAATTAGGAATCTGTATTACATCGAAAGATATAAGGAATATTACATTTCAAAGTGTTATAGGTGATTGTGTAATGAAGAATCCGTTCGTCTACGGTAAAATCGTAGGCAAGGACTGCTTTGCTAATAGACGAAAAGAACTGGAACTTGTAAAGAACGCTGTTTTGAGTGGACAAAACATCATAGTATACTCCCCACGAAGATACGGAAAGAGTTCACTCGTATACAATGCAATTCAGGAATTAGACGTTGTATCCGTCTGGATAGACTGCTACGGTCTAATTTCAAAGAGAGAATTAGCTGAGAAAATAGCTACAGAAGTGGTTAAAAAGTGGAAAACCAAGAGGATCGTGGAATCTATAAGGGAGATTTTTAAGAGGGTTAGACCCAAGATAAGGTTGGGAGAGGAAATAGAGGTAGAGTTTTCATTTGAGGAAGAAGATAAAGCGTTTGAGGAATCGTTGGAATTACCACAAAAGCTGGCAAAACGCTCGAAAAAAAGAGTAGCAGTTGTTTTTGATGAATTTCAAGAGGTTGTTCAATTGGGCAATGACGTTCTACCTAAAATGAGATCCACATTTCAAAAGCACGCTGATGTTTGCTATATTTTCGTCGGTAGTAAGAGGAGTATGATGGAGAAGATTTTTCGCTCAGCCTTAAGTCCCTTCTACAACTTTGGAATGCATGTAGTGCTTAACAAAATTCCTAGAGAAGAATTTAAAGAGTTTATAAAAGAAAAGTTCGAGAAGAGCGGTATTAAAATTGATAGTGAAGCTGTGGATAGAATTCTTGACGTGACTGATTGTCATCCTTACTACACGCAGATGCTCTGCCACAAGCTCTGGTTCGATGCTTTCGTTAGTGATAAAAAGGTTGATGTTAACGATGTTGTTAGGATTGTGGAAGAAATAATAAACGAGGAAGCAGACGCTTACGTGACAATATGGGATGATCTAACCCTTAGTCAAAGAAAAGTCCTCGTCGCTTTGAGTAAAGGGGAAACTGACCTGTATTCAGCAGAGTTTCTGCAAAAGTACGGTTTCAAAAGAGCGTCAAACGTTCAAGTGGCAATTAAAGGACTACTGAAAAAGGAGATAATTAGTAAGGTTGGAAACAAATACGAAATCTCAGACCCCTTCTTCAAACTGTGGATACTTCGTATGAGTTAGCCTATCACGTAGTTGAAAAGTGTTAAGAGTTATACTTTGATGAGGTAAGAACTTATGTACAAGGGAAAGAAAAATTCAAGATTCCTAAAACTACCGTTTAATCCAGTTGAAAGGGCGAGAGAAGTCGAAAGGATAGTAATGCACAATGGTAAAAGGAAGTACTATCGATTTCGCTACACCCGCTACTACGGTGGAATAGTAACAGCCGATACCGTTGGTTGTGATTTACTTTGTGCTTACTGCTGGAACTACTTCAAAAATCTACATCCCGAAAGGTACGGGGAGTTTTACTCGCCCGAAGAAGTTGCCGAGAGGTTGCTTAAGATTGCGAGGGCTAAGAATTGCTACCTGTTCAGGATAAGCGGTGCTGAACCGATCTTAGGAAAAGACTCAGCTAAACACGTAGCTAGGGTTATAGCTAGCACCAGTGGTGAATTCATCTTGGAAACGAATGGGCTGATGTTCGGATATTCTCCAGAGCTCGTAGACCTCTTCGTGGGCTTGAACGTGGTGGTGAGGGTTACCGTGAAAGGCTGGGACGAGGAAAGCTTTGAGAAGATTACAGGTGCCAAGGGAGAATTCTTCCACTACCAGTTGGAAGCCCTCGAAGTCCTCGCTGAAAAGGGTATTCCATTCTGGGTTGCCGTGATGTACGACGTTTTCGGAGAGGAAGGCGTAGAGACTCTGAGGAATAAGCTACCCGTCCCTTGCAGGGTAGAGTACGAGCACTTGGAAACCTACCCATTCGTCTTGGAGAACCTCAAAAAGAGGGGAATAATCTTGCGGGATTAGTCTGTAAGACGGTCGAACTTTTCGTAATACTTTCTTAAGACTTCGTAGGGTTTCTCGGAGCGGATTATCCTCACGCAAACTCTGCCCCCGTCGAATTCGACCGAGTATTCGATTACGAAGTTCCTCCCGTCGAAGAAGGCGTCCTCGAACTTCACGTTCCTAACTTTCTCGAAGCCCAGATACTCCACGAAATCTCGAACGAGTTCGAAGGGTTTTAGAGGATCCTCTCCGAAAGCGGTCAAAACTTCTTTTTCGGTCAGGTCTACCTTGGAAAGGACGTGCGAAACGTGAACGTAAACTTCGCTCACGTAAGCAATGCAGATTCGACGTTTATAACGCTTTATCCTGAAAAGCTTATGTTTTCGTAGTGCTAAGAGATAGCATGAAGCTGTTGCACATTCAAACCATCCTAAGGGAAGAAGATTTAGAAGCTTTGAAGAAGAAGTCTGGACACCGGACGACGAAGGACGCCCTTTACGAGGCTGTGAATACCTGAAACGAGCAACCAAAAACATTCAATAAATTCCAAGAAACGATTCGTTAAGATGACGTATTCGATAGTTGCGAAAGAAGGAGAAAAATTGGGAGTAGCAGTGGCAACGGGTAGCGTTTACGTAAGGAGTAGGGTACCACACGTAAAGAGGGGAGTTGGAGCCATAGCCACACAAGGCTATACTGAAGTCTCCTATGGTACAGTTGGTCTAAAACTCTTAGAAGAAGGGTACTCGCCAAAAGAGGCGTTAGAGATTCTTTTAAAGAGGGATCCGGGGAGAGAGTACAGGCAGGTGATAATGATAGATGCGAAGGGGAGGAAGTCGGCATTCACAGGTAAGAGAACTCCAGATTTTAAGGGACACATTATAGGAGAAAACTTTGTCGTGGCTGGAAATTTGATAGCCGGTGAGGAAGTTCTCAGAGCAATGGTAGCTGGTTTTAGAAGAGGGAAATCGTTTGAAGAGAGGTTGCTGTTGGCTTTAGATTACGGTAGGGATGCTGGGGGAGATAGGAGAGGGGAGAGATCGTGTGCTTTAATAGTGGAATCCGATGAGGGTAGGTTGGATTTATCGGTTGACGATAGTCCCGATCCAATAGGAGAGCTTAAAATACTGATCAGAAGACTTTAACATTTTCATTTCCAAGACGCTTGCTCTGTTAAGGTTGGTGGTGTGAGGGGATTAATCAACCCAAGTCTCGCATTGGGTTACGCGAGATAGGTTATCGAGACTTTAAAACTCTCATAATGTAATCCATTATGTGGCCCGGTAGGATTATGTCGTCCCTAACGATTTTAACCTCGCCAAAATTCGGCTCAACGTACTCAACAGACTTAACGATCCTAACGAACCTTCTGGTTTCTTTGTTGTCTTTTTTAAGGAGTTCCACGACCGTTGAAAACATCGCGTAAAGGCTCGTTTTGGTTTGAGAGTCGTGTGCGTGCTTAACGAGCGTGAACACGCTTGAAGCCCCTTTCTCTTTTACTTTTACGAGTGCATTCTTTACGAAGTGGACGACCTTCCGAAGGTCGTGATAGAGGAGTAAACCAGTGATAGAATCGAGTATCACGAGTGTTTCGCCTTTTATCTGATCAAGAACTTGGGAGATTTTCATGTTTATTTCGTTTAAGTTAAAGGGGTTACTCACGACCAAGTTCCTTGGATGTGTGCTTACGTTTGTTCCTGCGTATGCATCTATTATCCAAATGTCGTCGTTTTTCAGAATCTTTCTAAGAGTTTTGGCGGTTCTCGTCGTTGTTACCCAAATGACGTTGTCGAATTCTTTCATCAGTTTTAACAGTAGCAAGGTTTTTCCTGCTCCTGGTTCTCCAGAGATCAGCATTTCTCGCACTCGGGACACCTTGCCGTGAGTTTTCGTTAAGAATCACTATTAAATATTTAAACATTTTTCTAAAGGTAAGGTTAATAAAGTTTCGAATTTTCAACTATTTGTTGATTTAATTCAACTAATTATTATATAATTCTAAACAAGTAGTTGGTTAGTGAGCAAGCGGGTTAACGATATAATTAGAACGGTAATTTGCCTTAGCGGTAGTTTGGAAATACTTGAAGCTTTGAAGGAGTCGAAGAAGAGATGGAGTGTTCTCGAGCGCATTGTCGGTGATAAGAAGATCCTAAAAGAGCGACTAGACGCACTTATTAAGTACAGACTGATAGAGATTGAAGTTATTCCTGATACTCCAAAAAGAGGGACGAAATATTACAAACTTACTCCATTTGGTGAGTTGTTACTTGAGAAGATACGTGAGCTCGAGAAAGTCGTCGAAAGTGGGGACTTCGATACTTAGAATATCTTTGACGCATTACTATCCAAATCTCACGATTTAACATCGCTGACGATCGATGAAAGATTAGAAAAACAAAAGGGAAGGAAGCCTAAAAGATCTTCAAGTCTTTACATCTATTATTTTGAAGGAAAAGCGCATTCAGAATACCTTGCGAGAAAGTGCGATAACTTTTGGAGCTACTACATTTCAATTGTATACAATGGCTACAACATAGGATATATTGTATTCGAAGCCTTGAAATTTGGTCTTAGTCTTTTAGACATTATAGTACTAACGATCTCTCGTTGCATTTTTGAAATTCCCGCCAGTATCATAGTAGAAACGGTTGGTTTTAAAATCCCCCTACGAAATCATCAGGTATTTAGCGGGCAAAAAAGAAACAATCCTGACGAAAGAAGACGTAAAAGGATACTTCACGTTAGCATTAATCTCTGTAATTCTTAATAGTAATAGCGGCATTTGTAGAAGCTTACGTAACTCCTAAAGTAGCTGAATACTTCCTGTCAAATTTAGATTAAACCGTTTTCTTTTAACAAGTTAAAGACTTCGTGAAAGAATTCCAAGACGGAAACTTCTCGTTTTCCATTTTTACTGAAGTCGTGTTCATTGGGATTTTCGAACGGATGTTTGTGCCATTCACCGCCAACGCAATCTCGTCCGAACAGTCTCCTATTCCATCCTATGAGAACATAATTCTTCGTTCCGCTCTTTTGGTTGTAATACAGCTGAATGTAAATGTTCTCAGTTATTGGAACTTTTATCTTAACAGCGTTCTTCGTTTTAGCAAGTATTTCGACCTTGAGCGAATAGTAGTCTGTTGCAGACTCTACCTCTTTGATGAAATCGTCTATACTCATAGTAGCTTTTCAAGCTTTTCTATCTTTTCTTTGATTGTTTTTATACCGTCTATTGCAAGTTCCCAATCGCAATAATCGCTCTCAACTTCAAAAGAGTAACCTTTCTCTTTAACTACGTTTTTAGCCTTAAACTCCTCAAAACTCATACCGTACTTTTTTCTCATCATTTCGTCTATCAAGATGTATTCCGAGAGCTTTCTCCTTAATTCGTTTATCAAGGCTTTCACAATTAGCTTATCTATCGGTCTTTCTTCCAGTATTCCCTCTATTTCCTTCAAGATTGTTAAACTCATCGATGATTTTTACGTCAATACGGGTATTAATACTTTCACTAACTCATGAAGAAGATAACGGTAAAAGTTATCAAGGAGCAAGGGTAAGGGTATGCAAGATGTATGTCCACGTGAGTAAGGATGAGTGGTTGTTTAGAGGATTGGCTATTGCTATAGAATTGGCGTTGGAGGGAATGGCTTTTTTGCCGATCACAAGTGCTATCGTTTGATAAGAATTTTACTTGACTAAATCAGGATGAAAAAGAAGAGGTACATTAGGAGTATATTCGAAATAGTCCCTAGTTTTTATTCTCAGTCAATCTCTAACCTCTTTGGGAATTACAAAACGTCGCTAAGAAAGCCTCGCATTTCACAGTAGTTCCGAAAGTGGAATATTTGGCAACCAGATAAAAATTCAGAGAAAATTTCAAAATAAAATAAAAATTCCCAACCCTATTTAGGTTGACCTAATTGCCAACTTTCGGAAATACTGTTTAGTGCAGAGAGGATGTCAAGAATTTATATAGAGATTAAAAAGTTCTTTAGCAACAGTTCAGCAGTAGGTAAGCTTAAGTATCAAAGTCGGAACTGCAATTATGGGAATAGTGATTCCGAGAATGGAGGTTCACGAAATTAAGAAAAGGGATGGGTTTTGTTATACGGCAGGAGGAAGGTCGGCAAGACCTTTCTCGTTAGGAACTTTGTGAAATACACGCATTACTTCTTCGTAGAGAGGGCTGGACCGATTTTGATGGAAACCGATTACGGCTTTAAAACTCTGAGTTACGAGACTTTCAAAACTTTGATTTACGAGTTACTCAAGGATGAAAGAAATGTCATAGTTGTGGACGAATTTCAGAGGTTGCCGGAGGATTTTGTAGACCTACTACACTTTGCCGAAGAAAAGAAAGCTAAACTAATTTTGCTTGGATCGAGCATGAGAGTGTTAAAGAACGTTTTATCAGCGGGGAGTCCCCTCTTAGGCTTAGTAAAACCCGTCAAACTCGACTTGATAAGACCTTCAGACATGCTGAAAGTTTTTAGTAGTGTAGAGGAGCTTGTATTTCTAAGAGATCCTTGGCTGATTCAATTTTATGAAGGGAACGTAAGAGATGCTGTAAAAGCTGGATTTGCGAGCGTTAGAGGTCTCATTGGAGAGATATTCCTCGAAGAGAATAGGGAGCTAACGGAAACTTATGAGGGAATATTGAGAGCTTTGGCAGTGGGATACGTCTTTCCTAAAGATGTCGCTAGTTTTCTCGGTAAAACCTCAAGTGATATTAAGTCTTTCCTAGCAAACCTTTTAGAAATGGGATTGGTAAAGAGGATAAAAGTATTCGGAAAGAAAAAGTGGATTTACAAAATTACATCACCCGTGATAGACCTCTTCTACTATCTCGATACAAAATACGGTATATCGGAGTTGAGTTTAGACAACAAGACTTTTGAACAAGCCTATAAGGAAAAACTACCTAAATATTTCGAGGATTTCGTGAGAACCGCATTAGCTGAGAAATACGGTGGAGAGGAGGAAGTCATGCTTTCTCCAGAGGTAGATGTCGTCGTAACCGTAAGAGGTAAAGTTGTGTGCTGTGCTGAGGTGAAAATAAAGGCGAGAAAGAAGGATTTGGAATTATTAAAGTTAAAGACATCCAATCTAGACTGTGATAAGCTTATCGTGGATGCTAACACAATAACATCTTTACTCAAATAAATGAAATGACCGTGCATCGTGCGTTCACTTTTCCTAAGAGAGGTTTAGAGAACTTTTGAAAAGTGAAAATGAGAATTGATATGCCCTTACTTACTTAAGAACCTGCATTAGGATTCGATCTGAGTGGTTTGATTACTTTCAGCTACTTTTGGGATCATTTTAATGCAACTACGTAGTGAACGACTAGTCTAAATCGTACCAAAGGTTCTATGTTCATTACAATCCCAAAGGCGTTAGTAGAAGAGCTGGGATGGAATTAGGGCGAAAAGTTAGCCGTTGAGTTAAGGAATGACGTTGTAGTAGTGTACAGAGCTGAGAAATGAAGCGAGAACGTTAGAAAATTGAGGCCGTCCAGTTACTGGACAATGAACACCTTAACTTTACCGAAGTCCTTAAGAAGCTTAAAGTGTTCGAGCGATACCGCATTCTCGATATGAAGCTTGTAAAACATCGAATTGTTATATACTTCCAATGTCTTATTCAATCCTAACGAGTCTGGATTCATTCCCGCTATGCGCATAATAGTTTGGAATTTTCCTCCGAAAGTTTCGTTACCCAGTTGCATTTCATCATCGGTAACGATGTATTTAACTCCTCTTTTTTTGACGATTTTTAACGCTTCTTCTTCACTTTGAGCTGTGAAGAACTTAGCTGCATCGATAGCACCAGCTTGGAAGTTGTTGCAGACTACTGGCCTTTTAGCTACGTAAACGATCCAGTTACCGTAGTCCCACCAACTCAGAATGGAATATTCTGGCTTCCCTTTATCGGGCTGTGAGTAATAAGAAGTTTTTTCGGTATTTTTGTTTATCCATATCAACGCATCCTTCCAGCTTTCATTCATATCAAACGGTCTTATTGCTGCAACGAATGACGGTAAAAGAATGAAGCATATAAATCCCAAGGTATATATTTTATAACCCAAAGTAATCTCGTCGTCTCTTTTAGTATCGCGCTTACTCTTTCTCTTACTCTTTCTATTATGCTTCTTCCTTCGATCTTTTAATTCGTCCATAGCTTTGGTTTCCCCATTAAACACGGGATAACCCATCTTGTCAAGGAGTATGCAGAGCGTGTGGGATGCATAAAGAGAGATTGGAACGGACAATACTTCGGTGAATCTTATTTGGAGTATTGCTAAGAACAACGTAGAAATGAATAGAGTTAGAACGAATTTGTTTCTAAATATCAACAAGGATGGCATAGCGAGAAAGAACACGAATAGACCGAGAATAGTTATTATTTCTCTAAACTTGAACGGTTGAGCCTCAACTATCGTTGGGAGATAGATATTTCTACCGAAGAGGTAGTCTATACCACTTCTCACAAACCATAACTCTTTGATTGGCAAGAAATAGAGTATAACCACTAATATTGTACAAGTCAAAACATAATAAATTGTTATATTTTTCTTGTTATCTTCGAATTTCTTGACGAAGTATCCCACTACGAGAAATGCCGTTATCATCAAAAAAGCCAAGCCCAAGAATGGTTTAAGAATGAAGGAAACAGAGGCTACGCCAATGCAAATTGCAGTGATAAGGATTTTTTTGTCGTTGAAGTGTATTAGTGCAGCAAGGGCGATTAAAGCTGCGTATATCGGCGCACCGACCCACGAAAAGGCCAGTAATGTTATAAAAACTCCTGATAATAAAGACAACCAGTCGTCTCTGAGTAGAAAGTAGATAGAGCACAAGAGCAGAAAGACGTTCCAGATGTGGTGATCGCAAAATCCCAAAACGCTAACGTAAACAACTGCTGGCGTAACGGCGAAGATCAAAGCGGAAAGGGTGGCAAAGTACTCGTTATTTAAAAGCCTTCTAGATATGAGATACACCAGTAGAGTCGATAAAACGCCTAAAACGACTGGAAAAACCATTGCAAAGATTTCTGTAGATCTGAATCCGAAGAGCATCCCCGGAAGGGCTAAAGTGTAATCGAAAAGAGGTAACCATCCAATCTTTAATCCGTACGGATAGTTCAGGTAGTAGTCGAAATCTGGTCTGTATCCCGACTTAACTATGACTTCAGCCAATCTTAAGTGATAATACGGGTCGTAACCAGCTGGGAGGATAACGGAAGAAAAAACTTTATCGAAGTTTTGAAATCTTACGAGGAAAGATACTGCGAGCACAATTGGTAGGTATATATTTTTTCTCATGGATGTGGAGATCGATTAAATTAATAAAAGCATTTCGATCATTCGTATGAAGTTCTAAGCCTTAGACTGCTTATGAAGAGCGAATTGAGGATGATTTGGATACCTATTGTCATCAGCAAAAACGATAGAATCGCCATGTTCAACTGGTTTAACTGACCAAAACCGCTCTCATACCAAACCTTAAATACGTAATATCCTACGGCAAAACCAATTGAAAGTAAAATTAAACCCACCAATATCCCTTCTTCGAGCACGGAATAACGTGAAAAGAACTTAGTTATTCTGTCTTCTTTGGTTAATCCAATTTCGACGCTGTATATTTTACTTACCACTCCGAAAAAGAACGTTTGCAGTCCGAGAACGGTTAAAAGTGATCCCAAAACGAGTGAATGCGTTCTTATTGGGTCTAATAGCAGAACGTACGTTATTAATATAATGCCAGCTGTTAGTAAAGCTAAGCTTGGAATTACGAAGAGAGCAGTTGGTGAATACAACAGCATAAATCTGAGATGTCTCCACCCATCCCTAAACGACCTAAGCTTACTCTTACCTTTTCGTGGATAGTACGTTATTGGAACCTCCACAATTCTCAGACCTTTTCTAACAGCTTCGATTATCATTTCTGACGCAAACTCCATTCCGGGACATTTTAGGCTGAGCTTTAAAAGAGCTTCACGTTTTATAGCCCTCATTCCGCTATGGGCATCCGTGATCTTAGTTTTGAAGAGTGCGTTCATGATCTTCGTTAAGAGGGGATTACCTATGTATCTATGGTGCCAGGGCATGGCTTTTGGCATTATTTTACCTTTAAATCTGCTACCTATGACGAAATCGGCGTCACCTCTTATGAGTGGTTCTAAAAGCTTTGGAATTTCGCAAGGATCATAACTACCATCTGCATCCAACATAACAATGTAATCACCTTTCGCCACTTTAAATCCCTCAATGTATGCATTTCCGTATCCTTTAACGTTTCTAACGACTTTGGCGCCCATAGATTCGGCTATTTCTGGCGTTCTGTCATTCGAATCGTCGACGACTATTATTTCGTATTCGAAATTGTCAAGTATCTTTTTACATCTATCTATGAGATCACGTATATTTCCCTCTTCATCCTTCGTCGGGAGAATAACACTTACCCTCATACAAATCTACGATTAGCTTCACAATTCTGTTCCAGTCGTATTGTCTTGCACACTCTACGCATCTCCTTTTTATACGTTTCCTCTTCTCGATTGCGATTGTTATCTTTTCAGCTAAGTCTTTAGCGTTTAGATCACATAGTATTCCGCATCCCCTTCTAACTAACTCAGTTACAGCATTTCTCCGATGTCTTACAGTTACGACTGGTAATCCACATGCGTTAGCCTCTAAGGCAGTTACACCGAACCCTTCCCTCGTAGATGGTAAAACGAAAACCTTAGAAGATTTCATCAAAGATATTAAGGTGTCGTATTCTAAAAAGTTGAGAAAACGGACGTTTTTGTCTAAATCCAATTCGAGTGCGAGCTTACAGAGTCTGTCTTTTTCAGGACCATCACCAATGATCAGACAGGTTAAATCACGTATTTCGTCCTTGAGAATTCTTACCGCTTCGAGTAACAGATTGACGTTTTTGTCTCTGATTAACCTCCCAGCAAATATTATGTCGGATTCCAGAGATGCTGGTTCGATTTGCCTTATTTTTTCGAAGTCTATACCGTTCGGTATGAGTTTAGCGTTGTTAACTCCGATTAGAATTAGGTCTCGTAGCGTTCTTTCGGAAACCGCTATGACATCACACTTAATTCTTGCAGTTAAGTTTTCGACGACTTTACCGAAGAAACCTTTAAGTCCCAAATATTCGTACCAGTAATCCTGCCAAACCTCGTGCCATGTTAGTATCAACCTTCTTTGCCTAATCAACGTGTAAAGATTCGACGAAAACGTCGGAAAATACGGAAAAACTTGGCAATCTATCACATCTAAATCGTATTTAAACAACTTGGTCAGTAAATTTAGAGCGAAGACTACAGCTTCCTTAATGCTCCTTCTTCTGCCAACGTAAAGTCTTTGTGGTTTGCAGACGGGATGGAGCTTAATACCGTCTAAATCGTGCTCTTTATTTCCCCACCAACCGATTCCAAACCAGTGAACATCGTAACCCTTACTCACCAATCTCCTGCCGATTTCGTATATTCTCCTCTCTACACCTCCTTTTATCCACGGATACACAGCATCATATACGTAAGCTATTTTCATCACTACTGGTATAGTAATTCACGTAAGACTTAAATAAATAGATTATTAGTCCAGATTTCGTATGAAAGCACTGATACTATCTGGCGGACATGGAACAAGACTAAGACCGCTCACCTATTCTCAGCAGAAGCAGTTAATTCCAGTCGCTAACAAGCCCGTGCTTTTTTATGCAATTGAAGACGTAATTGAAGCCGGGATAAAGGATATAGGTATAATTGTTGGCCCAAATAGGGATCAGGTTATCGAGACCGTTAAGTCTGTCGACTGGGATGCAAACATCGAATTCATATATCAGGGTGATCCATTAGGATTGGCTCATGCAATACTTGTCGCTGAAGAGTTTTTGGACGATGAAGAGTTTGTAATGTATTTAGGTGACAACATTCTCAAGGATGGTATTGTTGAACACGCTCGAAGATTTAAGGAGTTAAATCCAGATTCTCTCATACTGCTCACAGAAGTTGACGAACCACAACGTTTTGGTGTCGCTGAATTAGATGAGAACGGTAAGGTTAAGAGGTTGATAGAAAAGCCAAAAGTTCCACCTTCGAACTATGCGTTAGTGGGAATATACTTCTTTAAGCCCATAATAATCGAAGCTTGTAAGAATATTAAACCTTCATGGCGTAACGAGCTTGAGATTACGGATGCAATTCAATGGCTGATTGATAAAGGTTATAGAGTTGAAGCATCGATAGTTAAGGGATGGTGGAAAGACACTGGAAAGCCGGAGGACATTCTTGAGGCTAATAGGTTGGTTTTAGATGAGATCGAGTCGGAGATTAAAGGAAGCTTAGACAACTCTAAAGTTATCGGGAGAGTTGTAATTAAAGAAGGGAGTATCATCAAGAACTCAACAGTTAAAGGGCCATGCATCATTGGAAAGAATTGCGAGGTAGTTGACTCTTACATAGGACCTTACACGTCCGTTGGTAACAACTGTAAGGTTATTGGAACGGAAATAGAGGACAGCGTGATAATGGAGGGTAGCAAAATAATAAACGCTGGGAGGATAATAGAGAGCTTGATCGGTAGGGGTGTAACGATTCAGAAGGGAGATTCAAAACCGACGGGACAGAGGTTTGTAGTCGGAGACAACTCTAACATAGTGTTGTGATAACATGAGGGTGCTCGTTACAGGTGGCTTGGGCTTTATAGGGAGCAACTTCATCAGATATCTCCTCGATAAGTATTCGGATGTCGAAGTTGTTAACGTGGATGCAATGAAATACGGATCCAATCCGAACAATTTAAAGGATGTTGAAGGCGATGAGAGATACACTTTCGTTAAAGGAGATATATCGGATTACGAGTTGATTTCTAAGCTTGTGAAGGATGTTGATGCAATAGTTAATCTCGCTGCCGAATCGCACGTGGATAGAAGCATTTCCAATCCGTATTCCTTCCTGCAGAGCAACGTTATAGGGGTTTTTACGATATTGGAAGCTGTGAGAAAGAATAATCCAGAAGCTAAGCTCATTCAGGTCAGTAGTGTGACGGGAGATACACCAGTACTATTAAGAGATAAAAAGACAGGAGACATTTTCCTAACAAGAATAGACTTCTTGAATGAGAGTAATTACCATCAATACGAGGCTCTAACGATTAACGAAGATCTTAAGGTAGAATTTATGCCCATTTCTGGAATTGTTAGTCATCCAGCCAATGAGATTTATGAAATTGAGTATGAGGGTGGAGGGAAAATTAAAACCACAGGATCTCATTCCGTTTTCGTATTTGACAGAAACGGAGTAAGGGAGAAATACGTGTCAGAATTGAGAGAGGGAGAATATCTAGTAACGTTACTGGCTTTCAGTAGAAATGGATTTGAATCAGAACATGTCTTAAGGATTAGAGACTATATAGATCCTAGTGAGTTTGAGAGAAACCGAAGAGTTAAGAAGAGTGTTGAAGCAAGAAAGAAAGTACTTGAAATCCTGAAAAATGGTCCAAGAGGCTTAAAGGAGCTCACACGAATTTCTGGCATAAGTTACGAAGCTTTAAAAGATATGATTGAGCAGGGGATGATAACAAAAAAAGGTAGGAAATACAGTATTACCAAAAAAGGCTTAGAAGAATTGAAAAACGGCATGGAGGAGACGAAGTATCGGATATATAGGAGGATTCTAAACTTGCCAAGTGATTTAGAGGAGATCAAAATTTCTCCCGAATTAATGTGGCTTTTCGGCTTATATTTGGCAGAGGGCCATGCATCTCATACGGAAAAAGAGATGAAAAAAGGGTTAAAAAAGGTTGTAATAACAACAAAAGATCTGAAGGCACTGCAGAAGGCAAAGGAAATTCTTGAGAGGTATTTCAGATATAGAAAAGCACAAATCAGGCGTAAAGATAAACTTGGCACTTATCAGCTGGAATTTGGAGGCAAAATCCTACATGCAATATTTTCGGAGTGGGGCGCAAACTCAAGGGACAAGCGCATTCCTAACTGGGTATGGAAATTACCTAAAGAATACATCTTCAAACTGCTCGAAGGATACGAAGGCGATGCACATATTAGAGGTGACAATTCTAGAGTGTTTACATCAGCGAATGAGTCGCTAATTACGAGCTTACTCTGGTTGTGTAGGCTAAAAGGGATTAACGCTAGATACGTGAGAAGAATTTGCAAGAATATGAAGGGTGAATTTCAGAGAAGGGGAGAATATGATCTAGTAATGCATGACTTGGTCATATCTTCTGAAAATTATGAGAGTAAAATCGTAAGAACCCCACATTCAAAATGCATTCCTCTGGAATTAGTGATAGATCTTTTGCCGAGATACGTGGTTAGTAAGTACAGAAACAAGAGAAATATGTTGATTGGTAAGGAAAAGGCCAAGAAGTTGATTGGAAGAAGGTATAGTAGATACGTGACTTCGGACATAGGCGTCGCAAAGGTTCGTAAAATTAGGAGGATAAAGACGAATACTATGGTGTACGACATCGTTATCGATCGCAACCACAAGTTCTTTGGCGGAAATGTCCCCATCTTACTCCACAACACAGACGAAGTATACGGAGATATTATAAAAGGCTCTTTTAAAGAAGAGGATAGATTAAAGCCTTCCTCGCCCTATTCGGCAAGTAAGGCTGCTGCCGACATGTTTGTTCTAGCTTGGGTTAGAACTTACGGCTTACATGCCATGATCACAAGATGCACGAACAACTACGGTCCATATCAGTTCCCTGAAAAACTGATCCCTAAGACAATCATCAGAGCATCGATGAATCTGAAGGTACCAATTTACGGAACTGGAAAGAACGTCAGAGATTGGATCTACGTCTTAGATCACTGCGAAGCGGTAGATTTGGTAATGCGAGAGGGAGAGAAGGGAGAAGTATACAACATTTCGAGCGGTGAGGAGAAAACGAATCTTGAAGTCGTGAGAACTATTCTAGATCTGATGGGTAAGGATGAAAGCCTAATAGAGTTCGTTGAGGATAGACCGGGACACGATTTGAGATATAGTCTGGATTCCTCGAAGATTAGAGAAGAGTTGGGTTGGAAACCAAAGCACAGCTTCAAAGAAGGGATAAGGAAAACTGTGAAGTGGTATATTGAAAATGAATGGTGGTGGAGGCCTTTAGCTGATGAGAGAACTCTACACCCAACACCTTGGAAGCTTAGGTGGTAATTGTTAAATAGTCCCATTGCTGAATTTTTGCCATGGCATCTGATATGGAAGTAATTAAGGAACTGGATAGACAGGGTAGATTGGTGTTGCCGAAGGAGTGGAGGGAAAAGTATGCAAAGGACGGAAGGATAGTTCTGAGAGTTGAGGGGGATAAGATCACTATAAGGCCGTATAAACTGGTAGATCTTACCAAATTCTTCGACAAGATTGAAGTTGATTTGAAATCGGATCTATCCGATTGGAAATCCGTAAGGAGGGAGTTGCTTGAGGTTCGTTGATGCGAGCGTATTCGTTCACGCCTTCATAAAACCGAAAAGAAAGTTGAAACCTCACGAGGTAAAGATAAAGGAGTCGGCCAAGGAGATTGTTAAGAGGATAAACGAAGGTGAGGAGGTTGGCATTACGGTCGTTCAAATTGCTGAGATAGCAAATCTGCTTGAGAGCTATCTACCGCTGAATGAAGCTCTGAAGATTGAGGAATTCCTGCTTGTTGCTGGAAATGTTAAGGTGTTCGACGTTACAAAGAAGGATTGCCTGAACGCTTTGAAGATTGCAAAAAAGAAGAATGTGGGATTAAGTGATGCTATAGCTTACGTTATCATGATGAAGAAGGGTGTGAAGGAGATATATTCGTTTGATAAGGATTTTGACAACTTAAACGTTAAAAGAATCACGGAGTGATAGTTATGAAGGTATTCATCACCGGTGGAAGCGGATTGTTGGGGAGTAAGGTAGCTGAAATAGCTTTGGAAAGGGGATACAATGTTTATTCGGGATACAACAGTCACAAACCCGAATTTGGGGAGCCGGTTAAGTTCGATTTGGCTGATCCGAACAGTATTGTAAAAGTTATTGATGATGTTAGGCCGGATGTGATCATCCATTCTGCAGCACTTACGGATGTAGATAGATGCGAAACTGAGAAAGAATTAGCATATAAGATAAACGTCGAAGGGACTAAGATCGTTGCTGAAATGGCGAGAAAGCTTGGAGCCTTTTTGGTTTACATCTCAACGGACTACGTTTTTGACGGGGAAAGAGGGATGTACAAAGAAGAGGATGAAACAAATCCCATCAACTATTACGGCTACACGAAGCTTTTAGGCGAAAAATATTGTCAGGACTTTTGCATTGCAAGGACTTGCGTTATTTATGGGGCGAGACCGGCAAGCGGAAAGGCTAACTTCGCCTTGTGGCTGATCAACAAGCTTGAGAAGGGGGAATGCGTTAAGATAATCACGGATCAGTTCATTACTCCCACTCTAAATACAAATCTGGCGAAGATGCTGCTGGAAATTGCTGAAAGAGGGCTTAAGGAAGTTTTTCATTTAGCTGGAATCACGAGAGTTTCTAGGTTCGAATTTGCTAAGGAGATTGCCAGAGAGTTTGGGTTGGATGAAAGCCTTATAGTTCCTTCGAAGATGGATGAGATGAACTGGATTGCAAAGAGGCCGAGAGATTCATCCCTCGACGTTTCGAAAGCTGCAAGATATTTGAATGAAAAGCCCTACGATTTGAAGAAAGCTTTGAAGGTTTTGAAGGGCGAGATGGAGGTGAACTAATGCTTCCCGGTATAGTTATCAAGCCATTGAAGAGGTTTGCGGATGAGAGGGGATTTTTCACAGAGATAATGCGCAAGGACTGGGAGATATTCGAAGATGAGATAGTTCAGGCAAATCTATCGATTACATATCCAGGAATTGTCAGGGCTTGGCACAAGCACGAAAGGGGGCAGGTAGATTACTTCGTCTGCATAAAAGGTGCTATCAAGATCTGTGCTTACGACGATAAAACTCAGGAATTGGCCGAAATAATATCTACTGGGGATAATCCGCAGATAGTTAGGATTCCTGGACACTACTGGCACGGTTTTAAAGCTTTGGGAGTCGAACCGGCTATGCTCGTTTACTTCGTCAACAGACTCTACGATTACAAGAATCCTGACGAGGTAAGAAGGCCTTGGAACGATCCCACGATAGTTCCTAAGAGGATCAACGGCAGAGAGGACGATCCCCGCTGCAACAAACCTTGGGACTGGTTTTATCCTCCGCACAAATGAAGACAGTCTACGCGATAGTGGTAAACTACGAGAACTTTGAAGACACGGCGGAGTGCATAGAATCATTACTCAATCAGAGCTATCCTTGCAGGATTTTGCTCGTTGATAACGGATCGGATGTTGGCATAGTTGAAAAACTAAAGATTGCTTTTCCCCAGATTGAGGTTCTTAGGCTCAACGAGAACTTGGGATATGCTGCCGGTTGCAACGCTGGGATCAGGAAAGTTATCGATCGATCAGACTACATCTTCCTCGTAAACAACGATGTCGTTCTTGAAAGAGATACTCTGGAGAAGATGATTCAAGAGATGGAAAGGGATGACAGGATTGCGGCATGTCAACCAGTTGTGAAGTATTACGGAGATGACGTTGTGTGGTCTGCGGGCACTCAGCTATTCTTGGGATATCCGAAACTGTACCTGAAGAATAAGAGGTGCGAGGTCGGGACTCTCGAGCCGCCATTCGGTTTGGTTGGCTGTGCGATGCTGATTAGGGTTTCGGCTCTGAAGGATGTGGGACTCTTCGACGAATCGCTCTTCATGATGCACGAGGAGACGGACTGGTGTATAAGGGCGAAAAAGAGGGGTTACAAGTTTCTCGTTTGCAGGTCATGTGCTTATCACAAGGTGTCAAAAACTATCGGATTGTTCAGCAGGGAGTATCTCTACTATATAGCGAGGAACTGGCTCATCGTGGCGAGAAAGGCCGGATTTAGAATGTTCTTCTATGCACTGATCACGGAACCTCTCAGGATACTGTATTATTTTCTGAAGCTCAAGGAGAAGGAGAAGATTAGATATTATCTGGAAGGTTTGAAGGACGGGATTTTGGGTGTAAGGGGAAAGTATGAGAACGACGTTCGTCGTCGTTAACTACAACGGAGAAAAATATATTGAAAAATGCATAGAGTCCATACTATCTCAAACATGTAAAAAGTTCAGGATTCTCGTTGTGGACAACGCCTCGACAGACGGATCGATTCAAATAATAAGGAATATTGCGGACAGAAGCTCTAAGGTTGAGGTTATCAGGAATGATGAGAATGTCGGATTTGCCAAAGCAGTCAATCAGGCGCTGGAATTGATCGAAAGTGGCTTGATTGCTCTCGTCAACAACGATGTATTTTTGGATAGCAGATGGCTTGAAGAGATGGTAAAATCTGCTAGAAGCGATTTGAGGGCGGGAATTTTTGCCTCCAGGATCTATTTCTTGAACGGTTTGATAAACTCCACTGGGCATGCTATATATAGAGGGTTGGCTGTAATGGAAAGGGGGTTTTTTGAAAGGGATTTAGGGCAATACGATGAATCTTGCTACGTAGCTGGAGCATGCGCTGCAGCGGCTTTATACAGGAGAAAGCTGTTTGAAGATATTGGCTTTTTCGATGAAGATTACTTCATGTACAACGAGGATGTCGATTTAAGCTTGAGAGCTATTTTGCGAGGATGGAAGATAAGATATGTTCCCACAGCGATAGCATATCATGTTCATTCAGCTTCTACGGGATTCTTGTCAGATTTTTCCGTTTATTACAACAGCAGAAACTGGGTTTGGAGTGTTTTGAAGAATGCACCAAGGAGAATTTTAATTAAAGAATTGCCGTTTTTCTTGCTCAGAAACTTGACATCCGTTATATACTTCTGTCTCAACGGTAAATTTACGGTAATTAAATCTAAGATCGATGCAATAAAGGAGCTTGGAGAAGTCTTTAAAAAGAGGGAGATAGTTCGGAGGGGTAAAAGATTTGAACGATTTGAGGAATACATCGATGGCTTCGGCTGGAAGGTGTTGAAAAATGTTTGGCTATCTAAGGCAGAGAGATGTGATAATAACATTGACAAAGTACGAGTTTAAGCTGAGATATCGAGGGACTGTGCTTGGAATCGGTTGGAGCTTGCTGGCTCCCTTCCTGTTAGCAGTTGTACTTTACTTTGTTTTCAGAAATGTTTTCAGATTCGTCGAAAACTTCGCTTTGTATGTCCTAGTAGGTGTATTCGTTTTTAGATTTTTTTCCGTAGCTACATCAGTGGGTATGTATTCAATAATAAGTAAGGCTAATTTTGTCACAAAAACGAATTTGAGTAGGGAGATTCTTCCGTTGGTTACTACTCTAACCTATTTTTTTAGTTCATTCATAGAACTCTTAATTTTAATACCAATAATATCGATATTTGGAGGCGAGATAGGTATGTACATTCTACTGCTCCCCGTCATACATATCGTGTATCTGATTTTTGTATATGGCGTTAATCTATATTTATCTGCTATTACAGTCTACTTTCGGGATTTAAATCAGATTTGGGAAGTAATAACCAACATACTGTTCTTTGCAAGCCCTATAGTGTATCCAATTAGAGTAATTCCAAAGGAGTATGTGAACATTTATATGCTTAATCCGCTGACGAGATTTATCGAACTTTATAGGGATGTTATGATATACAACACATTTTCGATCAACGATTTCGTATATGTTCTGATATCATCACTCCTCGTTTTCACAAGCGGGCACATATTCTTCAGGAGGCTACAGAGAAAGTTCGGAGAGGTGTTGTGATGATCAAAGTCGAAAGAGTATCTAAAAAATTTAAGCTTCCCATAGAGAAAAGATACACGTTGTTTGAAGAGATCGTCGCATTTATAAGGGGTAAAAGGGATTTTGTCGAGTTTTGGGCTTTGAAAGACGTAACATTCAACGTCAAAAAAGGAGAGATTTTTGGAATCATGGGTCCAAACGGTTCGGGAAAATCAACTTTACTGAAGATAATTGCAGGAGTTCTGTATCCAGATAGCGGAAAGGTTGAAGTTAGAGGTAAAGTCACACCTATACTTGAGCTTGGTGTTGGCTTTAATCCAGAATTAACGGCTAAGGAGAACGTTTACGTTTACGGAGTTATTATGGGATTGAAAAAGGAAGAGGTTAAAAAGAAGTGTGATGAGATATTCAGATTTGCCGAGCTGGAAAGGTTTAAAAATATGAAGCTTAAGAATTTTTCCTCGGGTATGTATGCTAGATTGGCGTTTGCGACAGCTATAGCCACAGAACCGGAGATACTGTTGATAGATGAAGTTTTGGCTGTGGGTGATATCAACTTTCAGAGGAAGTGTATTGAAAAGATTAAAGAGTTGAACGAAAATGGAACTACAATAGTTGTTGTCAGTCATAGTCCTGAAATGATAGCGGATATATGTGATAGGGCTATGTTACTTGAGAATGGAGTTGTAAAGGCTATTGGGGAATCCAAAGATATCGTAGGTACCTACATGAAACAGTACAGTAGTGATGGTGATATTTAATGACCTGCAAAGAGATAAAGAATTTACCATTTGATCTTTATACACGCAATTACATAATTGTAAACGTAATAAATAATTACTACAAAAGTAGTAACGCTAAAATTCGTATACTCGATGTTGGTGGTAAAAATGGACGGCTTAGGGATTTTCTCAATGAATCAAAATTTGATCTTATAGTTCTCGATGTAGATCCTAAACCAGACACAAAAGAGTACATCGTAGGAGATGCGAGAGCTCTACCTTTTAAACCAAAATCTTTTGATGTTGTTGTTTCTTCCGAGTTACTCGAACACATACCACCTAATGATAGAATAAAAGTCTTAGAGAATATGATTGAAGTTAGTAAAGATTTGGTTATACTTGCCGCTCCGTTTTATTCAAAGGAGGTTGAAGATGCCGAAGTTAGAGCTAATGAATTTTTTAAGAGATTCTTTGGTAATGATCATCGATGGCTTAAGGAGCACATTGAGAATGGTTTGCCAAGGGAAAGAGATATTGAAGAATTTGTAAAGAGTAAGGGTCTAAATTTTACTAAGATCCAAACAAACAATATAAATAATTGGCTACTAATGCAGTTATTTATATTTTCAGCTTATATCTTCGGTATAACTCCAGAAAGAGTTGCGGAAGTATATAGATACTATAACGAAAACTTCTTGGAACTTGGAGATTTTCTACCGCCAACATATAGGAAGATATATATAATTGGTAAAAAAGTTCCAAAAGTTGATTTTGGGAAGTCATACTTAAATATAAACAAGTATCAGAGATTATTAGAACTGATATCTAATGCAATAGCACAGACAATTCGAGATAAAGATGAACATATAAAAAACCTTGAAGCCTTGTTGAATCAGAAAACGGTTGAAGTTGAATCCCTTAAAAATGAGTTGCAAAGATTACTACGAGATTTAGACAAGAAATCTGCCCTAATACAAGATTTGAATAACGAAATAGAGAAATTAAAAATCGATTTAAAGGATAAAATTCAAGAAAATATAAATTTAAAGAACAAATTATTTGAGACTAAGAATGAAATTAAGCGCTTGCAAGAGATAATTAAAAGATTAGAGGAAAAGGTAGCAGACAAGAATAATTTAATAGCAAAACTTGAGGCTGAAAATGAAGCTTTAAAGAACAGATTAGCAACTGTAGAAAAACATCTACATGAAATTCAGCAAAGTTTAATATTTAAAGCTTTAGCCAAGTATCAAAGATTTATAGACAAACTTTTACCGTTAGGAACAAGAAGGAGATTTTATTACGATTTAGGAATAATTGGATTGAGAACAATCGCGAATGAAGGCTTTTTAGTCTTCTTAAACAGAGCTAGCGAATACATCCGTAAGAGATTAGCTTTAAAACATAAAATTGTGAAACCACTTCTTGAGACAAATATGTTACATTCGGGAACTCACGAACCGTTGAAGCTTGATAAGGAGCTTGTGATAAAATTTAGGGCTAAAGCTGATAGACTCAACGAAATTAAAATCTTGACGGCAACGTATCAAAGAAGAAATAAGGATTTAGAGCTTTTAGTTGAAGTGGACGGAAAGCTTGAGAGAAGAGTTATCGTTAAAGGTTGGAAAATTCTCGATAACGACTATACATCGTTTAAGTTCAAGCCCATAGAAAACTGTGAAGGAAAGCTTGTAACATTGAGACTTAGATCTTTAGGTAAGCCGTCTTCAGCAGTTTGGTTTAACAGACACACAAGCTTTGGCGAAGTTGAGTTGTTTTACGATGGTAAAAAGATAGATGGCAGTATAAACATTCAAGTGTATCACGACATAAAAGTGAGAGACGATTACGAGCTATGGATTCTAAAGAATGAACCAAAGGAGGAAGATCTAAAAAGAATGGCTGAAGAATGTAAGAAATTCAAGTATAGACCTAAAATCAGCATAATAATGCCTACTTGGAATACAGATGAAAGGTGGTTAAGGAAAGCGATCGAATCTGTCTTAAACCAAGTTTACGATAACTGGGAGCTCTGTATTGCAGATGGGGGATCGACTAAGCCTCACGTTAGAAAAATTTTGGAGGAATACGCTAAGAAAGACAAGAGAATTAAAGTAAAGTTCTTGCCCAAGAACTTAGGTATTGCGGGAAATTCGAACGAAGCTTTGAAATTGGCTACCGGCGAATTCGTGGCGTTTTTAGATCACGACGACGAACTGGCACCGTTTGCTTTGTATGAGGTCGTTAAACTGCTAAACGAAAAGCCCGACTTGGACTTTATATACTCCGATGAAGATAAAATCGATGAAAAAGGTAGAAGGAGAGATCCGTTCTTCAAACCTGACTACAGTCCAGATATGTTTTTATCTTGTAATTACCTAATTCACATAACGGTAATAAGAAAATCTCTTGTTGATAAGGTTGGAGGTTTTAGACTCGGATACGACGGTAGTCAGGATTACGATCTGTTTTTGAGGGTTTTGGAGCATACGGATAAGATTGCCCATATACCAAAGATACTATACCATTGGAGAGCAATTGAAACTTCATGTGCATCCAGACCAGAAGCTAAAATGTATGCCTATAAAGCGGCTAAAAAGGCTTTAGCAGATGCGATGAAGAGAAGAGGAATTGAAATAGAAGGTGTCTACGACGGCTTATGGCTCGGTAGCTACAGGATCA
This sequence comes from Archaeoglobus profundus DSM 5631, assembly GCF_000025285.1. Taxonomy (GTDB): domain Archaea; phylum Halobacteriota; class Archaeoglobi; order Archaeoglobales; family Archaeoglobaceae; genus Archaeoglobus_B; species Archaeoglobus_B profundus. Next base: position 1,026,232 of record NC_013741.1, read on the forward strand.
AGTACAAGATAAATGGAAATCCGAAAGTTTCGATAATAATTCCCACCAAAGATAAGGTTGAAGTATTGAAGAGGTGTGTTGAGTCCATTCTGAATAAGACCACCTATCAGAACTACGAGATCGTTATCGTTGACAACAACAGCCAAGAAGAGAAGACGTTTGAATACTACGAAACTATTAAAGATCATCCGAAGATAAGAATCTTGGAATACAATAAGCCGTTCAACTTCTCGGCGATAAACAACTATGCAGTTTCAAAGGTCGATTCTGAGTTTATTCTGTTTCTGAACAACGATACCGAAGTCATAACCTCGGAATGGCTTTCCGCTATGCTTGAGCATGCTCAAAGGAAAGAAGTTGGCGCTGTCGGTGCCAAGTTGTTGTATCCTAACAATACAATTCAGCATGCTGGCGTTATTCTGGGTTTGGGTGTTCATAGAGTTGCTGGACACTCCCATAGACATTATCCAGCTAATTCTCATGGTTATGTGGGTAGAATAAATGTTGTTCAAAACCTTTCAGCTGTTACCGCAGCGTGCATGCTCACCAAAAAATCCTTATTCGAAGAAGTGGGCGGTTTTGATGAAGTCAATTTGCCAATAGCGTTCAATGACGTTGATTACTGTTTAAAGCTAAGGGAAAAAGGTTATTTAATCGTTTACACTCCATACGCTGTGCTGTATCACTACGAATCGCTTTCGAGGGGATACGAAGATACGCCAGAAAAGCAGGCGAGATTTCTGAGGGAGGTAAGGTATATGAGAGAAAAGTGGGGACACATACTGGACAACGATCCATACTACAATCCTAATTTGACGAGGGAGAAGGAAGATTTTTCGATTAGGGTGTAGGTGGTATAGATGACATCTAAGGTAAAGGTAGAGATATTCGAAAAACTAATGAAATATGAAGATATTGTTTTCTTACTAGCGTTTATCGTTCTGGCATATATCTATCTAGGCGCTAATATTCTTTCTGGAGAAATCGTAGCTCCTATGGATCTTCTTTTACGGTATCCAGGCTATAGAGAATCAGGCCTATCGTTACCTCTTTATAACCCTGAGAGATCAGATATATTAGATTGGCTTTTACCTCAGTGGATATTTATCAGGGAGGAAATTTTAAAAGGTAATATCCCACTCTGGAATCCACTTCGAAATTATGGTGTACCAGTTTTCTACGCAATCGAACCGAGTTTTGTGATCTTTTTATTATTTGGTGGTGGAATAGGATTTACTCTTGGTTTAATTGCCAAATTAGTGGTTGCTGGGTTTGGTGTATATAAGTTGTGCCGGGAAGATCTTGGAATTCTTCCCTCGTTCTTTGCAGGTATTACATATATGATGTGCGGCTTTAATGCATCATGGTTAATGTGGCCTCAAGTTTCAACAAGTGCTTGGATACCTTGGGTATTATGGACAGGGAGAAAGGTTGTCGAAACTCGAAGACTTAGCTGGATTGTTGCATTAGCACTAACAACTTCCATGTTAATTTTCGGATACTTTCCATTTATAACTGCATTAGGGTTATATTTGTTGGTGTTATACATTGCTTGGATTATTTTTATTAATAGGAAAAATATAAGTAGGAATCTATCATTAATTTTACTGAAGGTTTCTTCAGGGATAATCCTGGGTATACTTTTAGCTTCGGTGTTCATTTTTCCATTCGTAGAATGGATGCATGTGGTGGATACTTCTTGGAGGCATGCGGGTTCAGCTTTAAGCTTGAGGGATATAGATATTTTTTGGAATATAAAATACTATTTTAAAATTGGTGACCATTTAGTGCCTAGAGTTGAGAAGACGGGATACGTCGGGAAGGTGGTTATAATTTTATCCTTCTTCGTGATTTTATGTCTCTTGAAGAAGAATAGGCATATTCTGTTTAGGGGTGTATCGCCGATATTTTGGCTTTTAATTTTTGTGATCACTTTAGTAGTAGCGTTTAACATTAAACCTGTTAGTAGTCTCCTATATGCCATACCACCATTTAACAACAATCCGTCCCATAGAGCAATAGTGTTCGCCGATTTGGGACTGGCAATAGTTAGTGCAGTAGGTATGGAACTATTAATAGTATCTGTAAGGGATTTAGCGAAAAATCTTATCAGAGAAAATATAGGCATGGCACTATTGTTAATTGCTATTGCAGTTCTAGTAGTTATACATTACTTTGACTTATCAACTGTCGGAAGATCGCAAAATGCGGTAGTCCCTGCTGAAACTTTCTACCCAATTGCACCGACGATAAAGTACGTCAAAGAATCCTTAATCCCTGGACAACAAGTCATAGCTACAACTGATGCCTACTTAATATCAGGAACCTTGACAGCCTACGGCGTACCGGAGCCGTTTGCTCATGGGTACTTCCGTGCTGAAGAGAAAGAGATACTTTCACACATAGTACGGAAAGCTTGGAGGACGCCTACAGCAACCATATTCACATTTGAAAAAATTGAGATTAATGATTCTAAATACATAGATAAACTATTCATAAGGTATATTCTGACATCGCGTCTACCTATCTCACAAACTCAGAACGATAAACCCGCACCACCAATACCACCAAATATTATTGGGCAGACATTTAAAATTAAAGAGAACTTTACATTGTTTGGATTCTCAATTCTAATGGCAACATATGGAAAGGAAACGGTCAATACTGATGTAGTTCTTGAAGTTTACAAGGATAAACACAATATTAGCACGAAAATATTATCGATTTTAATAAACTCTAATGAAATAAAAGACAATAAGTGGATTAATGTTAGACTCAAACAGCCAATTAAGCTTACGCCTGGTTCGTACCACATACAACTTAGAGCATTAAAGAACAATACGGATCCAGTTACAGTTTGGACGCTTAGGAAAACTGATGCTTATGAAGATGGTCATCTCACTGTCAACGGGAAGCCACTTGGTGGTGATATTGCTTTTAGAGTCATAGGAATTCCTGATGGAATAGCAAAGCATTGGGATGTCTATACTCTAACAGGGGATGTATTTATTTTCGAGAACAGAGATTGCCCACCGGGAGCTTACCTCATTGATAACGATGACGAAATAATTAGCAATGCCACAATCAAGATCATTCAATATAGTACTAATTATATTAAGTATTGCATAGAAACAAACAAGTCGGGACTACTAGTAGTGCCTATTAGAGTGTGGCCTGGTTGGCAAGTGGATGTTAACGGTGAGCGAACAACGGTAATCCCCTACCTAGAAATGTTATCGGCCGTACATGTAGATGCTGGCAAATCGATAGTTGAGTTTCGGTATGACCCTCTCACTTTCAAAGTAGGAGCTATTACATCATTCATTACATTGATAATCCTTTTGGCCTTAGTCATAGTAGATCGAAAGTTAAGATGTAAACATAATGAGACTCGTTGTAATGATTCCTGCTTTTAATAGAGAGAAAAGCCATAAGAATATAAAGAATATAATAATAAATATCAAATATCCAGAAAAATTGACGGAGATCGATAAGGTTGAGACACTTGTTATCTGTGGTAGTTCAACTGAACAGGGCTAGTAAAGTTGTGAAGAAAGCTGAGCAGATTACGTAGTTTCGCATAAGAAGAATCTGGCCTAGTTAAAAACTTTTAGGTTCGAAAATAGCCCTCCCTTCATGCTTCTACGCACCAAAAGATGAGGACAAAAGATAGAATGGTGCAAACAATTATTGAAAGATCTCCTTTTATAGGGATCGCTGGAATGTAAAAATTGAGTATTTTCCAAGTGGAATATCTTATAGAGAAAAATAGAAACACTATTTGGTGCTATTTGGTGAACTACACAGAAAAAGAGCATTTTTAGATTCCAAACTCTATCTATGAGAAGAATTAGCGGGGGCAGAAGAATGATATGCCACTGGGGGGTGAGTGTAGGAAGTTGCAAAAAACCATGAAATCGTAGCGAAAACAAAGAAAAGGAAAAGATCATCTCTAAAGTTATGGTAGTCCTTAAGAGAATAGTATATTAATGCCAGATATCCAAACAACCATATAGAAATTGTGAACTGTTGCTTTACTGGAGAAACTATCTGCATTTTAAGCAACCATGTAGATTCTGAAGCTATAACATACTTCCCTAAGACTATTTCATTAAAATGGCTCCAGTAGGGAATCCAAGGTGCCAAAAAGACCAAGGTCAAGACTAGAATGCTCAATATTGCCATGGAGAAAGCCAGTAGATGTGGTCTTGTTTTTGATGTTAGAAATATGAGGTAAATTGGCACCAACATGGCTGTGTACGGCTTAAAACACATCGAGAGTCCCCATAAAAACAAAACTCAAGATCCAAAGCTTTCTATCATTCAAAGAGTGTGCCTTTATTGCTAAAATAATAGAGATTAAAAGAGATGTAGCAGGAAATATGTCAATTTGCCCCATAACTTCTAGACTAACAAAAGATGGTGTCCCGAACCAAAGAAGGGTGAGAAATTTGTTTCTCACATTTTTGTAGGTAAGATAAACTGCAAGAAATAGAAAAATTAAGTGTAAAAACAGACCAAAGGGAAGGAGGGCGGGATACGTTATTCCTTTATATTCGTCCAAATTAATGAGTGACAATAAGGATAAAAATTTGAACCAAGCCCCTTGGATTATGTAAAACTATGTAAAACAAGGGAGGATAAGCTACGTAACTTCTTGATTTTTTCTATCTCTAAAATATAGTAATATAGTTATAAAAGTCATAATGCCCTTCTGCAAAGCATTTTGCTGTGTAGCTCATAATCCAAAAATCACCATGCTTCGGGAAAGTTGCAAGGAAAAGATACAACCCACAGAGGGAAATAATTACCAAGACCAATAATTTTTCTTTCGCAGATTTTACAGGACTCTTGACAGAAATTGATTCATGAGCGACAACTTTCTCCGAATTAACGTCTTTCATTTCCTCCACCTGCAACTCTGCAACGAGCTACCTACATACTTTACACAACGCCATTAACCACAGAATTGACACCTTGAATTTAATGATTTCGAGTTTACAGCTTTCAAGAAATCTTCTGAAGCTCCAGATTGTCCAGTGATTGACATGTCCTGGTGTGTTGCCGAGATTTCTTAAATATTTCAGCCTTAAGACGTTTGCTAGTCTGAAAAACGGTTCATTTGGAACGCTGATAAAAATATACTTTCTTGAAACCTTCTTAAGTTCTTCGACAGCTTTTCTGGGGAAATCTAAGTGCTCCAGAACCTCGATCGCAAACACTATGTCGTAAATCTCTTTGTGTTTGCTCAGCTCGTAAATCGATTTCACTGTAAACTTTATCTCTGGATATCTAATCTTCGCTAACTCTATAACGTCTTCCGACACATCAGCCCCCTCTACATTTATTCCCATATCGTGGATGTATTTTGTCACGTAACCCTCTCCGCATCCGATGTCCAAAGCCTTATCCACTTCGTTCTTTATGGGATCAACAATACTCTCAAAATCGGTGAAGAACTTCCTCATTAGCAATTTAACAAGCGGATTCTTACTCTCATATTTATTGTAAAGATTGCCGCCGTTACAGGTTTTTCCCATACATCCATTAAAATTTTCGGTGAACTTAAAATTTTTCTGATCTCTTCTCAAATAGCGTTAAAACCCATCCAACTATCCCAGGAATCAGTGTGATGATTGAGAATAGGAGGAGCGAAAAAGATACACCACTAGTAGCACTCTCGCCTAGTAGAACGAAGCATATACCAGCAACAGACTCCCTTAAACCGAGTCCAGAAATCGTAATCGGAATGTTTCCGAAAAGAATTATCAATGGTAGAGTTATTACGGCGTAAACATTTGCATCTAATGCAAGCAGGACGAAATAAGCAATAACGAATGACACTAAGTAATATATGAATGAAACGATTAGAGCTTTCAAAAGAGGTTTACCTTTCAAGTTTTCCAAGGCATCGATGTATCCCCCGATGCTAGTTCCCAAGAAATTTGAAAAGAATGCAATTGCTTTGCGATTCATGGCTAAGACTGTCACAAGAGTAAAGGTAGCCGTTACTCCTCCGGCCACCATCAGCAAAATTGAACTATCCAGAAACAAGATAATAACCAGCAGGCTGAGGAAAACAAGAGTTGCCATATCTGTCAGCTTCTCCACCACCACAGTTGATAAACTCCTGCCGAAGTCGTCATTTATATGATAGATTCTTGCAAGTTCTCCAACTTTTCCGGGAGTCATCAACCCGTAGAAAACGCCAATGAGCAAAACCTTGTAAAGTCTACCAAAGGGTCTTTCAATGCCTACCGAGTTTAGTAGGAGCTTCCATTTAAAGGTCCTTGTTGCATAAAGCATAGGGACACACAAAACTGCCATAAATAGGTAAGCTAGGTTTATTTTGCAGACCACATCTACGAGTTCTCCAAAATCTATTCTCGTAAAGATCGCTATGAAGAATGCAATCGTTAGGATCAGCTTTAACGAAGTTTTCATGTCCTACCACTTTCCGAAATTTACTTTTGCCTGCTTTTGCTTCGAGTTTCAGCTTCTTCCATCTCCTTTAATCTGTACAAGACTTCCTCAAGCATGAGTCTTTGCATCTTAAGCATGTCTGCAACTAATCCAAAAACTATTGTGATCGATCCAACAACAATTAACATCACTGCAAGCACGGCACTTGGTAGGTACGGAGTTACCATTCCGGTTTGGATATAGTGAATAAGTACTCTCAAAGCGAAGATTAGGCCCACGAGTAACAAAATTCCTCCAATTCCTAAAAAGACTGACAGCGGGTGGTAATCTCTGTAAGTCCTCAGTATAGTCATTCCAGCTCTTTTTGCGTAACTCCAGATGTTTGGGATTAGCCTTGACTTCCCTTCCCTTTTGCGGAACTTTATCGGTATCCATTCAATCTTTAAACCCTTGTTCGCCGCTTGAATTATTGTTTCTTGAACGTAAGTGTAGTCTCCCAGTACATTCATCATCATTGCAGCTTTCCGCGAAAAAGCTCTAAAACCACTCTGAGCATCGCGAACGTCAATACCCGCAAGTTTTGCGGTTACCCAAGTTGCGATCTTATTTCCTATCTTCTTTGCTTTTGGCATGTGGTCAAGCTTGTCAATTTGTCTGTCTCCTATTACTATGTCAGCTTCGCCTTCCAGTATTGGGCTTATGAGTTTCGGAATTTCTTTAGCATTGTACTGCCCGTCCGCATCAATGTTTACTATTACGTCTGCTCCAAGCTTAAGAGCGTAATCGAGACCGGTTTTAAACGCTCTTGCTAGTCCAAGGTTTCTCTTGTGAGTAATGACGTGATGAGCTCCACTCTCTATTGCGACCTTTTCAGTGTTATCGGTAGATCCGTCGTTTATTACAACGACTTCGATGTCTTCTATGCCATCAATTTCTCTCGGTATCTCTCTAATGACTTTGCCAATTGATTCTTCTTCGTTATAAGCTGGAATCATTACGACAAGTTTCATAATTCCGAGTAAATCTCCCTAAATACTCTTAAAAATGTTTCTATTCTTGAGCTACAAGCTTCTTCACAAAATTTTTGAGCTCTGCTCCAAGCTCTTCATCATTAAAAGCTAACTCAACATTCGCCTTAAGCCATGCGAGCTTATTCCCGATATCGTACCTCTTTCCCTTGTAAAGTACACCGTAGACGTCCTTTTCTCTAGCCATATCTCTCAAAGCGTCTGTGAGCTGAATCTCTCCACCATATCCGGGCTTTAGATTCTTCAGGTAGTCGAAAATTTCAGGAGTCAGGATGTATCTTCCGAGAACGGCAAGATCTGATGGGGCTTCTTCAATTCTAGGTTTCTCAACCATATCTTCTATCTTGTAAATTCCCTCTCCAACCTCGAAACCCTTTATAATTCCATGGAGCGGGATCCTCTTCCTTGGAACTCTCTCAACAGCGATCACTGGCGATCCATACTTTTCAAAGATATCTATCAACATTTTTGTACACGGTGGAATCGTAATGTTATCTCCCAATAACAAAGCGAAAGGCTCGTCATCAACGAAAGCTTCAGCATACCTGACTGCATCACCCAATCCTTTTTGCTCTCTCTGCCTTACGAAGAATATGTCCACTTCATCCAAGATTTTGTCCAGCTCTTCCGTGTATTTGTCTTTCTTAGGTAGATCGCTTCTATCGAAGTGATCTTCTATCGCTCTCTTGTGCTTACCAGTTATAATTAAAATCTCCCTTATACCCGAGTAATATGCTTCCTCAACAACATACTGAATAACTGGTTTATGAACAACTGGAACCATTTCCTTAGGCTGAGCTTTAGTAATGGGTAACATTCTCGTTCCATAGCCTGCTGCGGGAATAACCGCTTTTCTGACTTTCATTTTTCTCACCTCACTTGAAGAATATATATTCTAAATTATTATTTCTTACAAACTTTTTTAACTCGTTATCGAGGCTTGCGAATTTCATGTTGTTGTGAAGAGCTGTCGAGTATAGCAGGCAATCTATAATGTCTTTATGTCCCATCTCGTGTATTTCGAAAGCTTTCAAAACGATCTCAGCGTTGATATCAGCTTTAGCATAGCATTCAAGTATACTTTTAATTCCGGATTCGAAAGAATCGTAATCGAACTTACCCTTCTTTTTAAGCGAATTAACAACCCAAAGGCACTCTAAGATGCTGAAGTCTGAATAATACAATTCGTGATCTCTCAACCTTTTCAAGATTTTATCAGCTCTCTCGACTTCAATTCCAAGGGTTGGTAAAAGCAAAGAAGTGTCAAGAAGAACCTTCATACTTGCTCTGCTCCTCTAAACTTATCCTTTCAACTTCCTCAGCAGATATCTTGGCAAACTTTTTCCCATGTAAAGCGAGGTCGATCGGATCCCTTATGATTTCAACAATCATTTTCTTTCCTTCAACTGAAATCTTTACCTTGTCTCCTTCCCTAACTTTGAGCAAATCCACCACGCTTTTTGGAAGATAAAGAGCATACTTCTTTCCGATTCTTGCCGACACTTCCAGACTCAATTTAATCACCAGAATATCTCCCACTTCCCAGAATATAAAAATTCCCCTGATTGTTACCAGCACACCCCTTCATAAATTTTAGCCTCTCTCATAGCCTTCTCAATTCTCCTACCGTCTATCACTATCTTACCGCTGTAATCCAATTCCTCAAACTCTCTCCATTCGGTAACTATTAAAACTGCGTCAGATTTGTCAATTACTTCCTGACTGGATTTAGCATACTCAATTTGCGGAAATATCTTTGCGAAATTATTCATCGCTTTGGGATCGTATGCGATAATCTTAGCTTCTTCTCTTAGCAAAGCTTCAACTATCGGTATTGCCCTACTTTCCCTTACATCGTCAGTATCTGGCTTAAATGCTAAGCCAAGCACACCAATTTTTCTATTAGCTAAATTAGGAATATGCTTTTTCAACAATTCTATCATTTTTAGCGGTTGCTTTTCGTTAACTTCAATTACCGCTTTCAGTATCTTCGGATCTTCACCCAATTCTTCAGCTTTTCTAATCAAAGCTTTAACGTCCTTTGGAAAACAACTTCCACCGAAGCCAATTCCAGCCCTGAAGAATGCTGGATTTATTCTGTGATCCAATCCAACACCTTCAAATACTTTGTAAACGTCGATTCCCAACTTCTTACATATATTCCCGATTTCGTTGGCAAATGAGATTTTAGTTGCAAGGAAGGCGTTTGAAGCATACTTTATCATCTCAGCTGTCTTTATATCTGTGAAAAGTTTGGGACATCTAAATTGCTTGTACAACTCATCTAAAACCGATTTAGTCTTCTCATCCTTTACACCGATCACTATCCTATCGGGGTTAAAGAAGTCTTCAACCGCATTTCCCTCCCTCAAAAATTCTGGATTCATTGCTAAACCAAAATCTTTGAACGCCTTTTTACCAGATTCTTTCTCGATTAGGGGTTTAACAACTCCCTCAGTAGTCCCGGGAATAACCGTGCTCTTAACAACCACTACGTGAAAATCGTCTTTATTCGCAAGCGCTTCTCCAACCCCTTTCGATGCGGATTCCACATACCTTAAATCGATCGATCCATCTTCCTTTGACGGAGTTCCTACGCAGATAAAGGTTATCTCCGATTTATTTACAGCTTCATCATAATCAGTTGTAGCGTGATATCGCCCCTTGTTCTTCTGCATGAGTTCCTTCAAGCCCTTTTCATATATCGGTGGTTTTCCGGAGTTGATTAAATTGACTTTATTTTCATCAACATCCACGAATATAACATCATGTCCGAGTTCCGCAAAACCAATACCCGTCACAATCCCTACATATCCTGAACCGACTATAGATATTCTCATTTATGAGGGTTATTTAATACAGTAACAGCTATATAATAGTTACCGATTTATCACCTTATCACATCACCAAAAGTAAAGATACTGTCCTTTTTATGATTTAATTGAGGTAGCTAGAATAGTATTTATAGTATTTAAGGATTGATAAAATCTAAAGAGATTGTAGAAGACTTCGAAAGCAGATAGATTTTACGCTGATAAAGCTCCTTGTTAAAGGAATAATTTCAGCAGGTAAAACATACATCCATCAAACTTTCGGTGAAGTTGTCAAGTTAAACTATAATTATTAACTATAATTATTAAATAGACAATATTTAAGTATCTAAGTCGGAACTGTAATTGTAGACATAGTGATTCCGAGAATTGAAGTGCACGATGTTATAAAGAAAGATAAGGGCGACTATACGGCAGGAGAAAAGTGGGTAAAACGTTTCTCGTTAGGAATTTTGTGAAATACACGCATTACAAAACGTCGCTAAGAAAGCCCCGCTTTTCACAGTAGTTCCGAAAGTAGAACGTTTGGCAACCAGATAAAAATTCAGAGAAAATTTCAAAATAAAATAAAAATTCCCAACCCTATTTAAGTTAACCTAATTGCCAATTTTCGGAACTACTTTTAGTGCGGAGAGGATGTCAATTCACCAGCGACACACGTTTTAGGTGGATAGACCAAGTTTAGAGAAGTCCCTCAAATCCCATATCAAATCGTCCTTACCCTCCACTCTCCTAGCAACGATGCCGTAGAACTTCATGAAATCGTCTAATCCAACTTTCTCGGCCTTCCGTTCTAAACTTCTCAGAAGTTTATCGACATCTTTTTCTCTCAACGCGCTCCACTTAACTTCGACGAACAAAGCTTTCTTCTCCCTCTCGTTTAGTGCTACGAGATCAATTTCTTCTTGCTTATGCCACCACGGACCTATTTTTGAAAATCGGAAGGGTAGCATCTTACGTTTGTTTAGCTCAATTAAAAACTGCTTTGCGACTTTCTCAAACACAGAGCCGAGGTAATTGGAGTAATCTTTTCTTATTTCGTCAATGTCAAAAATACCTTCCTCGATAGCGGAAAGGTTTGGATTTACGTAACGGAACCAGAAGGCTACGAAGTTATCGGAGATATAATACCTACCCTTTTTCGACCTTACTCCTTCAGTTACGGGCACTTTCCTAACGACGAATTCCGTTTCGATTAGATTGCTCAGGTAGGGAGTTAGGTCGGAGTGTTTCACTTTAATATAATCGCGAATTTCTTTGAGTGTATTTTTTCCGAAGGCTATTGCTTCGAGGATTTTCTTATACATGGTTACATCGCTGAACTCGTACTTCATGAGGAAGTCGAGCTCGTCTTTTAGGAAGGTGTCAGGTTTTTTAAACTCCTCTTCGAGCCACTTCCAGAACGGTAGTTTAACCTTTTCGAGGTAATAGGGTATTCCGTCGGTAAAACCGTAAATCTCGACGATTTCTTCCCAACTTAGGTTTGGAAAGAAATCCCTCAAGTGGAAGAACTTTAATGGTTTTAGCTTCATGGACGCCGTCCTTCTACCGAATAGCGGGCTTTTGTAGCTCAGAACTTTGTCACTCATCATAGAAATCGAAGAACCGAGAAGAACGAGCTTGGTCTTCGTGTTCTTAAGCTCTATGTCTACTATGCGCTGAAAAGTGGAAACTATTTTCGGGTCTTCTTTTATGAGATTGGGGAACTCGTCGATTATAACGATTTTATCTTTAAGGAAGTGGAAATACGACTCCCAATCTTCTTGAGCGTGCGCTACTTCTGGAACGACTTTCGAAGCAAAACGCTTGAAGTGTTTAAGATTGTCTCCCTCGATTGCCAAATAGTAAACGTGTTCTCTGTTTTTCACAACTTCCAAGATTAATTGTGTTTTACCGATCCTTCTCCTACCAGTAGATGACTATTAACTTAAAGTACTGTTTAGCCTTCCCCTAAAGCTTTTAGCCCTTCCTCGATTTACGAATATTCCGTTATGATAATCTCGTTTATCATTTCTACGGAGGCTCGTCGTAGTTTCTCGTCCCAAGGCGGATGTATGTCTTCGTCGAGGAGTTTAGCCTTTTCGTGTGGGGGTAGGTCGGATTTTAGCTGAAAAAAATTCTTCCAAAACTGTAATATTTAGCGACATCCACTTAGTGAAGAATATCATCTCGAAAAGTATATTAACGGGCATTTAACTTGTGGAATTATGCTCGGTCCGGGCCCCTCTTCTTCAGTTTTTTCATGTAGATGCGGGGCTCGTCAGCCCAGATTATCCTTGGTTTGGGCATCATCCCCCTCCATCTGGAGCCCTAACTGTAACCACAAATAGCGCTAGAGAGTCTATTATTCTTAGCAACCATTCTATAAAAAAGTGAGTTGAAAGATGAAAACTTTTTTCAACTTTCAAATTCAAATGTTTGTTTATGCAAGAAGATGTTACACTTTCTGACATTTTGGAGGAAATTAGAAAGCTTAGGGAAGACGTCGAACGTCTTGAAAGATTGATCAGGTACATCATTGAGTCTATGCTTACATTTGAGGAAGAAGAAACATCCAGAGAGGTAGAAGGTCTCAAGTCCAAGGATCTGTCGAAATACGGACCTCTTGAGGAGCTTGATGATGCTTTGAAGAGAGAGAAGTAAGCTACGAGCATCTCATTCATTTGCAGAACATCAAATTCCACAAAGATGGATCCGCAAATAGTATCCGTGAAGGTCTATGCTGAAACTGTAAGATCTAAGGCGACATGTTCCGATTTGGGCCCTGTTCGTTCAATTTTCGAAGTTTACGCTAATGGAAGGGAAAAACTTTTCTTTAACCACATAAAAATATATCATGGTAATACCAAACGAAATTGGTAAGAAGATTGCTGTCCCTCCAGCCACCCCAATCTTCATTGGTAAGAAGAAAGTTGATGAGACAGTCGTGAGAGCCATAACTTACAATGCAGAGAACGTTGAAGTTTTGGAAGTAAAGCCAGAGGAGTTACCTGTTCATTCAAAAGGCATCATTTGGCTCGACATAATTGGCTTACACGGGGTAGAAGTCGTGAAGAAGATTGGAGAAGCTTACTCGATTCACCCACTTGTAATAGAAGATGTACTGAACACGTCTCAGAGAGTTAAACTTGAAGATTATGAAGACTACGTATTTGTCGTTATCAAGGTTTTTACGTTCGATAACGGGCTCGAAGTTGATCAGCTAAGCCTTATTTTGAAGGAAGATGTGCTGATAACGTTTAGAGAAAGAGACTACGACTTTATAGATGCAGTATTGAAGAGGGTGATTGCTGGCGGAAGAGGGGGTGCAGATTATCTCATGTACACTATTCTCGATGCAGTTGTGGACAGCTACTTTAAGATCCTGCTCGAATTTTCAGAATCAATAGATGGACTTGAGGACGAGATATTTTCGAGATTTACAATGGAAACATCGGGAAAGTTGCATGAACTTAAAAGGGAGTTAAACAGATTTAAAATGGCAATATATCCCGTAAGAGATGTACTTTCTTTCTTAGCCAGATACGATCATAAGCTTGTTGATGCGGATAATCGAATTTACTTTAGAGATGTACACGATCACGCGATCAGAATCATAGAAACCTCTGAGTATCTTAGAGACCTTGCCATGAGTTTAAGGGAACTTTATCTGTCTAATCTCAGCAACAGATTGAATGAGATTATGAAGCTTCTGACAATTATATCAACGATATTTATTCCAATAACATTCATCACAGGTGTTTACGGAATGAATTTCAGATATATGCCCGAACTTGAATGGAAGTACGGATATTACGCTGTTCTAACCGTGATGAGCGTAGTAGCACTAATGATGCTAATCTACTTTAAGAAAAAGGGATGGGTGTGATTTTTTGCTCTTTAATCCTTACAAGCTCCTTCAAAACATCTTCAATCCTTCTACCTCTGCCAATTCCTCTGCAATTCCTATCGACGTAAACGTAATACTTACCGAATTTTGCAATCTCTTCACCCTTTTTAAGGAAGTAAAATGGATAGAAGATGCAAGCTCTCGGTCTCTCAGGATAGATTTTGCAGATTCCGTCGTAGAATATGCAAGCTCCATTTACCTTTTTAAGGTAAACTCCTATCTTACCGTACCAGAAAACGTCTCCGTACTTCTTAAGCCTCTCTTCATCGTACACTGTCACGGGAACATCTAAATTCTTGCAACACCACCCGCACCTTACACACTCCCAACGCTTTACGAGTCTCCAAGGAATTAGCTCGTCGTTGATTGCTTCCATCATTGAAGAATTGACGAAATTTTAAAAATTACGTTCTGAAAAGTGTGATCGCAATCCCTAAGAGAATTATAACTATATACAAGTAAGCAACTACGCTCAAAGCTTGACCAAGTATTAGATAAGCCAGTATAGCGGATCCTACTACTTCACCTATCACACTTGCAGTCACTGGAACAACATGCATGTACCTGAGCACGTAGTTTAGCAGGGTATGTCCGAGCATCATCGGAATAACAGCAAGTAGTATGAAGAAAAGCCAAGTCCTTAGTGGGTAACCGACGAGATCGACTCCAGTCAAAAGACAGATGAAGAGGGCAAACACAGTTGCAAAGAGGTACGTTAAAAATATATAAGATGAAAAATCTTCAAACCTTGCAAGCCTTCCAATTGCGAAGTACAACCCTCCGAATACCGCCCCCAAGAATGCAAACGCTATACCGATGAAGTCAGCTCTAAAATCCGCCCCGCTTAACAGGTAAACACCTAATATCGCAATGATAACGCCGATTACATGATTAGGTTTCGGTTTCTCACCGAAAAGACTTGAAAATATTCCCGAAAATATAGAGTGCATACAGACTATCGCAGTGCTGACTGCGACGGAAGCGTGAAATAAAGATTCCATCCACAGGGCAAAATGCGCTGAGAGAGCGAAACCAGCGATCAATGGTAGTTTGATGTTAGCTACTCTCAGCCTTGGTCTGTAAAGTAGCAGGACTATTGGTAGCGAAAAAGTCAATCTCCAGAATGCAGAAACTACTCCTGGTGCTGAGGTCAACACTACGAGGATTGAAGCTGAAGATACAGCCAATACAGCAATAAAAAGCAAAATGTAGAGCTTAGCTCTCATAAACTTCTACGAACCCCTTGCTATGCTCTTCTTTAATAAGATCGACTGCTCTACTCAAGAGATTAAAAAGCTCAAACCTTGTTTTAGTCATGATTCCTAAGTGCAGTATCGGTTCCTTTGGTTTTAGCGAACCGTTTCTATGGTACAACACGACTTTTGCATCACTCGACAGACTTTTAATTTTCTTTTCAAGTTCCTCAACATCGACATTAACTTTAACGTACTTGACTTTCTTTCCATCCGTGAACTCTTTTACAATACCTGTGAAGATTGCCAAAGCACCGTATGTCCCATCGTTTTCTCTCATGAGCTTATTGAAGATTGCTAAAGGGCTTTCATAATTCTTAACGCCTTCAACGTTCAAATTATCGTAGCCCATTGAAGATAAAACCTTCAGAATGTCGAACTTCGTTGAAAACTTTGCAACGAGCTCTCCTTTCTCGTAGACCTCATAGAACTCGCCACTTTTTATTACGACGATGTCTGATCTATCAACTCTATCAACCTTCATACGAATAACACCGTTAAGTCAATATAAAAGGTCAACCCACAGAGCATCATGAGGGAGAAGATTCTCAAAGTGTTGAGAGATTACGATCTCGACGAGATAAAGATTGGAACTCTCGGAAGTCATTCCGCCTTAAACATACTTAAGGGAGCTAAAGACGAAGGTTTTGAAACGGTTTGCATCTGCAGACCAAAGGAGAGGATAATATACGAGAGTTTCGGTGTTGCTGACGAGATAATTGAAGTTGATGATTTTAAAGAGCTTTTAAATGACAGTTTTCAAGATAGACTTATAAAAGATAACGTCATTCTCATCCCTCACGGCTCTTTCAACGCTTACTTGGGTCAGTTAAACAAGATAAGAGTTCCGTTTTTTGGGAACAGGGAGCTTATGATTTGGGAAACTGACAGGTTCAAGCAGAGAAAGTGGCTTGAAATGGCGGGTTTAAGGATGCCGAGGAGTTTGAAGCCTGAAGAGATAGACGGAATCGCTATAGTCAAGTATCACGGTGCTATGGGGGGAAGGGGTTACTTTTTGGTCGCGAACAGGGATGATTTCTACAAGAAGTTCGAAAAGCTGAAAGCTGAGGGTTTGGTTGAAAGTTTGGATGATATAGAGATTCAGGAGTATATAGTCGGAGCAAATGTATACTTCTCATTCTTTTACTCACCGATGAACGAAAGGGTAGAGTTAATATCGATAGACAGAAGGTATGAAGCAATTGACGGAATTGGTAGGATTCCAGCGGAAATTCAGATTAAATCGGGTGTTTTCACGAGCTATACGGTAATTGGGAACTTTCCAATTGTATTGAGAGAGAGTTTACTTGCAGAGGCTTTGGAATCGGCCAAAGCTGTAGTGGAAGTTTCAAAGGAGATCGCCTACCCAGGAATGGTTGGCCCGTTCTGCTTGGAAACTGTTTTCGATGACAACGCTGAGATGTACGTCTTTGAAGTTTCCGCTAGAATTGTAGCTGGAACGAATGTGGGGGTACCGATTTCTCCGTATTCCTACGTGCTTTGGGGAGAGAACATGTATATGGGTAGGAGAATTGCGAGGGAGATACGAGTAGCGATAGAAAAAGATGCTTTAGGTGAAATAATTTACTAAGCTCCCTCACTTAACTAACACACCCTCGGAATGGGGTCGGCTGTCGGAGGTGGTAAAACCTTTTTAGTCCCTATTTCTGTCTCTACCACAACTTCTTCGAATTCGGAAGTAGCGTAACCTATTATTTCCGCATACTTCTGACCAGCTTTGTGCAGAGCTTTCAATACGTCCTCAGCCATATCCTCAACGACACCCATAACAACCTTTCCCTCATTTGCCATACTCAGGGGATCTAAGCCCAAAACTTCGCAAAATCCTTTAACTTCCTCCCTTATGGGAATCCTTTCCTCTTCGATGTAAATTCCAACCCCACTCTTTTCAGCAAGCTCGTTTAAGGCGTTGGCTAAGCCACCTCTTGTCGGATCTTTCATAGCTGTGATGCCACCAACCTCCAAGGCTTCTTTAACGAACAGCCAGACTGGGTAGACATCGGACTGAACGTCTATATCAAAATCAAACTCCCTCGAGAGCATTATTGCGACGGCATGATCTGCTACACATCCGCTAACTATTATGGCATCTCCCTCTCTTAAACCGCAATCCCTGACCCAGTTATAGGGGTAATCCCTGTACTCCTTAACAACTGATATGTTGTGATCTAAAGCCGAATTTCTTATTCCAATTCCAGACGTGTTGGCTATTATTTCGACGTTTGCCGAGACTACTTTTGTATCACCCGTTATTAACTTTACGTCCAACTCCTTAACCCACCTCTCGACATCATTCATTATCTTCTCGAAATCACTAACCTTAAATCCCTCCTGAATTATCAGAGCCAGGGACATTGCGTAGGGCTTCGCACCCATTACCGCTAAATCGTTTGCAGTGCCACACACGGCTAAACTCCCTATACTCCCACCCCTAAATATGGGTGGAGAAACTACGTAGGAATCCGTTGTGAATACGTAGCCGTCGAAATCTGAAGAATCGTCCATATCGGCAAGAGAAATTTCTCCAAGCCTATTATCACCGAATCTCGAAATTATGTGTTTCTTCAGGAACTCGGCCATGTACTTACCGCCGGCACCATCCTCCCTGCGGATCAGCATGGTGTTGATTAGATATGTGACTATTAATTGTTTCCTCAGACCAGGTATGCTTCATCACAATTCAGGAGTCCGACGGCTCATCATCGGCTTTAAAGATTGTTCAAGAACTTCCCTATATAAGCCTGACCAAAGCTTATGCCGTTGTCACCGCATGCAACCTTTTCGTTTACGTAAACATCTACGTGCTCTTCAATCAGAGGAATGAAGTAGGAGTTAAAGCACACGCCACCACTCGCAACTACGGGATAATTGTAATCTTTAACGATTTCAGCAAATCCTTCAGCCAGATACTTCATGACCTTGTAGGCTATCTTACTTTTGCTCTCGCCCTCCAAATATTCTTCCATGCAATTCGCAATGAAATCCGAAATCCTTATGACTCTCACATCACCCGACTTCACATTAAACTCTTCATCAACGTAGGGCTTTGAGTAAACGCTGTCTTCTCTAACTACATCTATTCTCGGTTTAACTTCACATTCAAAGGGTTCAACAACACTTTCCAGCTTCATCGCAGGCTCTCCCTCGTAAGTTCTTTCGAAGCAGATCTTTAGCATGGCTGAGACGGCATCCAAAACTCTACCCATCGATGTTGTAGCTATGCCAGTTTCGTGGAAACTCTCAAATATCTCAAAGCTTTCCCCCTTTCTCAAATACTTCTCATAGCCATCGAGAAGATCCAGCCTCTTTGCGTTGTAAAGTAGAGAAAACAGAACCCTTAAGGGGTATTTCGTTGCCAAATCACCACCTATTAACCTAAACCTCTCAAGTCTTCCCACTCTCTTGAAAGTGCCCCTCTCAAAGTCTATCAGCAAGACTTCTCCTCCCCAGATCGTGCCATCGAAACCGTAACCGACTCCATCCACAGTTATGGCTATAGCCTTGTCTATTCCCCTCTCAGCCATCACGGAGAGAGCATGGGCAAAGTGATGCTGGACTTTGTAAAGCGGGATGTTGAGCTTTCGCGAAAGCCTTTCAGCGAAGTTAGTCGTGTTGTAAAGAGGATGCAAATCGCATGCGATGTACTTCGGCTTTAAATCAATGAAATTCGTGAAGAAATCAACAGCCCTCTTGAAGAATTCGTTGAACGTCTTGAAGTTTGCCGTGTTACCTATGTACTGCGAAACTATGGCTTTTCCATCTTTAACCAAAGTTATCGAATTGTAAAGTTCCGCACCAACAGCCAGTCCATCCAAACATCCTTTAAGCTCTATAACTTTGGGAACAAATCCTCTCGATCTACGAATTATCAGCCTTCTCCTTCCAACGAACTTTATAACGGAGTCATCTACTCTGTTGTGTATCTTCAGATTGTGCCTGAGATAAGCATCCAGCTCTAAGCTAAAAACGCCGTCATCTATGTACATCGGTTCACCGGGCTTGTTTGCGGAAGTCATCACAATAAAATCCGATTTGAGGTAGTTAAAGAGGATGTAGTGGAGAGGAGAGTAGGGGAGCATGACTCCGATTGTGTTGAGATAAGGAGCAACTGCAAAGAATTCGTTGGGATTCCTCTTCTTAAGAACGGTTATAGGTCGAATGTAGCTGGTCATCTCCCTCTCTTCATCCTCGCTGACGTAAGCAACCTTCCTAACAACTTCCAAGTTTCTTGCCATGATCGCAAAGGGTTGCTGAGGTCTTCCAAGTTTGTCTCTCAGCTTGAAAACTACATCATCGTCTGTTATGCATGCTATATGATATCCACCGATTCCCTTGATAGCTACCATCCTACCCTCGTCTATCAATTCGGCAGCTCTAATTATCGCATCGAGACCTTTGATTATCCTGCCACCGTAAATTAGCTCGTATTGAGGCCCACATTTTGGGCAGGCTATGGATTGGGCGTAGTATCTCCTATCAAGGACGTTCCAATACTCCTTTTGACATTCATCGCATAACGGAAACTCGTTGAAGGTTGTGTTTTCCCTATCGTAAGGAAGCTTTATCGCCACAGAAAAACGTGGTCCGCAGTCCGTGCATGAGATAAAAGGATAAAGGTATCTTCTGTTTTTTGGATCGAAAAGCTCCTTGAGGCAGAATTTGCATAACGCCACATCGGGAGGTGGTAGAGATAATCCTCCCTTCTTACCTCCGCTCTTTTCGATTACAAAGTCGTTAAAGTTTAGATCGGGAATTTCCTCAACTTCAACTTCGTGAATCTCGGCAATTGGTGGTTTTTCCTCCTTTAAACGCCTTATAAACTCGTCAACGTTCCTGTCTATTACAATCTCGACACAACCAGTTCCCGTGTTCTTGACGTAACCCTTCAAATTCATCGACTTTGCCAACCTGTAAACGAAAGGTCGAAATCCTACGCCTTGAACTATACCTCTAACGGTTATTCGATACACAAGAATGTTTAAGAAGTTAAGAGTATATAGAGTTTGAGTTTTTGCTCAACCGTGTAGAGGTCGTCCCCAGCTTATGCCTGGGACCGGCCATCCCTTCGGGCTTTAGTGACCGCGGGCTGAACGGCTCGCCCTTACGGGCTCGCCGCTTACACCCCGGTCCTATCAAACGGGTCTTCTACCCGCGCCCTCAAGGGCGGCTCTTTTCGGGGACGGCTTCAGGCTTAGATGCTTTCAGCCTTTAGCCGCATGGCGCGTAGCTGCCCGGCAGTGCCCTGCCGGACAACCGGTCGACCAGTGGCGCCGGAGGCCCGTTCCTCTCGTACTAGGGCCTCCTTCCCCTCAGCCGCCCAGACACCCCCGATAGATAGCAACCGACCTGTCTCACGACGGTCTAAACCCAGCTCACGATCCCCTTTAATAGGCGAACAACCTCACCCTTGGCCGCTGCTGCACGGCCAGGATGGGGAGAGCCGACATCGATGTAGCAAACCCCCGGGTCGATATGAACTCTCGCCGGGGACAACTCTGTTACCCCTGGGGTAGCTTTTCTGTCGTCACCCGGCCTCACCAAGAGGCCAGGGTGGTTCGCTAGGCCCGCCTTTCGGCTCGTGACCCCTTATTGTGCGGGGTCACGTCAGGCCGGCTTTTGCCCTTGCACTCTACGGCGGAGTTCTGACCCGCCTGAGCCGACCTTTGGGCTCCCCCGATACCTTTTCGGGGGAGTGGCGCCCCACCCAAACTGCCCACCTACCGATGTCCCGCACGAAGCGGTTAGCCCCACAGCTGGAGGTGGGCGGTGTCTCATGGACGGCTCCACCCGGCCCGGAGACCGGGCTTCGGCGCCTCCCGCCTACGCTGCGCACCTCCAGCTGTGAGGCAACGGCAGGCTGCAGTAAAGCTCCACAGGGTCTTCGCTTCCCATCGGGGGTCCCCAGACTCTTCACTGGGATGTCGGGTTCGCCGGCTTCCGGCCGGGGACAGTGGGGGGGTCGTTAATCCGTTCATGCAAGCCGCCAATTAAGCGGCAAGGTATTACGCTACCTTAAGAGGGTCATAGTTACCCCCGCCGTTTACGGGCCCTTCGGCCGGTTGAACCCGGCTTTCAGGTACCCGCACTGGGCAGGACTCAGGGGCTGTACTAACCCTTACGGGGTTGCAGCCCCCTGTGTTTTTAGTAAACAGTCGCCCCCCCAAGTCACTGCGACCTGCGGTCCCCGCATAAGCGAAGACCGCAGGCACCCCTTCTACCGAAGATACGGGGCCAATTTGCCGATTTCCCTCGGCCGGAGTGTTCCGCCACGCCTTAGGCTGCTAACCCAGGGCACCTGTGTCGGTTCTCGGTACGGTCCTCCCGCCCCCCTTTTCACGGGCCCCAGGAGTCGGCCGACTTACGCCATCACGCCTTCACCCCCTTCTCTCCATTACGGAACTCCGGGGGCTTCGGCGCTTGGACCGGCTGGCGGCACCGGCTCGGCCTATCCCGAGGCGTCGGGGCCGCGTAAGCGGCAACCGCCGTGAGGCGGCCGGGCGGGCGGCGCCGGAATATTAACCGGCTTCCCTTTTCCCCCGCGCCGAGTTACGGGCGGGGTTAGGACCGGCTAACCCACGGCTGACGAACATAGCCGTGGAACCCTTGCCCTTCCGGCGGTCGGGATTCTCACCCGACTACGCTGCTACTACCGCCAGGATTCTCGTTACCGACGGCTCCACCCGAGCTTACGCCTCGGGCTTCTACGCCATCGGCACGCCCCCCTACCGGATCGCCTTTCGGCGCCCCGGGGTATCGGCGGCCGGCTTGAGCCCCGTCCATTTTCGGCGCCCCGAGCCTCGGCTGGTGAGCTGTTACGCACTCCTTAGAGGATGGCTGCTTCTAAGCCTACCTCCCAGCTGTCTTCGGCCCGGGACCTCCTTTATCGTTTACACTTAGCCGGCACTTAGGGGCCTTAACCCCGGTCTGGGTTGTCTCCCTCGCGGACACGGAGCTTACCCCCGTGCCCCGACTCCGCCCATCTACGGCGGCGGTGGATTCGGAGTTTGACAGGGGGGCGAGGGTTTCACCCCCCGGCTCCCCCAATCAGTGCTCTACCCCACCGCCTACCTCCGGGCGGGTCATACTGCGGTATGTTTCGGGGGGAACCAGCTATCCCCGGGCTCGATTGGACTTTCACCCCTAGACGGGGGTCAGGGGAGCGATTTGCACATCAACACCCCTGCGGGCCTCCACGGGTCTTTCGACCCGCTTCACCCTGCCCCCGCCTAGATCGCCCGGCTTCGGGTCGTACGGTAGGGACTATAGGGCGAGCACACCCCGCCCCTCACCCTTACGGGCTGCGGGCTTTTCGGTTTCCCTTCGGCTTCGGGCTTGCAGCCCTTAGCCTCGCCCCTACCGTACACTCCCTGGCCCGTTTTTCAAAACGTACGCAGTGACCCCGGCATGCCCCGCCTCGTACTCGCGCCTCTCGGCGCTTTCCTTCGGCGGGGTTGCCTTTCGGGCCACTGCTCACTATCCCCGGCCGGTTTCAGGCTCTTTTCACTCCCCTTCTCGGGGTTCTTTTCAGCTTTCCCTCACGGTACTAGTGCGCTATCGGACTCGGGACGTATTTAGCCTTGGGGGTTGGTGCCCCCCAGCTTCCCGCGAGAATTCCAACCCGCGGTACTCAGGTAACTCCCCACACCCTCGGGGCTTACGCCTACGGGGCTATCACCCTCTACGGCGCCGCATTCCAGCGGACTTCGGCTTCACCCCTCGGGTGCTAACGGGGAGTACCTGCAACACCACATCCCCCTAGCCTTTCGGCTAGGGGTTCGGTTTGGGCTCTGCCGCTTTCGGTCGCCCCTACTCACGGCATCGCGTTTGCTTTCTTTTCCTGCGGGTACTCGGATGTTTCCTTTCCCCGCGTTCCCGCTCCCATGCGGGAGCGCCCCCGAAGGGGCAGGATTGCCCATTCGGGGATCCCGGGTTCTACGGCTCCATGCGCCTCCCCCGGGCTTTTCGCAGCTTGGCACGCCCTTCGTCGGCGCCCGAGCCGAGCCATCCACCGGCCGGGATACGCCGGGATAGCCGGTCCCAGTTTGCATCTGGGGACGACCTCTACACGGTTTCACCTGCCCCAGATTGGGGCATCAACCCTTCCCCGACGACTTTCATCGCCGGGTGCATGTAATAATGGACTCGTCGGGATTTGAACCCGAGGCCTCCGCCTTGCAAAGGCGGCGCTCTACCAGGCTGAGCTACGAGCCCATGGGCTTGCCAGCAATTGGGCCCGGTGGGCGTCGCTCCGTTAGGAGGTGATCCAGCCGCAGATTCCCCTACGGCTACCTTGTTACGACTTCGCCCCCCTCGCGGACCCTGGGCTCGACCCGCCCCTTAGGAGCGGGCCTCGCCCCTGGCCCACTTGGGTGGCGTGACGGGCGGTGTGTGCAAGGAGCAGGGACGTATTCACCGCGCCATTTTGAGGCGCGATTACTACGGATTCCAGGTTCACGAGGGCGAGTTGCAGCCCTCGATCCCAGGTGGGGCCGGGTTTAGGGGATTACCTCCCCCTTTCGGGGTCGGTACCCATTGTCCCGGCCATTGTAGCCCGCGTGTAGCCCGGGGGATTCGGGGCATACGGACCTGCCGTTGCCCGCACCTTCCTCCGGCTTAGCGCCGGCAGTCCCCCCAGTGTGCCCGGCATCCCCGAAGGGACCCGCTGGCAACTGGGGGCGCGGGTCTCGCTCGTTGCCTGACTTAACAGGATGCTTCACAGTACGAACTGACGGCGGCCATGCACCACCTCTCAGCTACTCTGGTAGGGTCTTCAGCCCGACCTTCATCGAGCTGTCTCCCCCGGTAAGCTTCCCGGCGTTGAATCCAATTAAACCGCAGGCTCCACCCGTTGTCGTGCTCCCCCGCCAATTCCTTTAAGTTTCAGCCTTGCGGCCGTACTCCCCAGGCGGCGGGCTTAACGGCTTCCCTCCGGCACCGGGCCAGCTCGTAGCTGGCCCGACACCTAGCCCGCATCGTTTACAGCCAGGACTACCCGGGTATCTAATCCGGTTCGCTCCCCTGGCCTTCGTCCCTCACCGTCGGACCCGTTCCAGCCGGGCGCCTTCGCCACAGGTGGTCCTCCCGGGATTATAGGATTTCACCCCTACCCCGGGAATTCCCCCGGCCTCTCCCGGTCCCTAGGCTGGCAGTATCCCCCGGAATTCTGACGGTTAAGCCGCCAGATTTCCCGGGGGACTTACCAGCCCGGCTACGGACGCTTTAGGCCCAATAATAGTGGCCGCCACTCGGGCCGCCGGTATTACCGCGGCGGCTGCCACCGGCCTTGCCCGGCCCTTGCTGTGGGGTGCTTTTTAGGCACCCCGACAGCCCGCGCGATGCGCGGGCACTCCGGCTGACCCCGTCGCGGTTTCCCGCATTGCGGAGGTTTCGCGCCTGGTGCGCCCCGTAGGGCCTGGACCCTTGTCTCAGGGTCCATCTCCGGGCTCCCACTCTCATGGCCCGTACGGATCTTCGGCTTGGCGGGCCGTTACCCCGCCAACTACCTAATCCGCCGCAGCCCCATCCTCGGGCTGTGCCACCCCTTACGGGAGTGGCACACTTTCGGGGATGGGGGAATTCCACCACCCATCCCCTATGGGGGTTTAGCCCCAGTTTCCCGGGGTTATCCCCCTCCCGAGGGTAGGTTGGCCACGTGTTACTGAGCTGTCCGCCGGTGCGCGAACCCCGAAGGGCCCGCGCCCCATGACTACCATGGCTTAGTCCCAGCCGGATAGCAGCGGCCTCTGGCAGGATCAACCAGAATTGGCGGGGGAGGGACGGTGAATACGTCCCACGCCCACCGGTCTACCCTGCTGGCAAGCCCATCTTGGGCGTGCGCCTTTGCACGCCCTCACCACCTATACCGCGGGTGGGAACTCTACCCCCCATCCTGGGCTTTACGCCCTGTCGGGGTCCTTGCCGGACCCGCGGTTACTACATGTGTTTGCAATTTCAAGATTTATAAGGCTTGTGCTCAAGCCTTTCAGATGTGTTCAAGCCCTAGAACCGACGGATATATAAATCTTTTGTGTGAGTTGCGTTAAATACAAAAATTATTGCTTTGAGTTCAAAATTGATGATAGATCTACATGTTCACTCGGTGTTTAGTGACGGTGAATTGATACCATCTGAAATTGTGAGAAGGTGTGCGGAGATAGGATACGAGGGTGTTGCGATAACAGACCATGCGGACTTCTCAAACATTTCATCAATACTAAAATCACTTGAGAAACTAAAGGACGTGAGAGACGACTACGAAATCCCCGTGTTAATTGGAGTAGAGATAACGCATGTTCCGCCTAAACTAATAGGTAAAGCTGTGGAGATGGCTTGGAAGGAGGGTGCAGAGATTGTGGTGGTCCATGGAGAAACGATAGTCGAACCTGTTATGGAAGGAACTAACTACTATGCTGTTCAGGAAGAGATAGACATCTTAGCTCATCCCGGATTAATTGATGTGAAGACTGCTGAACTTGCAAAGGAAAATGGAATATACCTAGAAATTACTACGAGAAAGGGACATTGCTTAACCAACGGGCATGTAGTTAAAGTAGGAACTTATGTAGGATGCAAATTCGTCTTAAACAACGATGCACATAGCCCGGGCGATTTCGTAAGTGTAGAGCTTGCAGAAAAGATATTAAGAGGTGCTGGGATAGAGGATACCAAAGAAGTTTTTGAAAATTCGAAGAAGATAATGAAAAAGAGGTTGAAGTGAGCAAAAGACTTAAGATACGTATAGATACGTATTGACATGGAAAAAAGAAAGCTCCAAGTCGTCGGTGGCTCGAGTTATATGATAAGTTTACCTAAGAGCTGGGTTAAGCGAAATAACCTCAAGAGGGGCGATGAAGTAATTCTCATTGAATTTAACCAAAGCTTGAAGATAGTTCCACCGTATAGCCGTGAGAATAAGATAACCGTTAGGTTGCCGAAGATGGATGAAGGATATATAAAGCACTTCTTTTACAGTCTTTACATACAAGGAGTAGATGAAATCGTTGTCGAGAATGTAGATGGAGAATCAATAAAGAAGATAAGAGAATGCATAAAAAATCTTGTTGGAATGGAGGTAATCGATGCTAATTCGAACAGAGTAGTTCTCAAATGCCTTACTACATCGTTTAACGTTAAAGAAGCAATAAGAAGGCTCTGTCAAATAGTATTCGATATGTTCGAGAACATAGAACAGATTTTAAACGACAAAACAACATCTGAAACTGTTAAAAAACTTGAGGAAGATGCCGATAGATTTTACATTCTCGCACTGAGAATGATCTACAAAAACGTGTTCGAATCTTCAAGTATTGATGAATTAGTTGTAAATATCGAATCGAGAGCGATTGCAAAGTTGCTTGAAGAGATTGCAGACTCTCTCTACGACATCTCAATAGACTACTACTTCTGCGGCGAGTTCTTTGAAATATTTCGAAATTTGAAAAAACTGTTCAATATAGCTGTTGATGTCTACTTCAGAGGGGACACGATTATGAGCAGAAACCTAATAGATATGGCAACCACAATCGAAGAAAACATTCTCTCTCTAAAAGAAAAATCCTACTGCGAGATTGGCCCCCTGCTTGAGATATGTAGATATATAAAGTCCATGGGTGAGATGACTTTTAACACTGCTATATGTAGAGAGGTGAGATCATGATAACCGATAAGGTGAGGAAGTTGGTTGAGGATTACAGGGATGTAACGATCGGTATATTCGGTTCCCACTCAGCAAAAGAGATCGGAATGTCTGCAAAGGCTTGGGGATTTAAGACGGTTGTTGTTGTTCAGAGGGGAAGGGATAAGCTCTACACAAAGTACAATCGCTGGCTCTACGATGAGTTCATAATTCTCGATCGCTTCAAAGACATGATAAACGACGAAGTTCAGGAAAAGTTGAGAGAAATGAACACGATATTCATTCCGAATAGGAGCTTCGCAGTTTACGTGGGCTATGACGAAATAGAAAAGAAATTTGAAGTTCCGATATATGGTAACAGATTCCTTCTAAGGGCTGAAGAGAGAAATTACGAGAGAGGGCAGTACTACCTCCTTAAGAAAGCTGGTATAAGGATTCCAAAGGAGTTTAAATCGCCAGAGGAGATTGATCGCTTGGTGATTGTTAAAGTCCAACAAGCTAAGAATCCTTTAGAGAGAGCTTTCTTCTACGCAAACTCACCAGAGGATTACTACAGACAGGCTGAGGAGCTCATAAAGGCTGGTGTTATAGATGAAGAAGGTTTAAAGAATGCGAGGATCGAGGAATACGTTCTAGGTGCCAGATTCAACGCAAACTTCCACAGCTACGCTTTGAAGGATGTATTTGGCGACTTCGATTTTGTCGGTTTTAGTGATAGAAGACAGGTAAATCTTCAGGGATTCTTGAATCTACCAGCTAAAGATCAGCTCAAAATAAATGTTCCAGTGAAAAACGAGGAGATAGGGCACTTTGGAGTTACGATGAGAGAAAGTAAGCAGGACATGGTTTATGAGACTGCAGAGAAGTTCATAAGGACTTGCGAAAAGGAGTATCCGCCTGGCATAATTGGACTCTTCGGATTGCAAGGTGCAGTTGCCTACTCACCAGAGGACGATACTAAGCTCGAGTTTGTAGTTTTCGACGTGTCTATGAGAGTTCCCGGAGATCCCTGCATAGGACCAACATCACCAGAAATGAGAAATCTCAGCTTGAAACACGGAGTAAGGATTGAAGATCCGCTGGATCTGACGATGATGGAGATAAAAAGAGCTTTAACTGACGGAAGATTGCCAGAGATAGTAACTTAGAGTGTGAACAGCTTGTACTTCGTATTAGGATTTTGAAGCTCGTAGATTATACGCTGAACAATGCACTTAACAGGATCTATCTTAATTCTTTTTGCAATATCTTCAAAACTCTTGAAAGGTTCTTTCTTCCTTTCCTCAATTATCGCCCACATAGTCTTCTTCCCTACCCCGGGTAAAAGCTCGAGCTGATGAAGCTTTGTAGTTATGGATTCTGCTTTGTTAAAAAATTCTACAAATCTATCTTCCTGTTGCTTAACTATTTGCTCGAGAACGTAGGGCAACTCAGATTTTGCCGTAGCGGTTAACTCCTCGTATCTCAATCTTCTCTTTATCTTGTTAACAACATCCCTCTGCATTAAGTCCTTACCTATATAGACTCTATCTCCGACGAGGGGATTTTTATCTTTCTTAACACTAACTTCCAAGAGCGTAAAGAACTTCTCACCAACAACCTGAGCCAGAGGCTCCCTCTTATGCAAGGGTCTCTTATCATCGGGATGACCGTAGGGCAGGAAGTCCAATACGTAAGCATAATCTTCAAGCTTCTCCTTATCGATCTTCCTGCCCTTCTTCATTTGATCACCTATATTTATTAATAACATCCAAAATTTGTTCGATCTCTTCAGGAGTTAGCGTAATCTTCTCCTTAGCGTATATTATCCTAACTTCATCTGGGATTCGAGGCATGATATCGACAAGCTTGACAGCAATCTCCTTGTTGGGGACTTGCGGAAGCTTTAACAATTCCTCAACTAACTCTTTAGCTTTATCAGCTGGCAATCTTGCAAATGTCCTGAGATGCTTTAGAGCTCTTCTAGTCTCAAATAAGAGCTCAGCTCTCTTCTGCCTCTCCTCTGCTATCTTCTCCATTAACTCTTTAGCCTCGGCTATTGTTATGTAATCAAACTCCTTAACTTCTTTGAACATGAAAAACACCTCCAAAAAAAGTTAAGATTTTTGAGGCTTGAGATGTTCAGGTCTTACAAAGAGTGTCTTGTAGGAGTTGCCATCTCTAACTCTTACTAGGTAAGCCCTTCCCCTCTGTCCTATCACAACTCCAGTCCTACCCTGAAACCTTGGATGGGGCATTCCCTTGTGAACGGCTGGATCAATATCGATGTGAACTCTGTCTCCAACCTCAAACGTCTGCAAGGCTCTACTGATCTTTATCCCTTTCTCCCTTATCTTCTTTCTGAGCTTTCTTCCAGATTTGAACCTGAAGCCGTGAGACTTCCAACCCATCTACATCCCCCCTTCTCCCTGACCCTACATGTATTTAACCTTTTAGTATCTCCTCGAACAAGTCTAGATACTTCGAAGGTCTGTAGAGGAACTCGAGTTTACTCAAATCCCTCACAAGCTTGTACATTTCCTCACTTTTTCTTAATCCCAATTCTTTCGGTATTTTAGGCTTGACAAATCTTATATCCGGAACTTCACCATAGTTGGGATTCCTTATCCATCCATCTTCGGTGTAGTAGTAGCATGCTCCTCTTAATCGTTCGTAAGGCTCGTAATTGGATTTAAAGTGCCTGTAAACCCAGTTAGCCATCCTAAGCTCTTTGTTTGAAGGATTTATAGTTACATGACCGTAGTTTGGAGGAATTATGACCTTGTCTCCCTCCCCAGCTTCAATTGCAACAACATCAACGACTTTATCACCTTCAACTTTCTGAAGCAAATATATTGCCTCTCCTTTTAGAACCTCATAAATCTCCGTATAGCTCAAGTTGTCTTCAGCTAAGGGGTGGTAGTGACCGAACGTCTTTATGAATTCCTTACCTATTTTGTTTGGAGGAATCACAGTTATGTCAAACCTCAATCCGTGCTCTTTGATAATTTCATGATCTTTTTTGCTGTAGTAAACGTCTCTGAACATATGGTAAGCAGGAAAATTCTCTTTAAGTTCCTCCGGATAAGCGAGAACCGGTTTTAGATCGTAAGCCCACCTAATGTCTGCTTTAAATGTTCTCCCACAAATCTCGATTTCCATGGGCTCTTAAGAACTCGTAAGAATATAAAGGTTGTCGATCTAATCAAAAGAATTTTAAAAGTTCTCAAATGTCCGAGTGGTATGATCGTTGCACACACGCCAGATGCAGATGACGCCTTCATGTTCTACGCCATGATCAGCGGAAAGATAAAGACGAGACTGAAGATTGAGCACCTGATAGAGGATATAGAAACTCTGAACAGAATGGCATTCGAAGGAAAGTTGGATGTTACAGCGTTATCAGTTCATGCGTACGCTTACCTTGAGGATAAATACAGGATACTTTCAGCCGGAGCCAGTGTTGGGGATGGATACGGACCGATGGTTGTCGCTAAGAGAGATATAGAGCTCGAAGGTAAGAGGATAGCAATCCCCGGCAAGTACACAACGGCAACACTCCTCCTGAAGCTTGCTTTGGATGAATTTGAAGCTGTGGAGATGAGATTCGACAAGATAATAGATGCTGTAAAAAGGGGGGAGGTCGATGCCGGTTTGCTTATACACGAAGGTCAGATTACTTATGAGATGCACAACCTTGTAAAAGTTCTGGATCTCTGGGAGTTTTGGTATGGAAGAACGGGTTTACCCCTACCTTTAGGTGTAAACGTAATACGTAGAGATATTCCTGAGGAGGATCAAAAGGAATTCCTGAGGGTTATGAAGGAAAGCATAAAGTACGCATTGGAGAATGTGGATGAAGCTGTCGATTATGCCATGAAGTATTCAAGAGGAATGAGCAGAGATTTGGTAAAAAAGTTTGCAACCATGTACGTTAATGAGTACACCTACGAGATGCCAGAGAGTGTAGTAAAAGCAATGGAGAGAATGTTCGACATGGCTGAAAAGAAGGGGATAGTAAAAAAACCAAAGTTAGATATTTTATGATATTTTATTTTGAGTTCACTACAATATTTTTAGTGGTTCAGGAAGATCAAATGTGAATGTGAAGAGCTCAAATAGTTACTCTTAAGTTTTGCTCCACCGCTAACTTCTTCCCAGTATCATGGTTCTGAATCTATCGGCGGATCTTGCCGCATAGTTAGCTATCTCACCTAGATGAACTACCCAGAGAACTGCCAACTGAATGTCTACAGGATTCATGTCAGAGTTGAAGAGCATGTTTAGTAAACCTATCTGGATTAAATCGCATTCGTGCTCATGTTCCTCAACTCTCTTAACGTGTTCCAGCGCTTCTTCAACCTCCTTTTTCGAGAATGATGATGCTACAAGTCTCGACATATGTTCTATGAGTTCTTCATACTCGTTTATCGTTTCCATCAACTTCGAAAGTAAAACACTGAATTCGTCCATTATTCTTTCGGGAGCGTTTATTTTTCTGAACGTTAACATGTGTCCGACATGCTCGCAGTAGTTTATTATCCCATCCTGAACATCTAAGAAGTTGAGCAGATCGTGCCTATCTACTGGCAAAAGTAGTGAGGACTTCACCTTACTTCTTATCTCCTCCTTAATTATGTCCGCCTGATGCTCAAGAGAATCTATTTCTTCTCTCAACCTCTCAACTTCATCCACATCGTTCAATCTGTAAGCTTCAAACTGCTTCTCCAGCAATCCGACTGCCTTTGCTGCTAGCTCCGCATGCTTCTTCAGATCTTCAAATGGTGAGTATCCAAATACGTCCGATATACTCCTAACGAACCTCATATGAAGATCACCAATATGGTGTATATTGCTATTGAGAGCACACAAGCTACTGGGACGGTAAGTACCCAAGATGCTACAATTCTCTGAACTATCTTTAAGTTTACGCTTGCCAATCCCCCAGCCAAACCGACACCAATCACACTACCCACAAGTGTATGTGTTGTAGATATGGGCATGCCGAGGTAGGATGCAAGTAGCACAGTTGTTGCCGTGGCAAACTCTGCTGAGAATCCTCTCGTAGGTGTAAGTTCCGTTATTCTCCTTCCAACGGTCTCTATAACCCTGTAACCCCAAGTCGCAAATCCAATCGATATCCCCAATCCACCTATTAGAAGAACCCAAACTGGTGTTTCCTGTCCCAAATAACCCAAAGCCGCAGCTATAGGGCCTGTAGCATTGGCAACATCGTTACTCCCGTGAGCAAACGCAACGTAACAGGCTGTACCAACCTGAAGGTATCTAAACACATTCTCCACAACATCTATATCAAATCTATCAAAAAGAGTGAGTCTTATGATCGTAAATATTATGAAAGCAAGAAGAGCTCCGAAAATCGGCGATATCACCCAGCTTAAAACGATTTTACCCATCACACCCCAGTTTATCTGATCAATATCCAATCTACCTTGAGAAGCCGTAGCCAAACCGAATCCAAGCATAGCAGCAACTATGGAGTGAGATGTTGAGACAGGAAGTTGGAAATACGTAGCAACTGTGATAAATAAGCTTGCGGAGAGCAAAGCTGATAAGGCTCCCACAACCACGAGATGTTGATCAAGCAACTCAATTGGAACTATTCCCTTAGCTATCGTGTGCGTAACTCTGTGACCGAAGAAGAATGCACCACAGAACTCCATGATCGAACCGACCACTATGACTTGCTTAAGTGTCAGGGCTTTACTGCCATAAGATGTAGCCATGGAATTTGCAGCATCGTTTGCGCCAATGTTCCAAGCCATGTAAAGTCCGGCGAGTAAGGTCAGTGCGAACAGTAGTTCCATGACGAAAGCTTGAGAAGAGTTGCCATTAATAACCTTTCTATTTTTTAGCGTTACTCGTTAATAATGAAACTCTTGTATTTGCCAGCATTTATGTACTCCTCAACCTTCCGTATGAAACGATCATTAGTTCTAAGAACGGGTATTATAGTCATGTCACCTCGAATATCCTTTATGCGGTCTACATACTCAACAACATCATCATTGCCATAATATAGAACCCAATTTCTAAAGTCTCCAACTTCACAGAACGATGCGTATGTTATCAACTCGACTATCGCAAATTTCCCATCGATTATGCCGTGAAGGGTTTCATAGTCTATGAGAAACAGTCTTCCGTTTGAGTAGAACAGCCTTTCTGCCTCCAAAGCGATAGCTTGCCTAACAAATTCGTCCAAACTGAACATCTCAGGCTCGTCGAGCATTACTGGGCCTATGTATACTATCTGTTTCTGTTCCATGTTCGCAAGTTCATGTAGGTCTTAAAAAACTTTTATCGCCAACCCATCATCACAAACTACCTCTATCTCACCATCGTATCCTATCCTTGCGTAGCAATTGTAGAGCTCGATCCAGTCTCCTACATCCAAATACTTGTATAAGCTGGCGTTATCGCCCAACAAAAAGACTCTAATCCTACCACTGTCGTCGGATATATGGATTATCGCCATTTTCTTACCTCTAACAATTTTTTCTCCAGAAAGTCCACTCACCCTACCTCTTAAATTCACCAACTTAAGCGGTATTACATTCCTGACCTTGGTCCACATTTCACCCACATCAGCCTTTCCTAAGTTGCGATAGCCGAGTACGAAGAACTTTTCACCTTGATTGAACCCCTTAACTTCTATCAAATCTCCCCTATCGCATTCAACGTTTCCAACACAAATCCAAACAGAATTTCCAACTGCCAAAGCAAACCTTGAGCCGTTTTTTCCTAAGAAGATACCCTGCACAGTCCTACTAACATCACCAACCACCTCAAAGTCCCTCTCACTCCTAACAACCTTCGACTTAACCCTGACTAGATAACCCAATTCAAACATATCCTTGCAGCATTCTAAAGGGACTTCGTAAACATCATCGCCCCTTCTAATCTTCAAAACATCGCCAACACCAACAACGACTCCTTCAACCCTAAAGCTCTCTTCGAGATTTACCTTCTCCCCCCTAGCATATCTAACTAAAAGTTCAAGAGTATCCTCATCCAAAAGATCGCCAAAATGTTCTCTCAGCTCTTCTTCCATGGGGATACATCATCAACATTTTAAAAATGGTTGCTCTACGAAGAACATGGAAACAATAACAAGTGAAGAAATGGCTGTTTTGGATATAAACTGTGAATACTTTGGTCTCTCAAGGCTTCAGCTGATGGAGAACGCTGGAAGAGGCTTGGCTGAGGAGATTATTAAAAGGTTTAAGCCCTGCAAAGTGGTAATCTTCGCTGGGTTAGGAAACAACGGAGGAGACGCATTTGTCTGTGCAAGGTTTTTGAGGAACTTCGATGTAGAAGTATTTCTTCTAGGTAGAAGTAAGGATATAAAAACGGAAATAGCTAAGAGAAACTTCGATATTCTCAAAAAAGCGGGCTATAAGATAACTGAAATTAGAGATAAGATCCCGGAGTTTGAAGCCGACATTGTTATAGATGGAATGCTCGGAACGGGTGTTAGAGGCAAGCTGAGAGGAATTTACGCTAAATCTGTTGAAGTTATAAATGAATCAAAAGCCTTTAAGATTGCAGTTGACGTCCCAACTGGCTTGAATCCAGATACCGGTGAATTCGAGCTTTGCGTAAAGGCTGATTTGACTGTGACTTTTCACAAGCCTAAACCGGGACTTTTGAAAGCTAAGGATGTCGTTGGGGAACTTGTTGTAAAGGATATAGGAATTCCAAAAAGCTTCGAGAATTTGGCTGGAGTAGGCGATGTTAAGAAAGTTTACAAGAGGTTTGAAAGCGGACACAAAGGTGTTCACGGAAGGATTGCAGTTATAGGAGGAATAGGATACACCGGAGCAGTAGCTTTAACGTCTCTGGCATGTTACTATGCTGGAGCGGATTTAGTTACAACACTTGTTCCCAAAGATATAAAGAATGTCGTTGCAAGCTTCTCACCTAATCTGATTGTCAGGGAACTCGATTTGTGTGACTTAAGCAGCTTAAACGAGCTTATGAAGAAATATCACGTTGCGGTTTTGGGAATGGGTGTTGAGAGAAATGACGAGTTTACAGATTTCGTTGAAGAGTTTTTGAAGCTTGAGAATGTCAAGAAGGTTGTTTTGGATGCCTCAGCCATAACGAAGGATATTCCTGAAGGTGTCGAATGCATTATGACGCCCCATGCGGGGGAGTTTAGGAAGGTATTTGGAGAACCGACTATTGAAAACGTCATGAAAGTTGCTAAGGAGACAAATTCCGTGATTCTGCTCAAGGGGAGAGAGGATGTTATAACTGATGGAGAAAGAGTAAGGTTCAACAGAACAGGGAACGCTGGTATGACTGTTGGGGGGACTGGAGATGTTTTAGCAGGGGTTGCCGGTGCATTTTTTGCTTTGAACGATGCATTTTGGAGTGCTTCGGCCTCAGCATTTGTA
The DNA here is from genome assembly GCF_000025285.1 of Archaeoglobus profundus DSM 5631. Classification (GTDB taxonomy): domain Archaea; phylum Halobacteriota; class Archaeoglobi; order Archaeoglobales; family Archaeoglobaceae; genus Archaeoglobus_B; species Archaeoglobus_B profundus. The sequence goes on from NC_013741.1 coordinate 1,061,711, forward strand.
AATGGATTAGCTGGAGACATTTGCTTTGAGGAGAAAGGTTACAACTTCACGGCTGTTGATTTGCTTGAGAAGATACCGATAGCGATTAAAAGGTGTTTGGAGTTCGTTTAATATGCCGAACTTTAAACTCGTTGAGGAATCTGCAAAGAAGATAATCAACATGGAGGTCAGAGGTGCGAGCAGGATAGCGAGGTTTGCGGCCGAGACTCTCAAAGAATTTGCGAAGACTGTTGAGAAAGATTTCGATGAAAATATGAGAAAGGCAAGCGAAATCCTCATGAATACGCGCCCAACGGCTGTTAGCCTATTCAACGCAATAAACTACGTCATGATGTACAAGGGTGAGAACGATGAAGAGAAGAAGGCTGATGCTATAAGGAGAGCTGAGGAATTTATAAGGTGGGTCGATACAGCCAAGCAGAAGATTGGGGAAATAGGAGCTAAGAGGATTAAAGACGGTTGGACCATTTTAACGCACTGTAACTCCTCAACTGCTTTAATGGTAATAAAAACGGCCTTCAGACAGGGTAAGAATATAGAGGTAATTGCCACAGAATCCCGACCGCGCTATCAGGGCCATCTGACAGTTAAGGAGCTTGCGGGAGAGGGTATTCCAACCACACTGATAGTCGATTCAGCAGTTCGTTACTTCATGAAGGATGTAGACTGCGTTATAGTGGGTGCAGACACAATTACGGTGAACGGAGCCTTGATAAACAAAATAGGGACTTCTCAGATCGCATTGTGCGCTAGGGAGTCAAGAGTTCCGTTTATGGTTTGTGCTGAAACTTACAAGTTCAGCCCAGCCACGCTATTCGGTGAACTGGTCGTCATAGAGGAAAGAGATGCTAGAGAGGTTGCTCCCGAAGAAATCTTGAATTTGGGAGTTAAAGTGAGAAATCCCGCCTTTGATGTTACTCCAAGGGAATATATAGACCTCATCGTAACCGAAATAGGTGCAATTCCTCCGGAGATGGCCTACGTGATAATAAGGGAAAGGTTGGGCTACGGCTTGGAGATGGGAGAGCTTAAAGTTTCCGCTAAGCACTTTGATTGAGGGATTGTTATGAAGAAGGTTTATTTTGCAGTAGCCGTTGCAGTATGTGTAGTGGCTGGAATTGTTGCTGTATACTTCATGAGTCCCGCTGAACTTACATATAAGATTGAACAGAAGGATCAGAGAAGTGTTCTGAAATTTTACGATGGAGATAGGGATATGGCACATCTAACTGTCGATACACTCGGAAAAAAGGTTAGGTTCAGTCTCTGGCACAAGGAAGGAACAGTTATAAGATCGTTAAGAATTAAAATTACTCCCGACAACCCTTCAGAGGTCTATTTAATGACGCTTCCGTTCGGATGGAAACCTTTCAAATTCCATCAGGGTAGAGATGGTCTCTCAAGCATTTTCGAATCAGAGGACTTAGGAAGTGAAGAGACTGTTACGCTTGAATTCTTCGTAGTGAGTTCGAACTCCGAAAACGTTACGATTTACTATCAAGTGGAATTCGTTATCGAAGAGGGTTTAAAGAAGTTCGTTGGAAAGGGGGAAGGTGTTTTAAAGATTTGCCAGTAAATCGTCTAAAGCTCTCAAGAATGCATCGTTCTCTTCCGGCTTTCCAACACTCACCCTAACACTGAATTCATCGCAACCCAAGAAGTTAGAGCAGTCTCTAACTATAACACCCCTTTTAATAAGCTCCAAGACGAATTCGCTCGCTTTGATTGGAGATTTCGTGAAAAGAAAGTTTGCTTGGGATGGAAAAGCTTTGATTCCTCTCTTTTTCAGTTCCCTAAACAACCTCTCCCTTTCAGCTTTAATTTTTTCAACACAATCTCTCATGTATTCTAAATCTCCCAGACACTGCAGAGCACAGAGCTGAGCAATTGTAGAGACTGGAAAAGGAGGACTTACAGCTTTGTAGTATTTGACGAGTTCTTCATCCATCACAGCGTAGCCTATTCTTAGATTGGCTAATCCGAAGGCTTTTGAGAATGTCCTCGAAATTATGACGTTCTCGTAATCTGAAAGCTTCAGTAAATTTTCATCGGCAAATTCTGCATAAGCTTCATCGATGAATACAGCACAGTCCACACTTTCAACAATAGCTTTTACATCCTCAAACCTTTCAGAGTTCCCCGTTGGGTTGTTAGGCGAGCAGATGAATATAAGCTTAGTCTTATTGCTTACAGCATTTAGAATCGCATCCACATCTATTCCAAAATCTTCCCTTCTTTCAACGTTAATGACCCTAGCAGAGTAGATGCTTGAGAGAGTGTGGTAGTATGAGAATGTTGGGATAGGAATTATTACCTCATCACCCTTATCGACAAACATCTTGAAGATTGAATCCATTACTCCGTCGCTACCGGCACCCAAAACTATCCTGCTCTCTTCAACTCCCAAGTAATCGGCTAAAGCCTGCTTAAGCTCGGGAATCTCTTTGGGGTATACGTTAAAAAAACTGAAGTTCCTCAAAGCATCGTAAACCTTAGGAGTTGGACCGTATGGATTCTCGTTCGATGCGAGCTTAATAGCTTTGACTCCGTAGAGTCTCTCAGCTTCTTCAACACTCAAACCCGATTTGTACTCGTGGATTTCTATTCCTCTAATTTTTTCGAGGATCTTTCTATTCTTATCTCTATCGCGTTCCATTCCTCAACCCCCTTAAGATTGGAAATTATTGCCAAGTTAACGTCTCTAACTATCGACTGAACGAACTTGTTCATTGGAATTCTCTTCCCGTCGATATGCAGGGTAACATTCATGACTTGAAGTCAATTGGTGGGATAAAACGTTTACCAAAGGGCAATCAAAACTGTGAAGGTCGTTCCTATGAGGTCGGCAAGTGTTGTTATTGTAGGAACTGTTACGTTGTCGGGATCCAAGCCGAATCTGTAAGATACGAAGGCTAAGAGGTATCCCAAGAACATAACTACAAGTACGACAATTGGATAAAGCAAGAAGAACGCGTAGTTTATGTTCACAGACTTTCCCAAGTTGATTGAGATCATGTATCCAAGGGAGTACATTATCACAGAGAGGGGAATAGATGTTGAGAGTAGCGAAACTATATCACTGGCAGATCTTATGTCAAATAGCTTGTCTATCTCACCTAAGTGAAGCCTAGTTGAGGTTTTCGAACCGATTACACAGCCATAATTCCCCAAGCTATCGAGAACAGCCGGATAAAGTATGCTTAGTATAAATGTCTTGTATATGTATTCGCTGTAGCTTTCAAGTATACCACCCGAGATTCCCTCAACAATCGCAAGTATTACCAGAATCGTTGAGAGTTCAAAGAACGCTCTCTTATCTAACCTAAACTTCAGGAGTAGTACGAGGAACGTGAAAATCAAAGCTACCAAGACTATGTAGAACAAACCTCTATCAACTTCAAAGAAAATTATGAAAGCTATTAGCATGGGTATTGTTAGCAGATCGGCTATAGAGGTTACGAGAGGAGAAGCAACGGCATCCGGGTCAACGCCCTTTCTAAAGGGAATTACTGAAACTACAGCAGTTGCGTAACTTAGCAATATGCTTACAAAGATAGTTGAAGATAGCAGAATTGCTAAAACTTCCAAAGCATTCCTTCCAACTTTAATAAATCCTACAAACCATAAGAGGATGACTGGTAAAAGAGAGAGAGTTATTCCCAAGATCAAGCCTTCAAAGACTTTTTTATCTCTTAAACTCGGTTTCATTTCACCCAAGAAGAGAGAAGTAGTAAATCGCGATGCCAATGCTCCGTATATGTTTCCCCTTAAACCCATTATTCCCGGTAGAACAACCAGAATTAGTGGATAGCTGACCATCAACTTTTCGAAGTAACCACCCAGAAAAGTTCCTCCTACGAAGTCGAAAATTAAGCAGAGTAAAAGTGCGGGAAATGTGACCTTCCAAGCATCTTTGAAACCACCAAATTCAACTCTCACCAAGTTCAAAACGTTTAAATGTATATGAACTTATCTAAGTGAGTGTACGGAGAATACAACCTAGGAGAGCTAAAGCTTGAGAATGATAACTTCTGCTTATCGATTGAGCGTGATGGTGACTTCTACGTTTACGAGAGGGTATGTAAAGGAGATTTGATGACAAAAAGGATTAAGGGCTTTGGCAAGATTATTTTGAATCCAGTTGAGCCAGTAAACTTGCCGAAGAACATTACAAGCTTGATAGAGATTGAGTTTAAAGAGAAGGTTGTAGTAGGGCCAAGATCGAAATTAACTATCTATGTAACGTTTCCAATTGAAATTGGTGTATTCGTCGTTAGTGATAGTAGCCTGAATGTACTCGACGTTTTTACACTTAACAGTTTGAAGTATACACTCTACGGAACCCCGGGAAGGGGTGTCATATGCAGATACTGGTTAAGCGACATTTACACTTCACCACCAAGGCTCGATTGCCTTAGAGAGGGCATCATAGAACTCGAGATTTCGAATTCGTCAGACAACTGGGTTGAGGTGGGAAAGACGGTTTTGGATGTTTACAGCATGAAGATATACTACGACGATTCGAGAGTAGTTTCCAAAGCTGTTATGAATGTAACATCGAGAGGAGTTGCCGAAACACAGTTTTTAGATGGCAACTACAACATGAAAAAAGCTATAGAGATTTACGTTGCTAAGAAGTTGCAGGTATTGAAAAGGAGCTTTGTGATGGAGTGGGGGCTATGTTAGACATCCTAGGTTACGAGATTTATGAAGGAGTGACTGTCAGAGATGCGCTGACTGTTGTAGTGGTAATGTTGATAGCTGTTTTCATAGCCAGAGTTGTTACGATAAACGTTAGGCGGGCTTTGGCTGATAAAGTTAGAAGGGATCAGCTTGAAATCGTAGCAAAGGTCATCTATTATGGTATAATCGTAGTTGCCTTTCTCGGTGTCACACCACTCTTAGGATTGAATCTCTCCGGTCTTTTAGTGGCTGGAGGTATTGCGGGTATAGTCATCGGTTTTGCCAGTCAGAGCGTAGTTTCAAATTTTGTCTCTGGATTGTTTCTGCTTTGGGAGAGACCAATAAAGATAGGCGATGCAATACAAGTTGAAGGAGTAAGCGGGATAGTTGAAGATATACACGTGATGTCAACGGTTGTTAGGACTTTTAACGGCCTGTATGTAAGGATTCCAAACGAGAAGATGTTTACATCAAACATCGTCAACTACGTTGCGAATGTTGCGAGGAGGATTGAGTACATAATTGGAATAAGTTACGATGATGATGCTGACAAAGCTGTGGAGGTTATAAAGGGCGTTATCGAAGAAGAGCCTTTTGCTTTGAAGGAACCTAGTCCAGATGTTTTTGTAGATAACTTAGGCGATAGTTCCGTAAACATAGTTGTCAGGTTTTGGGCGCCGGTGAGTGAGTGGTACGATGTTAAAAAGAGATTGCTATGGAAGATAAAGGTCGAGCTTGAGAAGAATGGAATTACAATTCCATTCCCGCAGAGGGTTCTTTGGTTTGCAAACGAAGTCAGGGTAAAGGAATCTTAGAATCCAATAAAAATGAGAGCCACGGCCGGGATTTGAACCCGGGACCTTTGCCTTACCAAGGCAACGCTCTGCCAGCTGAGCTACCGTGGCTTGGGACAATATTTCAACTCTCTTATTAAAACTCTTTCGATACCAAAAGGTTTAAAACGATTGTTCACACCTCCAAGCTTATGGATGATTTCGAAGATATGGTGATATTAGAGGATGAAGAAGAATTGGATGCTGATGATGAGGTCAAGCTCGCAGAAATATACAAGCTCTCAAACAAGCTTTTCAAGCTCCTCGAAGATTTGAAGAGTCACGAGCTTAGGGAGGCCACAGCTTTAATGATAATAAGGGAACTCGTAGAAGATGACAAGTTACTGCTGGGATTGGCAAGTAAGATGCTCAGCGATCTAATCTATGGATTTGAAGATGACGAGAGTTACGTTTCCTAAGCTCGTATTTTTCGACTTGGACGGAACTCTTATAGAGCCGATGGATTTTGAAAGGATTAAGTTTGTTTTAGGCGTCGAAAGTCCAGTACTCGAAAATATTTTACACGACTCAGCAAAGATGGAAATCCTGAAGAGGTTTGAAATAGAACATGCGATGAAAGCAAATTTGATGCCCCATACAATTACCGTATTAAAGAAATTCGAAGATCTTGGGATAGTAAGGGCATTAATAACCAGAAACTGCTTAGAGTCTGTCAAGATAGTTTGCAGGAGATTTGGATTGAAATTTGACGAAGTAATAACTAGAGAAATGGGGCATTTCAAACCCTCACCATACCACGTGATCAGACTGATCGAAAAATACGGTTTCAGAAAGGAAGATTGTCTAATAGTCGGAGATCACGAGTTCGACGTACTTACCGGGAAAAAAGCAGGAATTAGAACCGCAATAGTCCGAAAAAACAGTATGAATGCCGATTTCATCCTGAGAAGTTTAAAAGACCTTTTAGATATCGTGGAGTATGATGGGAAAGCTTAGAGATTACGCGGATTTTGTAAAGATAGAACACACCCTATTTGCACTACCGTTCGCATACTTGGGAGCTTTCATTGCTCAGAGGGGCTGGTTTGGACTAAAGCTGTTCGTACTGATAGCACTGGCTTTTACCGGAATGAGAACGTTGGCCATGACTCTAAACAGAATTATCGATAGAGAAATAGATGCTTTGAATCCGAGAACAGCCAGCAGACATCTACCATCTGGAAGGATGAGTTTGAAAGAAGCTTACGCAATCCTGTTGATTGCTTTGATAGTTTACGAGGTTTCAGCATACCTCATAAACGAAACGGCATTCAAGCTTTCACCCATTCCAGTGATAGTCGCCTACATCTATCCGTACCTCAAGAGGTTTACATGCCTATGTCACTATGTTCTCGGTTTAAACTTGGCTTTAGCTCCCTTAGGCGGGTGGGTTGCTGTCACAGATTCCGTGTTTTTCGATAAAACAATCTTGCTTTTAAGCCTAGCCGTGATATTCTGGGTAGCTGGATTCGATATTATCTACGCACTCCAAGACTTGGAGTTCGATAGGAGGTATGGATTGCATTCGATAGGTGCACATTTTGGTAAGAAATTCGCTTTAAGGCTGTCAGCCTTAAACCATTTTATCTTCTTTGTGCTGGTATTCTTATCCGCTACGATGTGGAGCAAGCTTGCAGTCATTGGTGCTGTTGTTATTGGTTTACTGCTAATATATGAGCACCTAGCAGTTAGGAGGGGGGAGATAGAGACTGCCTTCTTCAAAGTCAATGCAACTATAAGCTCGATTTTGCTTTTGACATTCCTTTTGACTACGTGATCAATAGCCTATTTGATGACGTTATCGAAACTCTTTTATTTTACAGTCTATAACTTCAGAACATGGAAGACTTGGAGTCAAAGATTTTGAAAGTTTTGAAAAGTGAAGGAGTACCTCTCGTAACTTCTGAAATCGCTGAGAAGATCGGTGTTGATAGGAGGGTTGTCTTAAGGAGACTTCAAAAGCTGGCTATAGAAGGGAAGATAAAGGGAAGGAAGATAGAGGCTGCCAACGGAATTTGGATTTGGTGGATTTAAGAAAGATTTAAATTTGTCCGATAAAACTTGAAACCATGATCAACGCTATAATAAACGGTGAGGTTATAAAGACCGCTGTAAAGGCCATAGTCTCCTTGGTTAGTGAGGCTAGATTCCATTTTAAAGAGGAAGGCTTGCACTCAAGAGCTGTTGATCCCGCAAATGTTGCAATGGTAATTGTCGATATTCCGAGAGAGTCGTTTGACGTTTACACAATAGATGAGGAGAAGACGATAGGTGTTGACGTAAACAGGGTGAACGACATTCTGAAAACTGTAAAGAAGAAGGAACTTGTAGAGCTTAAGGTAGAAGATGAGAGCATTTTAAAGATAAAGTTTGGAAGCGTAGAATACAGCGTTGCCTTGATAGATCCCTCAGCAATAAGGAAGGAACCAAAGATTCCTGAATTGGAGCTTCCGGCTAAGGTCGTACTCGATGCCGGAGAATTTAAGAAGGCCATACAGGCAGCAGACAAAATTGCGGACCATGTAGTCTTTAGAACGGACGAAACGGGCTTCTACATCGAGGCCAAAGGAGACATAGACAAGATAGTATTCCACATGGGCGAGATGGAGTTAATAGAGTTTAACAAGGAGAAGGCAAGGTCGATGTTCAGCGTAGAGTACCTGAAAGAGTTTGTTAAGATTGCAGGGAGCGGAGATATACTTACGATCTACTTGGGAGACGATTATCCAGTAAGGTTGATATTTGACGTCGCAGATGGAAAGTTGAAGGTCGAGTACATACTGGCACCGCGTATCGAAGCAGAATGAAGAGACCTTTTCTACCAATTTTACCATTTCTAGCTCGATACCCCTTCTTGAGCTATTCGAAGATTTTTGAATTTACACAGGAGGAAATCTTATCCGACCTTGAAGATGCTAAAGAGTTCGTTAAGACCGTACTTGAAAGTGATGTAGAAAATGTTACAAAGCCCTTGAAGCTTCTGTGCTCTGACTGTGGTGTCAGAGAGGAATGTGAGGGTTTTGAATGTTGTACTTATCCAGCCAAAGATTATAGTGTAATGTTGAACCGTGCTGAGAAGGCTGTCCTGAAGTGGCTTAGGATAATTACCATCGTTTCAAATCTAGACGATTTCCTGAGGAGGAGGTTCGCTGTCAGGATGTCAAGAGTATACAGAGAGATGCTAAAGGCAGAGATGGACGATTTTTTGATAGTCGTTGCGTGGGATTTGGGCTTAAGGCTCGACAAATCCACAGATTTGTTCGGTTATTTGAAGAGCTACTACGTGATGCCAAAGCCGTTTGCGGTCGATCTTGTAGATTATCTTAAGCTCGCTGTAAGAATTAAGGATGAAAGCTGGAAACTCGTAAACAGGAAGGTCGTTAAAGGATACGTGTATCTGAGCAGAGATGAGTTTGTCAGGTTGATAGAAGAACTTATGAAGGACAAATTCATGGAAAGGTTGCCGATCAAGGTCGATGTCGATCTTGGAGTGAAGGTTAAGAGAGAATACAAATTCGAAAGCTTACCGATCGAATTTGAATGCTTTCCAGAATGTATGAAGAAGATAATAGCCGATTTAAATGAGGGTAAGAACGTTCCTCACACCGGCAGATTTGCAATTGCATCTTTTCTGATAAACTTGGGTTGCAGTGTCGATAAGGTAGTCGAGATTTTCAGAAACGCCCCAGATTTTGATGAGGACAAGACGAGGTATCAGGTTGAGCACATAGCAGGCATGAGGGGAAAGGGAGAGAAGTACATAGCTCCAAGTTGCGAAACTATGAAGAGCTGGGGGCTCTGCATTTGGAACTGTGAAATCGATCATCCCATAAAATACTACAGGAGGTGTTTGAGTGAAAGAAGAGGTGGTGGCAAGAGGGCATCCAAACGTAAGAGCAACACATCGAACGACACTTGAAGTTACGAAGGAAAAGGATCTAACACCTAGGGGAGACTGTATAATAGGTGTAAGGGCGGATAAGTCTTTGAAGGATTTTAACGATGAGATTAAAGATTGGTTGAGAAAGGGTATGCCCGTTTTAATAGAGGTATTACTGCCAGACTACGGTTTGAAGGATTTTCTTAAAGCGTATGGCAGTCCAAAGCTCACGTTTAAGCATGAAACAGACATAGTGATAAGAAAGAGTGAATTCGTTTGCGATAGGACTTTGGCGATAAAATCGAGTAAATCGGCTAGAGATATTGATAGAGAGATAGTCGAACTGCTGAAAGATCCAAAAACTGAACTCCTGCTTATCGTAAAGCCCTTAAAAAAATAATTGAAGATTAGATCTTCTCAAACCTCGCTTCAAGCTTCTTGAGGACTTTCGGGAGAGTTGTGTACTCCATTTCCTCATGAGGCAACCTGTGTGGCTCGAATGGACCGTGCCTTCTTATGTAATCGCAGATCTCCATGGCCTTCTGTCTCGTGTAATCGAATGCAGGATCATCGAACATGTCTACGGGTCCAATCAACTTACCGTTGCACAACTGAAAGCCTGCAGCTATAACCCTTGGAGGTCCGTCAAATCTTGTACACTTGCTGTATCTGAACGGGACTGGCATGAGTGGTCCGTTATGGCTACCTCTCATCCAACCACTGACTAGATGCGGGAATGCGAAAGCCTCGAGAACTTCACCAACCGCTGGCAAACCTGATTGAGCTCTGACAATTGCAACTGGATCGTCTTTACCTACGTACTCACCCGCTATTTCGAATAGCTTTTCAGTGCTTACTACTGCAACTGGCTCATCTGCTGGCAATTTTCCTCCCTCTTTGGGATAAACTCTCTTGATCACATATCTACCCTTGCTACCTATCAGAGCTAGCAAGTCGTACATCTCCTCCGGAGTAGACAACATAACCCTCTTGTGCTCCTTTATATCCCAGACCTCGAATCTGAATCCTTGGTGCATTGAGGGATCGATCACAAGTCCAGCGGTGTTGAAGGGATCAGCAAACATCCTGAATATCGGTAAGTTGAAAGCTCCTGGCTCGGTTTTGTCCATCATGAAAACGATTATTGGTTCAGCTGGTCTCTCTGTAAACTCCATCTCAGCAACGCCTGGCCCCAATCCTCTGACGTTTCCAGAGAATGCCTCCTTAAGCAAATCTTGCCCAGCTGCATAGAGTTTGAGTTCCTTAGCTTTTTCAGCACAAGCTTTGAAGGTCTCCCAAGCCAGACCGTGTATTTCCTCGCTATCTACACCCTTTCTGTGTGTCATAACCAACTCTAAGTCATCTCCAGCATTGAAGACTCTAAAATCGATTATTATCCCCTTCTCCTTTGCCTCGTTCAACTTTTTCTCAGCAAGAGCCTTTATTTCATCTGGAACCGTGCTATGCCCGGCAACGCTGCCTATGTCCGCCTTTATAACGCTAACAGTAATTTTTTCGCTCATATCATTTTTTAGGTCTAAAGATATTTCAAGTTGTCGATTTAGCAAGGTATATATATTTACGTGATCGTGATATTCATAATGATACTCGAAAGATGCCCTTCGGGAATTCCAGGTTTTGATGAGCTTTGTGAAGGAGGATTTATCAGAGATAGAACGTACCTTGTTTCAGGCGTATCCGGTTCTGGAAAAACAATCTTCGCTTTGCAGTTCCTCGTAAATGGGGCTAAAGAATACAACGAACCAGGTATATTCATAGCAACTGAGGAACGACCTCAGAGTATTAGAGAGTACGCCTCAACGTTTGGATGGGAGTTAGAGAAGCTTGAGGATGAAAACATGTTAGCTATAGTGGATGCTACATCTACCAAAATCGGACTACCGAGCGATGAGAAGTATGTAGATATAAGACCCTTTGACACCCGTTCGTTGTTGGATCAGGTTATATCGATTCAGGATGAAATAGGTGCAAGAAGAGCGGTTGTGGACTCAACAACATCGATAGGATTTATGATCAACGACGTTCCAAAGTTCAGGATTGAGCTTTTGAAAATTTCAACTACATTCGAAATACTTGGCTTGACATCCATATTTACGTGTGAGATAGTTGAAGGTTCACAGGCAATATCGAGGTTCGGTGTTGAGAACTTCGTCACCGAGGGAACTGTCGTTTTGAGGTTTGAAAGGAGTGGTAACGTAAGAATAAGGGCTTTGGAGATTGTTAAGATGAGAGGAACGAAACACAGCTACAAGATGCATCCTTTTGACATAACGGATAACGGCATAGTAGTTTACTCCGGAGAAGAGGTAATAACCGGCGTCTAATAATTTTTAAAAAATATAGAATTTAAATAGCTTCCCAGAAGTATTTGGGCACATTCTTTGGATATCTATCCCTCGTCCAAGCGTAGATCATCGCTACAGTTCTGTAGAGCATGTGTGCAAACTTTGAGTATGGTGCATAAACCAGGAGCATGAAAACGAAGTACAGGTGTATCAAGTAGAGCCAGTATGCTGCTGTGCTTTCAAAGAGTCTTGCAATGGCAACACAGTACCCCGTAATACCGACCAATAGAACGACGAGCAGGAAGAACCAGTCGTAATAGCTTCCAAGCTCCTTGCTCCTCTTGTTGAACAGTCTGTTCCATATCGCAACCGCGCTACCCACGATCACAGCTATTCCACCGAGCAAACCTACAAGCTTGAAGAGAGCCATGATTGCATACGCAGCATCGAACTCTTTCATGGACAGTATCTCCCATGGCCACGGTGGTGGATACACAAGCTTAACTGGGAGCTCGACACCGACAACTTCTCCAATTCCTATGACGTCACCTGCTGCAGCTAAAGCCAGACCTATGAATCCATAGAATATCAGCAGGTGTGCCGGAAAACGGGGCTTGTTTGCATCACAAGCCTTGAACCAGTTGTGGTAGAGAATATCCCTAAGAACGAAGAAGAACGCTTCGAAGAAGTACAGTCCCATAAATCCACTTTTGCCCTTGATTTCAACTTCGGCGTTCTCAAGCGGTTTCACCGTGTACTCCATTCCTCCCCCATCGGTTATAGCTAGCCAATATCTCCACATTCCGATGAGGCCTATCAGGAGGGCGAGACCACCGAGAACGAACCCAGCTATTTCTACATTCTCAATTGGCAGGAGCTTGCTCGTCTCAACTGCTCCACTCGGCAAAGCACCCGTGAATATACCGGGGTTTGCCCAAGCGATCAGAGCACCTAAGATTATCGCTGGGACTATTATCACGAATATCGGAAATCCCCAAGGCTGGTTAAGTATCTTACCGATGAACTTTGGCCAAGCATATTCGGATATTACCCTAGCTCTAATCGCATTCAAAACCTGTCCGGGTTTAGCATCTCTGGGACAATATGCAGAACAGTCAGCACAGTTGTAGCAGAGCCATACATTTGGATCCTTCAAGAGCCTCTTCCTGAGCCCCCACTGAGCCCAGATCATCTCCTTTCTTGGGAATGGATCGTCTTCGGGGCTTAGAGGACACACGACGCTACAGTTAGCACACTGCATACACTTTTTGAGGTCTTTACCGCCCAGAGCTATAATTTCACGAGCAAATTTCGGATCGACCTCCATAACACCACCTCCCAACAAAAATTAAAGGGTTAGAATCCCTTGTATGGGTTGGGGCCAATTTTCTGAATCTCCTCAACAAAGCTGTTTATGATTTCAGGAATCTTTGGCCAGTCTGATATCTCGACCTGAACGATTTTAACCCTCTCTGGCTCTATGAACAGTCTGTTCAAAGTTTCTTTCACGTTCTCCATTCTCCTATTAGCCAATTCGGAACCTCTTATAAAGTGACACTGGTAGTCCTCTCCAAACTTACATCCAAGCATCAATACTCCATCGATACCCTTTGACATTGCATCCGCTATGAAGACTACGTTCACGGAACCAAGGCATCTTACTGGAATTATTCTTACCAAAGGACTGAATTTGAGTCCGTTCTTAGCAGCCATGTCTATCGCTGGATATGCATCGTTCTCACAAGCAAACACGAGTATTCTCAGCTTACCCTCTTCAGATGGTACTGAGATCGACTTTATCATCGACGAAATCATGTCAACGCTGTACTGCTTGAAGGATATGATCTTCTCAGGACATGCACCGAAGCAGATTCCACATCTCCTACATCTGAGCGGGTTCGGCTGTGGTGTTCCCTTCTCGTCCTCATCCAAAGCTCCAAATGGACATTCCTCTGTACACCTCTTACACTGCGTACATCTCTGCAGGAAGAAGTTCGGATAGTCGATATCTCCAGTCCTTGGGAATATCGTAGCACCCTTCGCAACCAACTCGACAGTTTGGATTGCCTTTAGAGCGGCACCTCTTGCATCCAACTCGCAGTCCCTTATAGTCATAGGTGCTCTAACACACCCAGCTGGATAGATACCTGTTCTCCTGCTCTCATACGGGAAGCAGATGTAATGTGAATCGGGGAATGCGTATTTGAGAGTTGGTAGCTCTGGACCCTGTCTATACTGCAGGTTCAAAATCCACTCCTTACCTCTGTTCTCAAATGCAACTTCCTTAGGAACTGCTGGCTTTATGTGAGAATACGGTGGTTCGCCTTCATCTGGATACTCCTCCTTGACTGTGTACAATCCGTACATCGATGAGAGCATTCCAGTTACAAGAACAACCATGTCTACATCAACCGTTATATCCTCACCCAACAGCGTGTTTGTAACTTCAACTCTCAGCTTGTCTCCGTTTTGTGTTATGCTCTTCACTTCACCCTTAGTTAAGAATATCCCCTCATCCTGCTGAGCTTGTTTGTAGAATTCTTCGTAGATTCCGACTGTTCTTAAATCCTTATAGAAGACGAAAACATTTGCATCCTTGTTCATCTCTCTAATGCACAAAGCCTGCTTTAGAGAAGTAAGGCAACATACAGTTGAACAGTACGGTATGTGCTCGGGATCTCTCTGACCAGCACAGAGTATGAACGCAACGTCCTTCACAGCTTTTCCATCAACTTCAAGCTTACCTTCCTTGATCATCTGCTCAAGCTCGATATTTGTAACAACTCCCGGTAAGCCGTAGCCCAAGTTTGATAGTTTTGTAGGATCGTACGGCTTCCATCCAGTCGCAACGACGATTGCTCCGACCTTAAAGACTTCCTCATTACCCTCTCTATCTACAACAACATTGAACATTCCCGGCTGTCCTGAGATTGACTTTATCTTGGTTGATGTGTATACAGTTATGTTTTCGTTGTTCATGACCTCGTTTATCTTTTCGTTGATGTAAGATTCTGCATCGACTGGCTCTCTGTACGGGAACTTACCCGGCAGAATCTTCTTGAATTTCCTGACCCATCCACCCAATTCGCTTTCTTTCTCGACCAAGTATACCTTGTAACCAGCCTTAGCACACTCCAGTGCAGCCGTTAATCCCGTTACTCCTCCTCCAACCACGAGTATATCCTTTGAAGTTTCTTCCAAGTAAGGCTCTGGCAACTCTGTCTTCTGAGCTTGGACTATACCCATTCTGACGTAATCCTCAGCCAACTCCTGTGCGTGCTCATCGATATCGTGACTCCAGACAACATCTTCTCTAAGGTTTACTCTGACCGTTATAATGTCCTTACCGAAGTTAAATACATCCTGCTTAACTCTTGGAGAACATCCACAGATTACAACAGCGTTAACACCATTCTTTATGTCTTCTTTGATCATTTCAACGCCTTCTCTACTGCAGAGGGCTTTGTGAACCTTAGGGGTGATCTTGAACTCGTTTTCGACAACGCCTTTAATTTTCTCTATGTCCAGCTGATCTATACCACAGCCCGTACAAATGTAAACACCAACATTTTTCTCCATTTAAATCACCCCCTAACCACTTGAATAGCTCTTATAACCGCTCCAGTAGCGTCTCTATTGCTTGAGGCTACGTCAGCTGGCATTCTCGCTACACCACAGGGAATTATTCCCTCCTTCTCTACTACAAATCCGTAATCGTCGTATTCCAGTCCCTCAATCTTCTCAACAGCTGTTGTCGGTTGCATTCCAGTTGCCAATACAAGCAACTCTACTTCCATCTGAACCTTCTTGCCAGTTTCTGTATCTTCAGCGTGAACTATGACATTCCCATTCTCTCCCTCCTCAACCTTTGCAACCTTACCCCTAATGAATACGATGTTTTCATCCTGATCAACCTTCTGGAAGAAGTCCTCGTATCTTCCGTAAGCTCTCCTGTCTATGTAGAAGATGTAAACCTTTGAATCTGGGATTTGCTCTCTTACATACAGAGCGTGCTTCATCGTTGCCAAACAGCAAACTGCAGAGCAATACGGCAGATGATTCTCATCTCTTGAACCGGCACACTGGGCGAAAGCTACGATCTTGGGCTCTTTTCCATCGGAAGGTCTAACGATCTTACCCTTTGTTGGCCCACTTGGAGAAGCCAACCTTTCCATCATCATGTTTGTTATTACGTTTGGATACTTGCCAAATCCTAACGTTTCAAGCTTGGTGGCATCGTAAGGATTCCAGCCGGTTGCAACGATTATCACCTTGGCGTTTATAGTCAATTCCTGAGGTTGTTCATCCAAGTTTATCGCATCGTATTTGCAAACCTTAACGCATTCTCCACACTTGTTGCAAACATCTGGATCAATCACGTAGATTGGTGGAAAAGCCATGTCATGCGGTAAGTATATCGCCTTTGTCTTGTCCATTCCGAAGTCGAAGTCGTTTGGTCTCTCAACAGGACAAACCTTTTCGCATTCTCCACAAGCGGTACAGTTCTCGTTTACAAATCTCGGTCTTACCTCAACGAATACGTTGAAGTTCCCTGCAACACCTTCAACTTTCTTTACCTTTGCATTTGTAATCACTTGTAAGTTCTCGCAGTTCTTTAGCCTCTTGAGGAAAATCTCAAGACCGCAGTAGGGTGGGCACATCTTTGGGAAGTACTTGGTAAGCTGAGTAACTCTCCCACCCAAGTAGGGGTTTTTCTCAACGAGTGCAACACTGTACCCTGTTTCTGCTGCTTCAACTGCTGCTGTTAAGCCAGAAATACCACCGCCGATAACCAAGATATCGACGTTCATACTAATCCCTCTTTTAAGCTCTAAGCAGAATAACATACGAAGTTTAAAAGAGTTTCTATTTATTTGTTTCTTCTTTTGCCAAAAGGGGTCGAGAAAACAGAGCAAAATAAGAAAAAGAAAAATTTAGAGCTGCCAGTCGACTATCTGTATGTATGGTACCTTCTGCATCTCCCACTCGCCGGTCTCTGGGTTCTTCCTGCCGACAACGAAGACTTTCCAGTTCTCGTCGTCGATGTCTGGGTAGTCCATTCTGTAGTAGTAGCCGGGCCATCTTGTCTCCTGTCTGAAGAGCATGTGCTGTACGTGTGCCTCTGCAACGATGACTCTGTGCCACATCTCCCAGCACCTCATGAGCTCGTGCAAGTTCCTAGCAGCGAGCTTCTCCATGTCCTCCTTGAGCATCTGCAATCTCTCGAGAGCAATCTTAAGCATCTTCTCGTTAGTTCTGTACCACATTGAAGCTCCAGCTGCATATTCGTCCATGATCTTCTGGAGTCTCCAGAGTGCCTGCTTCGGGAACAGGTAGTTCGGGTTAATGTCTTCTCTCGTTGAAGCGTTCTTGAACTGTTCGTATGTAACCATCGGCTGGAAGATCTTCTTCTTCAACTCCTGCACCTTAGCCTCGTCGATCTCTGGGTTCGGGTTCTGCTCGACCACGTACCTTACGGCAGCCTTACCTGCGATTCTACCCTCGGTGAACGAACCGCTTGAGAACTTGTGCGGGTTAGCACCACTGCAGTCTCCAACTGCGAACAATCCCTTGATTGTTGTCATTCTGTTGTAGCAGAACGGGAAGAGCTTCTTGTACTCCTCTGGCATTAGGTCCTCTGGACCGCATACCCACAGACCTGCACAACCTGAGTGTGAACCCATCATGTATGGCTCAGCGGTCATGATCTCTGATGGCACCTTCTCAGGCTCGATGTTCAGAGCAGCCCAGAGCAATGCCTGTGACACTGTCATGTCAAGGAAGTCTTCCCAAGCCTCCTCGATGAGCTTCTTGAGATCCTTACCCTCTTCCTGCAACTTCTTGATAGCCCACTCCGTTCTCATGAGGATTGGTCCCCTACCGTTGATGAGCTCCTCAAGCATCTGGTGGTTTCTTAGTGGTGTCGGGGTTGGGACGGCATCAGCGTATGGCTTGTACTTCTCGATTGTCTCCTTCTTCTCGATGTATACTTCATCGAATGCGTTCGTAGCTACCGACTTGAAGAGCAGGAACCATGCACCGACTGGACCGTAACCGTCCTTGAATCTCGATGGAATGAATCTGTGCTCCATCTGGCATGTGTGAGCTCCAGCCTCGATAGCCATTGCATAACCGCTTCCAGTGTTGAACACTGCATACCAGATTCTACCCATACCTTCTCCGGTGCTTCTTGGTCTGAAGAGCAGTGTAGCACCACCAGTCGCGAGGATTACGGCCTTAGCCTTGAAGATGTAGAACTTCGGCTCTCTCACGCTGAAACCGACTGCACCAGCAACCCTCTGTGGGTCGTTCTTGTCCATTAGTAAGTGTGTTATGAATACTCTCTCGTAGATGTTCTCCTCACCCAAAGCCATCTTTGCAGCCTCTGCAATAATCGGCTTGTATGACTCACCGTGGATCATGACTTGCCATCTACCCTCTCTCACATACTTGCCGTTCTCGTCCTTCCAGATCGGCAGTCCCCACTTCTCGAAGAGGTGTACTGTTCCATCAACATGTCTTGCATAGTCGGCGACCAAGTCCTCTCTTGCGATACCCATCATGTCGAGTGTTACGTATCTTACGTAGTCCTCAATTGTGTTTGGCTTGTCGCCGACTTGCTGAGCTCTGCCTGACAGACCGAGGTAGGTGTTTATAGCAGATAGACCCTGAGCTACAGCACCACTCCTCTCAATTGCTGCTTTCTCTACGAGTGTTACTTTCAAGCCAGCCGCTTTAGCCCAGTAGGCTGCTTCGTAGGCTGCACCACAGCCAGAGAAACCACCACCGATGATCAATATGTCTGTCTCTACAGTCACATCCTGTACATCCTCTGGCTTGTACGTCTCTATATTCTTATATACCTCAACCGCCATTTAAACCACCTCACAAAAACATTAAGTTATGCCTTCTTCTTAACCTCAGGCAACTTGTCCAAGTCCAAAATCTGAGGCTCTCCCGCAAGAAGCTCGTTCTTCAAGTTGTCCAAGCTTGGCTCTGGGAAACCCTCGAATGGCTGAATTGAGCCCCATGGGGTCGTTCTTATCGGGAACTTGAATCTCAAAATCTTACCGTTTCTGAACTTGATTGTCCACATGATTGCATCGGTACCTCTCATTGGTACACACTGTGCCCCGAGGGGCACGAAGTCTACGTAACCTCTCATGTCAATAGCACCCTGTGGGCAGATCTTCACACAGCTGTAGCACTCCCAGCACATGTCTGGCTCCTGGTTGTACGCTTTCATCTTCTCCTTGTCCAAAACCATCAAGTCGTTGGGGCAGATGTACTGGCATGCTGTTCTCTCTAAAGCCTTACATCCGTCACACTTGTCTGGATTTACGTAACTTGGCATTCAACCCACCTCCAAAACTTTCAAATTTCAAATTCTTCGACCCTCCCTAACGGAAAAAATTTAAAAGCTTTACTATTTTATTCAATCTCCGGTGGCGGTATGTATTCCTCTTCCTTCTTCGCAAGCTCCTGAATCTCTGGTAATCTCTCAAGAACCTTGTCTATGACGTCCAACGATTTGGCTTTTGCGATCTCTTCGAACAAAGCTCTCTTGAAAGCCACTGGTAGGTCTTCGATGAACCCTCTCGAGTCGATTCTTGCTCTGTCGAAGGCTTTGAGTATTTGCTGTGACTTATCCTCAGGTACTTCGACCACTAGCATTTTCAGAGCTCCGCCGAAGATGTACTGGATTTTCTCCTCAAGCGGTGTTCCCTTTATCTGCTCGTACCTCTTATCGTCCAGAATAATACCTATGTAGTGAACCATTCCAACCACCTCACGCCTTAGGAATCTCCATCGGCTCCAAATCAATCTCAAGCTCCTTGTTTATGTACTCCAAGTACTTGTTGTTCACGAACGGATAGTTGAAGACCTTCCACCACTTGACTATCGCCTTGTAAACCTCTGGTCTCATCACGACCTTTGGAGGCATGACACCCTCGGCAACCATACCTCTTAAGAATGATCCGCTGAACTTCTGCTTTGCATCCGTGTGTCCACAGTTCTCGCTGTAGGCTATTTCTCCACAGATCGGACAGTACCAGAATTCGGCCATGTTCTGTGGAATGATCTTCAAACCGTAGTCAACCTCGTTTGGTGGAGCCTCAAAGCCAAAGCTTGGAATACCCTCACTCCACAGTATTTGGGTGGCGAACTTATCGTAGTATTCACCCACTGCTGCGTGGTCTCTACCGAACATGTGGTGCGTACAACCCATGTTTTGCCTTATTATACCGTGCAGTAGCGATTCGATTGGGTTACCGTATCTCATATCCCAAAGCGTGAATGTTACCATGTGCCTCGACGGCTTGATGTATCCGTACTTGTTAACAGCTTCGTGACCCTCGAGGATTGCCTCGTTCGGGTAGTCTCCCTTCCTCTTAGCTCCGATGATTGCGTTTACCAATATACCGTGGCATGGCTCGATGTCACCCGTGTAAGCGGCACACTTCATCAGCATCTCGTGGCCGGTGTGAGGGACGTTTCTCGTCTGGTGGGCGATGACGGTTCTCCACTTCTTCTCATTCTTGATAACTTCCCTACACTTTCTCGGTGGGAACCAGAATCTGTCATACGGCTCTCTGAACTTTGGCGGGTTAATTATCGTCCATTTACCAGCGATTACGTTTGGATGCATGCATCTGTATATCATCCAACCCGGATGCTTCTCATCAAATGGCTGTCTTACGACCTCTGGGTTATTCTCTGGTGTTCCGAATGTCCTCGTCGCCACATCCTTAGGATCGATCTTGTAGATCTCCTCAACATCCATTATGGCAAATGGCTGACCCTTGAGCTTGAGCAAGAGCCTATCTCCTTCGCTAACGTTCAAAGCTTTCAAATCTTCATCGCTTATGTCGAACAGAATTGGGTACGGGAACACCCACTCGTTCTCAAGCCTTCTCTCCTTCAAAACCCTTTCCAAGTCACCAGATGTCATCGAACCCTCTACCGGGCTGAAGAAGCCGTAGCAGACCGAGATTATCTCTCTGTAGACGTGCCTTATTGGGACACCCTTCGGATCGGTTGTTGGCTTGAGTTCGTATTCAATGGCACCAGCAGCCATTTTCTCAGCAACATCTCTCTTTTCTACGACTCTTTCTACCAACCTGCCACCGTGCGGTGGAGGCATCTTAAACTTCGGCATGTGTTCACCTCCTTTAACTCCGTATCCGATACCGTTTTCAACGACAACATATATATATTTTTCTATTTTTTCACTTAGCTCTCTAACAAAGCCTGCGGATACTTCGTTGAGTTAAATATAAGCGTTTCGAAATTTTTCGATTTGCAACAGTTTTTAATGTTCGAATCTGAGCTGCTTTAAGCCTCTAAGCTCGTCAAAATCGAAGCCTTTATAGAATATACTTTCGTCAATCTTGTAATTGCTCCTACATTCCACAAGCATGTCCAATGTGAAGAACCTCCACCTCATACCCTTAACCTTCAAAGCTATGAGTGGCTTGGCTCCGAACTTCTCCGCAAACTCTTTCAAACTGTTAACTTCATCTTTGGAAAGGTATAGAGGTAAGGACGATCTCATCTTTACCTCTATTGCCAAATAAGTCTTCCCATTTCCCGCAATTATATCGGGACAGGGATAGCTCATTACACCACTTGCTGGAGTTCTTACAGCGGCGAAACCTATCTCCCAAAGTTTGTGCAGTAGCTCCCTCTCAAATCTGTATCCTTTCCTCATGGCTCTACCATCGTTCCAATACCTTCCCTAGTAAACAGTTCGAGCAGAATCGAATGCTCCCTACCCTCTATTATGTGCGCCCTCTCCACACCGTTCTTTAGAGCCATAAGCACAGCTTCAACCTTTGGCAGCATCCCGCCACTAAAAACGCCGCTTTCAAGCATTTTCTCAAGGTCTTTAGCCTTTATTCTCGATATAAGTGAGCTTTTGTCCTTTGGATCTTTCAAGATTCCGGGAACGTCAGTGAGAATTATCAGCTTCTTGGCTTTTAAAGCCGAGGCTATATGCCCAGCAACTATGTCCGCATTTATGTTGTATATGTTTCCAGCCAAATCTGATGCCACAGGCGAAACTACTGGGATAAAGCCGTGATCTATCAGAATCTTCAGTATATCAGGATTGACGTATTCAGTCTCACCGACGAATCCCAAATCTATGATCTCCTCTAAATCTCCTCTCTTCCTCTTTATGAGCTTCTTCTTAGCAACTATGAGCAACCCATCTTTACCGCTAATCCCTACCGCCTTTCCACCATTCTTTATGAACATTGAAACTATCTTGGAATTTATCTTCCCATCTAGCACCATCTCGACAATCTCCATAGTTTCCTCATCCGTAACCCTCAAACCGTCTATAAACTTCGGCTTTATTCCAAACTTCTGCATTTTTTCCGAAATTTCTGGCCCACCACCGTGAACGACTATTGGCTTTATACCGACATAGTAAAGCAGTAGGACATCCTTAACAACGCTCTCTAGAACAGCATCACTAACCATAGCATGCCCACCAATTTTTATTACCATATACGAGCCGTAGAACTCTCTGATGTAAGGCAAAGCTTCTATGAGCACCTTAACCTTTTCCATAGAGGTGTGTTGGGAGAAATGATTTTAAGCTTACTCCCTATTCCTTTCATGGATCGCGGTGAAGCCTTGGAACTTTTGCGGAGCTACATCAAGAATGACAAGCTCATCAAACATTGCATAGCCACTTCAGCGATAATGAAGGAGTTGGCTAAAGAGTTGGGTGAAGATGAAAAAAGGTGGGAGCTTTTGGGTTTGTTACACGACATAGATTACGAATTGGTTGAAGGAGACATGAATAGACACGGAGTGGTTGGATCAGAAATTTTGAGAAAATACTTTGACGAGAGCTTTTGCGAAACTGTAAAGCACCATAACTACTTCATCTTTGAACCGAAAAGCAAGGAGGAAATAGCTTTAATTGCATCTGACAACATTTCTGGGCTAATAATTGCGTGTGCACTTGTTAAAGGCAGGAAGATTACAGCTGTAACTCCCAAGACTGTTAAGGAAAAGTTCAAGGAAAAGAGCTTTGCTAGAGGTTGCAACAGAGATATGATTGCTAGGATCGAGGAGCTTGGAATAAGCTTGGAAAGATTTTTTGAAATAGCTATAAAGGCCTTAGAGGGCGTGAAAGATGAACTCGGCCTTGAATGAATTTTTAATAGTTCTGATAGTTTTCCTTGCGTACTGGACTGCGGTTACTATCTTTAGGAGGAAACTTGAAAAAAGAAACGTATCGGTTATAGGACCTATACTATTAATAAGAACGAAGAAAGGTTTGAGTCTTCTCGATACCCTAGCTAAGCCAAAAAAATTTTGGAGAGCTTTTGGAGACGTTGGTATAGTTCTAGTTCTTTTTGGAATGGCATACATGATATTTTTAGTTCTTGTTATGGACTACATAATGCTCACATCCCCTCCAAAACCCTCTCCAGCAACTAGTCCGAGAAACATACTTCTCATACCCGGCTTGAATGAGTTTATTCCGCTTGTTTGGGGGCTGATAGGTCTTATAGTCACGCTTGTAGCCCACGAGTTCAGCCATGCAATTCTTGCAAGGGTTGAAAACGTTAGAGTGAAATCCTTAGGAGTTGTTCTAGCCTTAATACCCATAGGGGGTTTTGCAGAGCCGGATGACAAGGAACTAATGGAAAAAGAAAAGAGAAGTAGAATGAGAATATATTCTGCTGGAATAACGGCGAATTTCTTTACAGCTCTCGTAGCGTTTGTAATATTTTTTTCTCTCTTGGGATTCCTAAAGCCCCACGTAGTAGTCTTGAAGAGTTTTGAGAACTTTGATGAGGGTGATGCAATAATAAGCATAAACGGCTACAGTGTTGAAACTCCTCAAGATATTTTGAATGCTGTAGATGATCTAAAATCTGTTGTCGTTACAGTTAGAAAGCAGGATGGACGTGTCTTAAGCTTCGAAGTCGAACCAATTATGGGAGTTTACATAGCAGGGATTTTAAACAATACACCAGCTGAAATGGCTGGTATTAAGGAGAACTCGATAATAATCTCAGTAAATAGAATAAGGACTCCAAACGTTGAAGAATTTAGAAAAATTATGCTCAAAACGAAACCAAACGAAACTTTAACGCTTGAGATTCTGGAAGAAGGTAAAATCAAAACATACACAGTAAGGTTGGCCGAGATGGAGGGTCACGGGTTCTTGGGAGTTCTAATAGGTGGAGATTACTTTTCTGGGGCGGTTGTAGGGTACTCCAAGAATATAATAAACTCTTTGACGAAGATTCCACCAAACATTCAGGGCTTACTCTACTTAACTGCAATGCCATTCTACTTCAGAGGGTTTGATGGAATAACAAACTACTTCACACCCGAAGGTATCTTCGCCAACCTTGGAAACACAATATTTTACCTTCTCAACACATTCTACTGGATTGCTTGGTTGAACTTCTACGTTGGACTCTTTAACTGCTTACCAGCAATTCCTTTGGATGGGGGTAGGCTTCTAAACGATCTGTTGAGATACTTCATGAGAGAAAATGTGGTGGATACGATAACAAAATCGTTGGCCTTTTTCGTATTCTTTTCAATAATATTATCTATATTGATTCCCAACTTGAACTTCACCTGACCTCCTTCTTCAACCTCTTGTATGCAATTATACAACCCGGATCGGGTTTCAGGTAATCTCTGAAGTAAGCGTAAGCTCTTGCTCTACATCCCCCGCAAACGTATCTGTATCTACACTCGCCACATATTTCTATCTTATCTTTGTTTCTCAGATCTTCTAAAACTCTGTTGCTCTTCCAGAACTCCAAGAAATCATCTCCACAGCTGAAATCCTTGATGTTTGCCAGAGTTAGAGGGAAAAACACACAAGGCTCTATGTTTCCGTTGGCTCTCATAGCTAAGTAGAATCTTCCGCATCCACATCCTCCTATGAAGTCAGCCAAAACCTTTAGCTTTCCTTCTAGCTTGGGATTGTAGAAGTGCGTTGGGACGATTTCGCTCTCTTCCTGAATAGCAACTCTCGCATAATAGGGTGCCGTTGACATGAAGTTTATGCCAGTAGACTTCAGTCTGCTCCAAAGCTCCCTCAGAAGTCTCTCCTTTTCTTCAGCACTCAGATCCATCTCAAAGTCTCCTCTGCCAACTGGAATGAAGTTGTAGAGCATGAACCACTGAACTCCCAATTCCTCAGCCAAATCCATGATCTTCGGAATGTCTTGATAGTTCAGCTTTGTTGCAGTTGTGGATATGCACGTAATTAGTCCAGCTTCAACACAGTTCTTTATACCTTCCACAACCTTTTCGTAGATACCTCTTATACCTCTGAAAGATTCGTGAGTTTCTTTGGTTCCATCCAAGCTTATCTGCACAAACCAAACACCCAAATCTTTCAGCTTTTGAACGTTCTCCTTAGTTAGAAGTGTTCCGTTGGTCGCAACGGCAACAAACATCCCGTGATCTCTCACTGCTTTGGCCAACTCGAAGAAGTCCTTTCTAATTAGGGGTTCACCGCCACTGAAAGCTATTGCTGTTACTCCGGCATCAGCCAAAATCTCCATTGCCCTTAAAGCCTCCTGCGTGTTAAGCTCATCTTTCCAAGGCTTCCCAGCCGTTGAGTAGCAGTGCTTACACTTCAAATTGCATGCATACGTTACATCCCAAACGATGAGAAATGGAGCTCCGGGGACAAAGGGCTTCCTGACACCAAACTCAGCCAAGCCCCTAATAACTGAAATAAAACCTCTACGCCAGTAGGGATCTCTAAGCCTCTCCTTGAGGAGCTTTTCAGCATTCTCATCTCCGAAAGCTTTCAATCCAGCATCTATTACCTTTCTTATCGCCTTAAACTCAAGGCTCTTTACTTCCTCGTTGTTAGCGTAAGCCAGTAGATACTTATCGAGCTTAATTATACCATCTTTGTCCCTCTTAAGGGTGTGCTTGATAGCTTTTCTTGTAAGAGGATTACCAACTACATGCCCAAAGAATTCAACCATTCTATCCATGCTTAAAAAATTGTTTTCAAAATATTTTAAGTTAGCGTTCTCAAGATTGATCCTAACTTTTCAACAGCATAATCAACCTCCTCCTTACCTATCACCAAAGGCGGAACAAATCTCAGATTATCCTCAGAAGTTGCATTCAACACTAAACCCTCATCAAACCCCCTTCTCACGATTTCAAAAGCATTTTCAAACTTTGCACCTATCATCAAGCCCAAGCCTCTAACTTCTTCACTCAACTCGCTCAGCCTCTCTCTGAAGTAGCTACCAACCTTTCCGGCATTTTCTACGAGTTTTTCCTTTTCGATAATTTCAATTGTTGCTAGAGATGCCGTACAGGCTAAGGGATTTCCTCCAAAAGTCGATGCATGTTCAGTAGCTTCAAGCTTCTTAGCAACCTCGTTTGTAACCCCAACACCGCCAATGGGAAATCCGGAACCCATTGCTTTAGCCATTGCAATAACATCCGGCTTAACACCGTAGTGATCTTTGGCAAACCACTTTCCAGTCCTTCCAAATCCTGTTTGAACTTCGTCGAATATTACGATGAAGTGATGCTCGTCTCTCTCTTCAAAAACAGCCTTGATAAAGCCTTCGTCAAGTGGATAAACTCCAGCCTCACCCTGAATAGGTTCGAGTATAACACAGGCAGTTTCATCATCGACTTTTTTCTCCAAATCGTGAATGTTGTTAGGTTCAACAAACTCTACAGGCTTAATCAAAGGTTCAAACGGCTTTCTAAACTTCTCCTTCCAAGTTACAGAGAGGGATCCCATCGTCCTCCCGTGGAAAGCGCCTTTGAGAGCTACAAACTTCTTCCTTCCCGTCACCTTCCTCGAGATCTTCAAGGCACATTCAACAGCCTCAGTTCCGCTATTGCAGAAAAAGAACTTGTCCATTCCGCTTATTTCTCTCAGCTTCATAGCCAACTCGATTTGGGGAGTTGTGTAGAAGAGATTTGAAACGTGCACCAGTTTTTTCAACTGCTCCTCAACTCTTTTAATGAAATGCGGATGCGAATGCCCTATAGCAACGCATGCAATCCCCGCAACTAGATCCAAATATTTCTTACCGTTTTCGTCGTACAGCCAGCAACCCTCGCCCCTGACGAAAACTACTCTCTGTCTTTTGTAAAACGGGATTAAGTACTCCTTTTCAAGCTCGAACCAGTCCATGCATAAAGTTTTGCTTGGATTAAATTACTTTGCCCAAAGCAAAACAAGTTATAAAGCTCAGAGCTGGAGCGGTAACCCAGCTCAAAGCAATCCTTCCCAGAAGACCCAACTTAACAGTCCCGATACCTTTCAAAAATCCAACACCAAATATGCCACCTATTATACAATAAGTAGTTGAAACAGGCATTCCCAGAGTTGTGAAAATCCAAACACTTAAACCAGCTCCAAACTGTGCTGAAAATCCAGAGATAATATCCAATGCCGTTATACCCTTTCCAACTGTCTCAACGACTCTATGACTTAGTGCCAATGCACCGAAGAACAGTGAAAAAGTGCCTATTACACCCGCTTGAGTTGGATCCAATATTCCGTAGTAAACTACCGATCCTACAGCGGTTGCGAGCTCATTGGCACCGGTATTGTAAGCTATGAGAATTGCGCTGATCAACAGGAGAATTGAAAGTATTCTCTCCGCAACGAAGACTGAATATCTTACAAGAGTTTTTTCGAGAATCTTGTAGATTGCTATAGACAGAAAAAATGATGAGAAAGGGGAGGTAATCCAAGACAGCACTATTTTTAGAAGAGTATAGTAATTTACCGGTAATCCCAAAGCCAAAGCTGAGCCAGTTAAACTTCCAATTATAACCTGATGACTTGAAAGTGGAAACTTGCGCCAGTTTGAAAGAATTATTATAACCGCTGACATTGTCAAAGAGAGTGTAAGAGACTTGCCGCTCAATCCCACCAATTCTTTTCCGACAGTTCTCATTACAGCATGTCCCTGTAAGCTCACACCTATAAGGACGAATACTAACAATAGTATCAAAGCAGTTCTGAACTTTAGAAGTCCGCAACCTATGCTTATTCCGAATGCGTTTGATGTGTCGTTTGAACCTATGCTGAAAGCTATTAGGATGCAAGCGGCGATTATAGCAAACTCGATCATAGAGTTATCATCTCAAGCTGACATTGATTATTTGAATAATATCTCCCGCATCTTCTATTAAGTCAGAGATGCTTACGATGTGCTCTAAGAGTTTTAGGAATGATAGAGCAGACCATACATCGACGTCAACCCCTCTTATCTTCTCTTCAAGCCTGTGCTTAATAGCATCAACCTCTCTCTCATAGACTCTAATCTTAACAGTTAGCTCGCTTAAGTCTTCTCCTTCAATTAGAGCTTTGTAAGCCTCGAATAATCTCTTACTAGCTTTAAAGTTAAGTTCGGCAATTCTCAATATATCCTCTCTTGCCATATCCAACAGAGACTTATCCTTACAAGCTTTCAGGTACTGATAGTCGTACACAGTATCCTCAATCTTATCGATTGCCTCATCTACAACTTCGGAAAACCTGTATATGTTGGGTCTGAGGTAGGGTAAAAACGCACCCTCATAAATCTTCATTGCAATATCTCTCCTTATTCTATCGCCCTCATCCTCGAACTCGCAGATAGACGATAATAATGAGTCGTCATCCGTTTCTAGAGCAAGTTTAAACGTTTCGCATGCTGTTTGCAGAACCTCAAGGTGTTCTTTTATTAAATCTAGAACTTCCTTTTCCAACTTTCCTCCAAAGAACACCCTCTTGAAAAACATACTTCACCTCAAAGCTTTCATTATATCCATGAGCGCAACAACTCCAACTATCCTACCATCATCAAGCACGAAGACTCTCGCTATGTTGAACCTCTTCATGAACCTAATAACGTCTTTGAGCTCGGTTCCCTTTGGGACGGTGACTATGGGTTTAGATGCTATGTCACCGACTTTAACGTTATTTGGATCGAGATCGTTTGCAAAAACCCCAAAAACAATATCTCTAGCAGTTACTACTCCATAGCAGTCATTTTCATCACGAGGCTTGACGAGTAATGACCTTATACGCCTCTCAAGCATGAGATCGATCGCCTCTTTAACGCTAGCATCCGCCTCTATGAATTCCAATCGTCTGTTCATTACGTCTTCAACTCTCAATAACATCACCCCTTGATTTCGAAGTTTAGTGAATTATTCGAATATCAGCATCTTCTCCTCTCTAAAGTTCTTGTAAGCTTTAACTATATCTTTACCCTCAACGAAAGGAATACCTCTCTCTTCAGCATACTCTTTAGCCTTTCTCTTGCTCAAAGCTTTCCCGGTTTCAGCGTCCAGCATCTCGCAAATCGCTACTGCTGGAGCGATTCCAGCCATTTCAGCTAAAGCTACACTTAGCTCGGTTTGACCAACTCTCTCGTAAACTAAGTTTTCCGAAGCTCTCAAAACGGCAACGTGCCCCGGACTTCTGAACTCACTGCCGAAATCGAACTCCTTACCGTTGATCATGACGTAGTCTACAACCTCTCCCAATCTCCTTATGGTTAAAGCCCTATCTACATCCGTTATTCCCGTGAAAGTGTCCCTATGATTTACCCACAACGCAAACGAGCTTCTCGAATCGTATTTTATGTCGAAATCGGCAACGCTCCTAAGTTCTGGCATTTTTTCGCTTGCCACCCTCAGTACGTCGTGCATAAAAGGAATCTTAAGCTTTTCACAGGCTTTAGGATGTAAAGCTACACATATAAGCCCTCCACCGTCGATTCTCATCATTGCCACATCTTTCGGAGTTACCGCAATCGCCGGAATGGCTATATCAGTCTCACCTTCCCTATCGTCAAAATCGTATATTAGGACTGGCTTTCCAGCCCTGAAATGCCTTAAAGCCTCTTCTATCACACTATCACCTCCACTTCTACCCAATCTCCATCTTTCAAACCCAAAACATCCCTAAGTTTGACGGGAGCTATTATCTCGATAACATCCTTAGGGTAGTGAGTTCTCTGGGGAATTACAATAGCGCCTTCAATTCCATTAACCCTACACCTGAAGGCCTTAACATCGCCAAAAGTCCTCTCCTTCGTCTTAAAACCCTCAATTTTTATCCCTTCCATCTCATCAAGCTTAGCCCTAAAGAACATCTGCTCTTTTGGGATTTTCAAGTTGAGCGTGCCCGGATAAGGTGTAAACCCTAACTTCTCTTCAAACTGCTTCTTATATCCCTCCAATGAAACGTAATACCTCCCCTCACCCAAACCGCTGAAAACTTTCCCTTTTATTACAAACTCACCCTCACCTTCGAAAATACGCTTGTAGTCGAGATACTCCTTGTAAAGCAACTCCTTCCCCTTATCGGTTATCACAACAAATTGCCCGTCCTTCGTCAACGTTCTCTCAATCAAACCCTCGTCTTCAAGCTCCTTTAGTTTCCTTGAAGCGGCCTGGATACTCTGCCCTATCTTTTCAGCCAGTTCTTTTGAGCTTATCTTTAAAACTTTCCTCATTGCATTCATAAGAGCCAAAGCCTTCAGTACCTGCAACATCTCAATCGTGAGATGATTCTCAAGAATGGTATATATTTTTTGTCATTACACCATCGTTTTTAAAACGTGTTGAAAACCTTCAAGCATGAAAACGTCCCGTCTGAGCGGGTTCTACAAGCTCAGCATTGATGAGAGACTGAAAATTGTCAGAGATTTTGCAGATTTAAGTGATGAGGAAGTAGAGCTTTTAAAGACTTCTAAGATCGGCTTGGATAAGGCTGATGCAATGATAGAAAACGTAATCGGCACATTTGAACTGCCGATAGGCATTGCAACAAATTTCTTGATAGATGGGAAGGACTACTTGGTTCCAATGGTTATAGAGGAGCCAAGTGTTGTTGCTGCCGCAAGTCACGGAGCTAAAATTGCAAGAGTAAAGGGTGGTTTCTCTACGCTTTACACTGGCTCGATCATGATAGGACAGATTCAGGTTTTGACGGACAACCCTCATTCGGCTAAATTTGAGGTGTTAAAGCACAAGGACGAGATAATAGAGAAGGCAAACGAGATAGAATCTTCAATCGTCAAGCTCGGAGGAGGTTGCAAGGATTTAACTGTTAGAGTCTTTGATAATATGATCGTCGTGCACCTTTTAATCGATGTGAAGGATGCAATGGGAGCTAACTTCATAAACTCCGTTTGTGAAAGGATAGCTCCGTTTATAGAGCGAATTACAGGCGGAAAAGTTTTACTCAGAATTCTCTCAAACCTCTGCCCTCAAAGACTTGCGATAGCCAAAGCTGTATTCGATAAGAAGGCTGTTGGGGGAGAAGAGGTTGTTGAAGGGATCATCAAGGCTTACGAGCTTGCTAAGGTCGATATTTACAGATGTGCGACACACAACAAGGGAATCATGAACGGTGTTTGTGCTGTGCTTATTGCAACTGGCAACGACTTCAGGGCTGTTGAATCCGCTTGCTACGCTTACTCAGCAATGCAAGGATTTAAACCCCTAACACACTACGAGATAAATGAGGATGGCGATTTGGTCGGTTACATAGAATTACCAATGTCGGTTGGGGTTGTTGGAGGTGCAAAGGCAAATCCTCTCGCAAGGATTTGTCTGAAAATTTTGGGTGTTAAAAGTGCTGAAGAACTGGCAAGGGTAATAGCTTCAGTTGGATTAGCTCAGAACTTCGCCGCTTTGAGAGCTTTAGTGACTGAGGGCATTCAGAGGGGTCATATGGAGCTGCATGCGAGAGGTCTAGCCCTGTCTGTGGGGGCTAAGGGTGATGAGGTCGAAAAGGTGGTTGAGAGAATGCTCAAGGAGGGAAAGATTAGCATGAGTAAAGCTAAGGAGATTTTGGAGAGACTTAGACAAAAATAAATTAATTTTAAATTTATTTTATTAATTAAATTTCATAAATCTCTCTTATATTTAATTCATTCTTATTTTGCTCTAAGTTTGAGACATAACTTTCTACAGCTCTATAAATTAATTCAGCTCTACGTTCTAAGAATTTTTCGTATTTAGATAATCTGTATAAGCTCTCATCAAGCGGGATTAAGTGTGCCATCAATTCATATTTAGTTATACCAAACTCGTTAATGTACTCATATGGTTCTTTTGATCCTATTTTTTTATTGGTCATTGATGTTATGTATACGCAATTAGGTAACAAATCCGCTCTTTCGGGATAATGTTTATATACTAACTTTCTTGGGAAGAAATGATGTTTTTCTATATTATTACTTAGAATATTTTCATTTTTCTCAATGAAATCGCAGGCATTTGTCTTATAACATAAGATTTTCAGTAGTGTAGCCAATCTACTCCTCATAGAATTTCCTTTTATCTCGTCTGTTGTTGGCAACGATAAACCCCTACATAAGTCCTCAATAGCCTCTGAAATCGTTTTTGCACGCTCTATTCCAGATATTTTTTATTTCACTCGTTTTTTTGCGTAAGAGTGATTCTAATCTGGGGTCTTTTGGTTCAGCTATAGAAGAAAATATTTGCAATACACCAGACCTATATTTTTCTGCTTCAGTTATATATCCTTCCTCAATTAATTTTGAAATAAATTGATCAAAATTATTCTTAAATTCTCTCCAAGCACAGCCAACCAGTCTTGTTACGACAACATCAGATATTTTTACTTCAACTCCACCTCTATTTATCCTTTCGAATATTTCAGTTACATGCGCAAAATCACTAAATCCTTCAGGAATTATATAGCAATGTATCTCGTAGTCTGATATAGTATTTCTTAATTTATAGAATTTGTCGGCTAACTTACTTTCGCTAATGTTCCATTTAATTGAGTATTCATTAGCCAACTCAATTAAGTTTTCTTCTGTCATAATGTTTGTTATTGGACAAAGTATATCCTCATTTTTCGAAGTGATCTGATCAAATACAAATTCGTTTCCCTCCAAATAGACTCCAACTCTGCATTTCTTTTTAATCTCCTCCCAAGTATCCTTACCTCTGCGATTTCTATTATACAATAATTCTTAAGTTTATTCAAGATAATTTTTAAATTCAGTTACTCTCACCAAGGAATAGCAATTCTCGGAGGTGATTACGAATGGCTATAGAGATTAAAGAGATTCAAAAGTTTGAGAGGATTGGAGCGCATTCGCACATTAAGGGGTTAGGATTGGACGAAAATCTGAGAGCTTTGGATGTAGCTGACGGTTTGGTCGGGCAGAAGAAGGCAAGAGAGGCTGCTGGGGTTATTGTTAGAATGATAAAATCCGGAAAGATGGCTGGGAAGGGAATACTGATAGCAGGACCACCGGGAACGGGTAAAACCGCGATAGCGGTAGCTATAAGCAAGGAACTCGGTAAGGACATACCTTTCGTTCAAGTGTCAGCGAGTGAGTTCTACAGTGCAGAAATGAAGAAGACAGAAGCTCTGATTCAGGCGATGAGAAAGGCAATAGGTGTTAGGATTAAGGAAAGGAGATTTGTCTTGGAGGGAGAGGTTGTCGGCTTGGATTACAACATGGTTCCTAACCCCTACAATCCAACGCAAAAGATTCCAGAATCTGCAACTTTAACACTGGCAACGAAGGATGAAAAGAGGACTTTTACTGTAAGTGGTAGGTTGGCCCTACAGTTCCTATATCAGGGTATAGAGGTTGGAGACGTCATAATGATCGACAAGGAGACTGGAAGAATCGTTAAGCTTGGAAAGAGCGAGAGAGCTAAGAAGTACGATATAGGAGAAGAGACCGTAGAGGTTCCTTCTGGCAGAATTGAAAAGGAGAAGGAATTTACGTATGTTGTAACACTACACGATCTGGATGAGGCTAATGCGAGGAGAAGAGGGGGACTTTTCAGCCTGTTTGAGCCAGTTAGCAAGGAGATCGACAGTGAGGTGAGAGAGGCGGTAGATGAACAGGTTAAGAGGTGGGTTGAAGAGGGAAGAGCCGAGCTTATACCTGGTGTTCTCTTCATAGATGAAACACATCTGATGGACATCGAGCTATTCGCCTTCATGAATCGTGCAATGGAGTCGGAGATGGCACCGATAATAATTCTGGCATCAAACAGGGGATTTGCAAAAATCAGAGGAACCGACATAGTCTCTCCACATGGAATTCCGCTTGATCTCCTCGACAGACTTCTGATAATCACAACTGAGCCTTATTCTAGGGAAGAGATAAAGAAGATAATAGAGATTAGGGCTGACGAATCTAAGATCAAGTTGAGTGAGGAAGCTCTGGAGATGCTTACAGATCTGGGAGAGAAGAACAGTCTTAGATATGCTGTCCAACTGCTTGCACCAGCCTATGAACTCGCAAAGCTCAGAAATTCAGATAAGATAGAGGTTGAGGATGTGAAAAAAGCATCAGAACTATTCGTGGATGTTAGTCAGAGTTCAAGTTATCTAAAGAAATGGGAAGAAAAAATGTTAGCTCAATAAAAATTTTTATTCTAAAGCTTCCACATCAGTTGACTTGCACTTGGGACATCTCGGCGCTTTCTTCTGCGCTTTGGAGATCCACTCGTATCCGCAGTTCTTGCACTTCACTCTCTTACCCTTAGCCGTATTCAGTTGTATTATAGCAAAACATTTAAGTTTTGCGCAAATAAAATAGGTTTTTACATTTTAATAGCTTGTTTTAACCGTGGAATTCTCGAATACGCTTAGAGGAGTAGAGAAAAATGCAGAAATGGGCCCGCCCGGATTCGAACCGGGGACCTCCTGCGTGTGAGGCAGGCGTCATAACCCCTAGACCACGGGCCCTTAATTCAATGTTGATTGAGAACATAAAAGGATTGCGATACTGTTATTTAACAACGCTAAAAATTCGGGCGATGAAGTATCTCCTGCTCATCCCAGACGGAATGGCAGATTACAGAATTGAAGAACTCGGTAACAGAACACCCTTAGAAGTTGCGGACAAGCCAAACATGGATTTCTTGGCTAAGGAGGGGTGTTGCGGTATTGCAAAGACAATTCCTGACGGTTTTGAGCCGGGAAGCGATATAGCGAATCTGACAATTTTGGGAATAGATGTCAGGAAATACTACACGGGTAGAGGACCAATCGAAGCTCTGGCTAAAGGGATTAGGGGAAAAATAATTTTCAGATGCAACCTCGTCAGGGTTGAGAATGGCATTATGAAAGATTACAGCGCTGGTAGAATAAGCGATGA
The DNA here is from genome assembly GCF_000025285.1 of Archaeoglobus profundus DSM 5631. Taxonomy (GTDB): domain Archaea; phylum Halobacteriota; class Archaeoglobi; order Archaeoglobales; family Archaeoglobaceae; genus Archaeoglobus_B; species Archaeoglobus_B profundus. The sequence goes on from NC_013741.1 coordinate 1,096,563, forward strand.
TGAGGCTAGAGAAGCTTTTAAGGCTTTGAACGAGGAAAATCCGTATAGCTTCGTTAAATTTTACAGTGGAAAGAGTTACAGAGGTTTACTCGTGATAGACAGAGATTACGACTGCGAGGTTAAAACTACCCCACCCCACGATATAACGGGAAAGAGGATAGATGATTTCCTTCCAAAGGGATGCGAATTGGCCAAATTGTTGATAGATCTCATGGAAAGCTCGAAGGAAATTCTACCAAAAGTTACAAAGAAGGCGAACATGATCTGGCCTTGGAGCGGAGGTAAGATGCCCAACTTTCCAAAGTTCAAGGAGCTCTACGGAGTTAAGGGGGCTCTGATATCTGAAGTTGATTTGATCCTGGGAATAGGGAGAGGTTTGGGGATGAATGTGATTGAGGTTGAGGGAGCTACGGGTTATATAGACACAAATTACAAGGGATTGGCAAAGGCAACGCTTAAAGCTTTGAGGGATCACGATTTCGTCATGCTCCACATTGAAGGTATAGATGAGGTAAGTCACGAAGGTGATTTGGAGAAGAAGATTGAGGGAATTGAACTCTACGATGAGAAAATTGTAGGATACATAATAGACAGGATTGATTTGGATGAGACGAAGATAATGCTTCTCCCCGACCACCCGACACCCGTAAAACTGGGAACTCACACGAGCGATCCGGTTCCTGTGCTTATATACGGTTGGAAGAGGGATGATGTCAAGAAGTTCGACGAATTCAATTGCAGGAAGGGAAAGCTTGGGTTTGTTGAGGGAATAAAGCTCATGAGATTGCTGATATGAACACCGAAGCTCTTGAAAGACTTCACAGGATAGCCTTTTCCACTCCAAGCTTACTTACTATAGCAATCATCTTAATCTTTTCCTTCCTGATAATATACAAGTTCAATCTTGGAGTTCTCAACTTTCTGACCTTTTCAATCGCCCTAGCCTTATTTGCTCCTATACTAGACATCAAATTTAATTTTAGAAGATACTCATTCTTCATAGCCTTCATATCCATTTCAACAATCCTGATAAACGCACTTTCAAAGTACATCAACACAAATCCTGTCGGTATATTCGTTGCGTTTGTGACAACGACCGTTCTATACTTTATATCGGAAGCGGAGACACTCAAAGTTTCAATAGCATCTCTTGTAGAATCTCTTTTACTCTACCCGAATGCCGCGACAGTTCTTGGCGTAGTACTTGGTATAATTTTCATAAAGTTCATGGATAAAGAGATAAACGGGTACAACGTTCGTCTTTACTTCAAGAGGTTTCTGCTTTCTTGGCTAACGGGAGATCCATCATACTTTGAAGAGGTTCTGAAAAGGAAAGCTACGAGTTTCAGAGGCTGGATAAAGTGTTTGAGGATTGGTAAGGCCAAACTCGTAACGACATCCTTCCATCCCGGCCCCGTAAGGAACATCGGAGGAGCAAGACTTGTAGAAAGGATAAATTCTATGGAGAATGCAGTATACCTCCACAGTCCAACCGATCACTCTCTAAATCCCGTGAGTGCGAATGATGTGGAAAGATTGATTGCATCGATTGAATGCGATGATGTCAAACTCAAACCCATGAAACCCTTCGATTTGGAAAGCGATAACTATATTCTCAGAGTTTTTCCATTCGATAAGACTAGGCTAATGTTCATAATCGGTAAAAAGTGCATAGACGATCTACCTTACGATTTAAACGTTGATAACGCTATGGTTGTGGATGCACACAATGCCCACTGCGAAGTATTCAAGCCAAACATCGAAGAACTGAAAGAGCTCGTAAACAGGGGGCTTGAGTTTGAAAGCGAGCCCTGTGAGATGAAGTATGTCTTTAAGAAGTTCAGAGTTGAAACGAACAGTATATGTGGAAGCGTTGCAGTTCTATTGCTTGATTACGGTTCTGAGAAGCATGCAATTGTAATTGTAGATGGAAACAACGTGAAGCTCGAATTCAGAAAGGAGATTGAAGATTTCTGTGCAAAGAGGGGTTTTAAGGCCATAGTTGCCTCAACTGACAACCATTCGAAGACGGGAATCAGCACAAAATTCACATATCTCCCCGTAGGTTCCGATGAAAGAGATAGGATAATTTTCAAAATACTCGAAGAAAGCTTCAAGTTGAACTTTGAAGATTGCGATGTCTTCTTTTCCAAAAGGGATGTTGTGATTGATGTCGTAGGTAAAGATTTCTGCAGATTTATAGATGAAGTCGGCAGATTTGGTCTTAGCGTTACAAAACTGTACTTTGCATTACTTACAGTATCTTTCGCACTTTCGATAATCCTTTAAATTTGTTTGACAAGCAAGATGTATGGTAATTGCTGTAACTATGGTAAACGTTCAGCCGGGTAAGGAGAGAGATTTTTACAATGCTGTAAAGAATCTTGAAAATGTGAGGGACGTAATTCACGTTTTCGGAGAGTTCGATTTCGTAGTTATAGTTGAAGCTAAGGATTTGGCTGAATTGAATCAGACAGTCGATAAAATAAGGGGACTTGACGGAGTTACAAAAACTCAAACCGTAATAGGGGCTGAACTGGAATGATCGAGAGGCCTAAGGAGATTAGTGTTGCGGAGTTCTTTGAGAAAAATAAGCACATACTAGGATACTCAAATCCAGCTAAAGCTTTGGTTACATGCGTTAAAGAAGCTGTGGACAACAGCTTGGATGCATGCGAAGAGGCAGGAATCCTTCCAGATATCCTCGTTCGAATAAACAGGGTTGATAAACACTACAGAATAACAGTCGAGGATAACGGACCCGGTATTGAGAAGGATGAGATCCCAAGAATTTTCGGGAAGCTTCTATACGGTTCACGTTTTCACACTTTAAAGCAGAGCAGGGGTCAGCAAGGAATAGGTATAAGCTCTGCCGTTCTTTACGCTCAGCTAACAACTGGAAAACCAACAAGAGTAATCTCAAAGAGGAGGGGAGAAAGCGCTTGGCTATATGAAATTTTGATCGACACAAAGAGAAACGAGCCTGAAGTAGTTAGAGAGGAAAAGATTGATTGGCACAGACCTCACGGGATAAGGATAGAGCTTGAAGTTGAAGGAAGCTACGTAAAGGGGAGAAGACAGAGCGTTTATGAGTATCTAAGGCAAACTTCGATAATAAATCCTCATACAAGGATAACATTCATAGAGCCCGATGGGGAGATTCACGAGTTTGAAAGAGTGAGTTACGAATTACCAAAAATTCCCAAAGCTATAAAACCACATCCGCATGGAATAGAACTTGGAAATCTCATTAAGATGTTAAAGGATTCCAGAGCTAGGAATTTGAAGGAGTTTCTGATAAAAGAATTTTCAAGGGTTGGGGATAAGACTGCTGAGGAGATTTTGAGGAAATCAGGCCTACAAAATAAGCATCCAAGAGCAGTTACGAGAGAGGAGGCAATAAAGCTGTTGGAGGCTTTCAAGGAAACGCAGTTGTTACCTCCTCCTACTGACTGTCTTTCACCGATTGGCGGAGACTTAATAATCAAGAGCTTGGTTTCGGAGTTCAAGCCTGAGTTTGTGTGTGCAGTATCGAGGAAGCCAAAAGTTTACTCAGGGAACCCATTTTTGGTAGAAGTTGGCTTAGCTTACGGTGTTAATACAGACAGAACTGTACTCCTAAGATTTGCAAACAGAATCCCCTTGCTTTACCAGCAAGGTGGCTGTGCTCTAACAAAGGCTGTGGAGAGCGTAAACTGGAAATCCTACGGTGTTCAGCAGAACAAGAACGAATTACCAAACGCACCGATGGTCATTCTTATTCACATCGCATCTACTAACATACCCTACACCTCAGAATCCAAAGAAGCGATTGCTGGGATACCGGAGATAGTTGAAGAGGTAAGGCTTGCTCTGCAGGAGGTTGGACGAAAGTTAAAAGCCTACATCGATAAAAAGAGAGCAATTCAGGAGAAGAGAAAGAAAGAAGGAGCCTTACTGAAGATCATACCGATCATTGCTAAGAAGTGCGCAGAGATACTTGAGAGAGATGAGATAGATGTAAGCAAGGTTTTAGCAAGAATAACGGGCAAAGTTCACATCGAGAAAGTTGTTGACAGTAAGATTGTTAAGATAACTGTCTCGAACTTCAGCAGATCCAAACGTAAGTTCAAGCTGTATGACTCGGGAAAGGTTTGGGATCTGGAGTTGAAGCCGTTTGAAGAGATTGTTATCAGCTACGAATGCGAAAAACCTTCAACAGCAAAGCCCCTTGTAGATGGATTGGATCCAGATTTGATCAGTGGCGCTGAGATATTGACCTTTTAATTTTTGATAACTCTTTTTAACAAACCCACAAAAGCCAAGACATGAAACTGATAGTATTCACAAAGAAGGATTGTCCGAACTGCCCCTATGCAAAAAAGATTGCTAAAGAAGTTGCTGAAGAGCTCGGCTTGGAATTCGAGGAGATAGATATTGAAAAAGACTTGATAACCGCTCTGCAGTACAACGTTGCCTCAACACCTTCGATAGCTTTGGATGAAGAAGTGCTATTTAGGGGAGAGGTTCCTACAAAGGAGGAACTAAAGAGGGAGATCGAGAAGTACTTAAGGTGATCTGATGCGTTATGGCGGCATTTTGGACTTATCCACAGTAGATTTTCCGAAGAAATTGTGTGCTGTAGTTTTCTTTGTTGGATGTCCTTTCAGATGCCCTTATTGCCAGAATTACAGGTTGTTCGAGGGAGGAGTTGAGGTTACGCCAGAGGAGATTGCAAAAAAGATTAGAGAAAACTACCTGATAGAGGGTGTTTGCTTAACAGGTGGAGAACCCCTAGTCCAAAATCTAGATGAACTCACAAAACTAATAGAATTGCTGAAGGAGTACGGATTGGCTGTAAAGCTCGATACGAACGGTTATTATCCAGAGAAGCTGAGAAATCTCGTAGATCGTTTGGATTATGTTGCAATGGATTTTAAGACTGTTCCAGAAAAGTACGCTGAGGTAACTGGAAAGAAGGATTCCTTTGAGAAGTTTCTGGAGAGTTTGAAAATTCTTGTTGATTCTGGTATAGACTTCGAGATAAGAACTACCGTTGTCCCAACGATAACGGATGAAGACGATCTGATCAGAATGGGTGAAATTTTGGCAAGTTACGGTGTTGAAAAATTCGTTTTACAGCAGTTCAGAAACGAAGATGTTTACGATCCGAAGTTCAGAGAAATAACACCATATTCGAAAAAATTTTACTTTAAGGTGGGAAGAAAGTTGAAGGAGATTTTGAAAGAGGTGATTGTTAGGTTTGAAGGTGAGCATGTGTTATGAGCTTTTAACAGAGAATTTTAAGATCGTGGATTTCTCTTTCGCCCTACCTTATACGTACGTGCTTATAGAAGGTAAAAGGGGCAAATCCTTAGGAGTTGCCATGAGCTTGGTCGAAGATGTGGTAGATTACGATGTGAGCTTTAAAGAGGTAAGCGTTGAAGAGTTTTTGAAGGGTTTGGAGAGCTTTAACATCGTTGAAAGGTGCTTGGGTTTCGCTACTCTCAACGCAATATCCCAGTACCACATGAGGGAAGTTGAGAACGTCAATGTCTTTGAGGAGATGGCAGTTGAAGGTGTAGAGAGAGTAGCGGTAGTCGGAAACATAAAGCCTCTCGTTGCTAAGCTTAGAGAAAACTTTGATGTCGTTGTTTTTGAGAGAAATCCAAAGCTTAGATGTCAAGCTCTAAGCGATTGCTTTGAATACGAGTTGCTACCAAAGTTCGATGCTGTTTTCGTGAGCGGAACCGCTTTGATAAACGGAACCTTAAGATTAATCATCGATAGAGCTGAAAATGCGATGTTTAAGGTTTTGATTGGACCAACAGCTCAAATACATCCGAAGCTTGCCGAAGGTTTAACTCACTTGGCTTCGATGAGGGTTGTAGATATAGATAAGGCTTTAACGGGTTTGAAACTTGGCTCTTGGAGAATCTTTGAAAGTGCCTGTGAGAAGTACACGATTAAAGTAAACTATTTTTGATGAGCGTTTACTCTGCATTCATGTTCAGGGAAATTGAAGAGAAGTGGCAGAGAGCTTGGGAAGAAGCTGGTATTTTTCAGGCTGATCCCGATGATAGACCAAAGTTCTTCATAACTATTCCCTATCCGTATCTCAACGGTAACCTGCACGTGGGACACTGCAGAACCTTTACGATAGGCGATGCTATTGCAAGATACAAGAGAATGTGCGGTTTTAATGTACTCTTTCCCATGGGTTTCCATGTAACTGGAACTCCGATAATAGGTCTGGCTGAGCTTATAAAGAAGAGAGACCCAAGAACGATTGAAGTTTACACGAAGTATCACGATGTGCCTAAGGATATTCTCCTAACTCTCACTACTCCTGAAAGAATTGTCGAGTATTTCGCTAAGGAGGCTGAGAAGGCACTCAAGGACATAGGATATTCAATAGACTGGAGGAGAAAGTTCACAACAACAGATGAACCTTATCAGAAGTTCATAGAGTGGCAGTTCTGGAAGCTCAAGGAGAAGGGTTTGATAGTGAAAGGTTCCCATCCTGTAAGATTCTGTCCGAACTGCAACAACCCCGTTGAAGATCACGACCTTTTAATGGGTGAAGAAGCAACAATTGTCGATTACACGGTCATAAAGTTCTACATGCCAGACGATGAATTTGGAAAGATAATATTTCCGTGTGCAACGCTCAGACCTGAAACGGTTTTTGGTGTCACTAACATTTGGGTAAAACCAACAACTTACGTTTTGGCTAAGGTGGACGGTGAGCTCTGGTTTATCAGCAAGGAGTGTGCTGAAAAGCTGAGGTATCAGGAGAGAAATATCGAAATTTTGAGAGAAGTCAACGCTGAGGAGTTTATCGGTAAGTTTGTCGTCAATCCAGTAACTGGAAAAGAAGTTCCCATTTTGCCAGCCGAATTTGTCGATACTGACAACGCAACCGGTGTTGTGATGAGCGTTCCTGCTCACGCACCTTACGATTACGTTGCTATAGAGGATTTAAAGAGGAACGAGGAAATTCTGAGAAAGTACGGCATTGAAGATGTAGTCAAATCGATTGAACCGATAGTACTCATAAGAATCGAGGACGAGGATTACGATATCCCCGCTAAGGATGTTGTTGAGAAGTTAGGTATTAAGAATCAAAGTGATCCGAATTTGGAGAAAGCTACAAAGATAGTCTATAAAAAGGAATACCATAAGGGAGTCCTCTTAGATGTAACTGGTAAATACGCTGGAATGAAAGTTTCTGAAGTTAAGGAGGTAATTCAGAGGGATTTAATTCAGCAGGGGATTGGAGATGTTTTTTACGAGTTCAGCGAGAAGCCTGTTGTTTGCAGGTGCGGAACGAAGTGTGTGGTAAAGGTAGTAAGAGATCAGTGGTTCATAAGGTATTCGGATGAAGAGTGGAAGAGGAAAGTTTTAGACTGGCTTGAGAAGATGACGATAATTCCAGATTACTACAAGGAGGAGTTTAGGAATAAGATTGAGTGGCTGAAGGACAAAGCCTGTGCAAGAAGGAGGGGGCTGGGAACGAGGATTCCTTGGGATAAGGAATGGCTGATCGAAAGCTTGTCCGACTCAACGATCTACATGGCTTACTACATCTTAGCAAAGTTCATAAATGAAGGTAAGCTTAAAGCCGAGAACATAACTCAGGAATTCTTGGATTACGTTCTCTTGGGCATTGGAAAGGCTGAAGATGCTGCGAAGTCATCTGGCTTAGACGTTAAGACAGTTGAAGACGTTAGAAAAGACTTCAAATACTGGTATCCCGTAGATCTGAGGAGCAGTGGAAAGGATTTGGTGGCAAATCATCTGCTCTTCTTCCTCTTCCACCATGTGGCAATTTTCCCACCGAAACACTGGCCGAGGGCAATAGCTGTAAACGGATACGTTAGCTTGGAAGGAAAGAAAATGAGCAAGAGCAAAGGACCCCTCTTAACCATGAAGAGGGCCGTTGCAGAGAATGGAGCAGATGTTACTAGACTTTACATACTCTACGCCTCAGAATACGACAGCGATGCCGATTGGAGAAGCAAGGAAGTTGAGGCAATGAAGAGGCATTTGGAGAGATTTTTCGAACTCGTTAAAGAGCACTACACCAAAGAGATCAAGGAGATTGATCACCTAGACAGATGGCTGATAAGCAGATTCCAGAAAGCTGTGAAGGAGACAAGAGACGCTATGGAAAAGTTGCAGACAAGAAGGGCCGTTAACTCCGCATTCTTCGAAGTGTTGAACGACATTAGATGGTATCTAAAGAGGGGTGGAGACAACTTGGCCATAATCCTAGATGACTGGATAAAGCTTCTTGCTCCGTTCATCCCGCACATTTGCGAGGAACTTTGGCATCTCAAACACGACAGCTTTGTAAGCCTCGAAAGTTATCCTGAATACGATGAAAGCAAGATCGATGAAAAGGCTGAAGCTATAGAAAACTACCTCAAGAACTTCATCGAGGACGTTAAGGAGGTCATGAAGTTTTTCAAGGGTGAAAGAGTTTACGTTGCATTCGCTGAAGATTGGAAAGTTGAAGCGTTGAAGGTTGCTTTGGATTCAGATAGCATGAAATCAGCAATGGCTGAGCTTATGAAGTATGATAAGTTCAAGAAGATGGCTAAGGAGGTATCTGCATTCCTAAAGAGGGTGTTCAGAGATAAGGATACTTTCAAGGAGATCGTGGGAATAGATGAAAGAAAAATTATCGAAGAAAACAAGGAGTTTATTGAGGGTGAGCTTGGCGTTAAAATTGTTTTGGATGAGTCGGCTGTGCCAGAGGATAGAAGAAAGCAGGCGATGCCAGGCAAACCTGCCATATACGTTGAAGGATGACACCGATAATCAGAGTTACAAACGTAACGAAAGTTTACGATGGCCTGAAAGCCCTTGACTCGGTTAGCTTCGAAGTTGAGAGAGGCGAGATTTTTGGGCTTTTAGGTCCAAACGGTGCTGGAAAGACTTCCTTGATAAAGATTCTTACAACTGTAATAAAGCCGACGAGCGGAAAGGCTGAAATTGACGGTCACGATGTCGTTAAATCGGCTGGAGAGGTTAGGAAGAGAATAGGAGTTGTTTTTCAGGAAACTACTCTCGACAACGATCTGACAGTCTACGAAAATTTGGACTTTCATGCAAGACTTTACGGAATGAACAAAAAAGATAGATTGAAGAGAATTGGAGAAGTTTTAAGCTTGGTAGAGCTTGAGGATTACGCCAATACTCTTGTCAGAAAGTTGAGTGGAGGTATGAAGAGGAAGCTTGAGATTGCGAGAGGTATCCTCCACAAACCAAAAGTTCTCTTTTTAGATGAACCTACTCTCGGTTTAGACGTTCACACGAGAAGAAAGATCTGGAAACACATCGAGGAACTTAGAAAAGAAGGTGTTACCGTTTTCATAACAACCCATTATATGGAAGAGGCAGATAGGCTGTGTGATAGGGTTGCTATCATCGACAGGGGTAGGATTGTCGCAATAGATACTCCTTCAAATCTTAAGAGAATGGTCGGTGGAGATGTTGTCAGAATAGAGTTCGAAGGTGAATTCGATCTTCGGATCAAAGCAAAGAAAATCGTAAAAGGCGAAAATTTTGTTGAGATAACTGTTGAAGATTGTGAGAGAGTTTTGCCAGAGATTCTGCGAGCTTTTAAGGTCGTTAAATCAATAAGCATAAGAAGGCCGACACTTGAAGATGCTTTCGTTACCCTAACTGGGAGGGAGTTGAAATGACTTTTGTGCAAAATATCAATGCCGTCTATGTCCTTTGGCTTAGAGATGTTAAGAGGTTTGTTAGGGCAAGGAGTAGATTTCTCGGTTCGCTTGGAATGCCTTTCTTCTTCCTAATCTTCTTCAGCTTGGGATTCAGGAGAGCAACAATCCCAACTTTAAGCATACCTTACATCGATTTCGTAACGCCGGGCATTGTGTCGATGATAATCCTTTTTGGAGGAACTTTTTCTGGCGTTTCAGTAGTTTGGGATAGACAGTTTGGATTTTTGAGAGAAATACTAGTCTCTCCAGCAAGCGGGACATCGATAGCCTTCGGTAGAATTTTAGGAGGAACTACGATTGCAATGCTTCAGGCTGTGATTATGATGTTCGTAAGTCTCTTTGTCGGTTTTAGGCCAAACCCTATAGGAATTCCGATGGCTTTAATCTTTATGTTCCTTACCGGAATCACGTTTACGGGGATTGGGATAATTTTCTCTACACAGATGAGGGATATGCATGGTTTTCAGCTGGTTGTAAACTTCTTTGTCTTCCCATTATTCCTGCTTTCAGGAGCTCTATTTCCAATAGACGAGCTTGGCAGATTGAAGTGGCTAGCTTTGCTTAATCCGATGAGCTACGGAGTTGACGGAGTTAGGTGGTGCTTGACTGGATACACCGAAATAGATCCGACAATAGATTTTGCAGTTCTGCTGTTGGTTGGAGCAGTTTCAACAATTTTGGCAGGATTTTTATTCAGCAGGATGGAGGAATAACTTTGACAAACCTTCACAATGTTTTTATCCCAGTGTTGATCTTAAGGCATGGAAATTGTGACATTCTCAAAAAACGTCTTTATTCCCTTAACGAGAACATGTAGAAACTCGTGTGCTTACTGCGGTTTTAGAAAGAACGATTACAAGCTCATGAAACCAGAGGATATCAAATCTCTTTTATTGAAAGCTAAAAGTGCTCTCGAAGCTCTGTTCACATTCGGTGAGAAACCAGATGTTTATGCGAAATTTAGAGAAAACATCAAAAGATTAGGCTACAACACATTCATCGAATACGTCAGGGATATGAACAAGTTAGCTGTTGATATGGGTTTCTTGCCTCACACTAACGCTGGAGTTTTGAGTTACAACGAATTAAAGACTCTCAAGCCTTTTAATGCAAGTATGGGTTTGATGCTTGAGCAAGCTGTGGAATTGGAGTGTCATGCCGAAAGTCCCGGAAAAAAGCCTGAAGTCAGGATTAAGACAATAAAAAATGCTGGAAAGCTAAAGATACCTTTCACTACCGGAATTCTCGTCGGGATTGGGGAAAGCGAATACGATAGGGCTTACTCGCTTGAAGTAATTGCCGATATCCATGCCAACTACGGACACATTCAGGAGGTGATAATTCAGAACTTCTCACCTAAACCTAACACACCTATGGCAAACTGGAAACCTCCAAGCTTGGAAGATATGCTGAAAACTGTTAAAATTGCTAGAGAGATCTTACCGAGTGATGTAACCATTCAGATACCCCCAAACTTGGTTGAGGATGTTACACCATTCTTGAAAGCTGGTGCGAGGGATTTGGGTGGTATTTCAGAAGTTACACCAGATTACATAAATCCAGAGCATCCTTGGCCATCAATTAACAGTTTGAAGAAAGTTTTAGAGAAAAATGGCTTCATCTTGAGGGAGAGGTTGCCGATATATCCGAAATTCGTAAAGTTGGGGTGGTTTAGTGATGAAATTGCAGAGCTTATTAAGCTCAACTCGGATAGAGAGGGCTTTAGAAAGGCTTAGGGATTTGATAGAAAATCCGTTCGAAACATTTGCAAAAGCCGATGAGCTTAGAAGGAAAGTTGTCGGAGATGTTGTTACTTTTGTAGTCAACAGAAACATAAACTTCACAGACATCTGCGTTGGAAACTGCAAGTTCTGTAGTTTTAGAAATAGGAGGCGTTACCTTCTTACGCTTGAGGAGATCAAGGAGAAGGTTAGAGAGGCTGTCGAATACGGTTGCACTGAAGTCTGTATTCAGGGCGGATTGTACCCCAACGCGGATTTAAACTTTTACAAGTCGATAATTGAGGCTGTTAGAGAAGTTAGCGAAGATATACATATTCACGCGTTTTCACCAATGGAAATTCATCATATGGCCATAAACACTGGTTTGGATGTTAAAGAAGTCTTGAAAGAGCTGAAATCATCTGGATTGGATTCTATTCCGGGAACATCTGCAGAAATTTTGGATGACGAAATAAGGAAGGTGATCTGTCCAAAGAAGATAAGCACGGATCGCTGGATCGAGATTGTAACTACAGCCCATCGTTTGGGAATTCCTTCAACTGCTACGATGATGTTCGGGCATACAGAAGGTTGGGAACATAGACTCAAGCATCTGTTGATAATTAAGGAGATTCAGAGAAGAACTGGTGGATTCACGGAATTCATACCTCTTCCGTTCATGCACAAGAATAACGAGCTTGGAAAGATTGTAAGACCTCCGTCTGGCTTTGAAGATTTGCTTGTGATTGCAGTTTCAAGAATTACGCTTCATCCAGAGATCAAGAACATCCAAGCTTCTTGGGTTAAGTTGGGAGTAAAGTTGGCTCAAGTTGCCCTGTGTGTAGGTGCAAACGACTTAGGTGGAACTTTGATAGAGGAGAACATCTCAAGGTTAGCCGGTGCAGAAAGCGGTGAGTTCCTGCCTAAAGAGAAAATAATCGAGCTGATAGAAAGTGTTGGAAGGATTCCAAAGCAGAGAGATACGTTGTACAGGATTTTGGATTAGCCAACTCAAATTATAAACCAACGACACTCTTAACCCATTCAACAACCCTGTCAACTCTCTCCTTAGCCGTGCCAAGGTAATTTTCGGGCTTTAGCAACTCTTCAAGCTCTTCCTTTGTGAAATATCTCATAATTCTATCGTCCTTCAGCAACTCCTCAAGCAGGCTTGTGTTGTTCGCATAGGCTCTCATGGCAATCTCCCTAACTAACTCGTGAGCTTCCTGCCTACCCATGCCCTTTTTAGTCAAAGCTAACATCACAGCCTCGCTCAGATTCAAGCCCCTAACTCTCTCCAAATTCTCTCTAATCCTATCTAAATCCAAGCTTAATCTCTCAACAACCCTGATCATCTTGGTAAGAATGTGATCAGCCAAAACAGTTGATTCAACGAGAATTATCCTCTCGGCAGAAGAGTTTGTCAAATCCCTCTCCTCCCAGAGAATAGCACTCTGATGCATCGGCTCGACGAAACCTCTTACCACTCTTGCAATCCCGCAGATATTTTCACAGTCAATCGGATTCCTCTTGTGAGGCATAGTAGATGATCCAACCTGCTTTTTGCCAAATTCCTCCATAACCTCTCCAACTTCCCCTCTCTGAAGTATTCTGAAGTTCGTTGCCATCTTCTCAAGCGTTGTGGCTAAATTGGCTAAGAATTCGATGTATTCGCAGTAATGATCTCTCGGGATTATCTGAGTTGATATTATCGCCGGTTTTAATCCTAAGAGCTTCATTACTTCCTCTTCAATTTCAAAACCGTCTTTTCCAAATCCAGCCTGAGTTCCAACAGCACCACTCATCTTTCCAACTAAAAGGCGATCTTTGATCTGTTGAAGCCTTACATAGTGCCTTGCAAGCTCTGAAGCCCAGACTGCAAACCTGAAGCCGTATGTCGTTGGTAGAGCAGGTTGGCCGTGAGTCCTGCCCAAGCAAACAACATCTTTGTACTCTAAAGCCTTCTCACAAACGAGTCTTATCAACTTTTTCAGCTTGAATTCGAGAATTTTTATCGAATCCCTCAGCTGAGTCGCTACGGCTGTATCGGTTATGTCGTTCGAAGTTGCACCAAAATGCACCCACCTTGCAACCTCTTCATCCACAACCTCACTTATAGCCTTAACAAGAGCCATCACATCGTGCCTGATTTCCCTCTCTATCTCCTTTACCCTTTCAGGTGTAACATTTAAAGCTTGTTTTTGAGCCTTTTTAACCTTCTCCTCATCGATGTAGCCCTTCTTAGCTAAAGCCCTCAGCAAAGCAATCTCAACCCAGATCATTCTCTTAATCTTGCTCTCTTCACTCCAAATCCTCTTCATCTCTGGAGTACCATAACGGTAGTCTATGGGGTGAACGATCATAGTTGAAGCTTAGGCAGACTAAATTTAAAAATATGTTTAAAAAGAATTTAAACTAACGCCTTTTTCTCAAAGCCTTGAATATTATTCTTCTGTCTTCCTTTGCCACTTCTCTGACGCAGAACCTCTTTCCCTTAACTTTGATCAAGTAAGGGCATCTACCCTCGTAACCCAAGATGCAAAGCTGACAATCCTCAGGATAAACTCGTTTTATATTATATTTTTCAGCCAACAATTCGATGAACATTTACACCACAAGAAGCTTTATCAAAACTGCTTTTAAGCTTTGTCAATATGCTCAAAAGGGAGAAGAGGCTAGAAAGAAAGATTGCGAGGGAGAGGATTGACAAACTCTTTCAAATGATGGAAGAAATGAAGAACAAAGATTACGAACTTGCAAGGAGGTATGTAGAGCTTGCTAGAAGGATTGCGATGAAGTACAGAATAAAGTTGCCAAAGGAGTATAAACTAAAGTTCTGTAAGAAGTGTCTGTACCCTTATAAGGAGGGTAAGTTCAGAGTTAGGATAGCCAAGTCGAGAGTCATAATAACATGTTTAAATTGTGGATACACTAAGAGAGTACCAATTAGACCGATCAGAAAAAAGATAGATGAAAGAGATAAAAAGAGAAAGGTTAAAATACTACCTCAGAGAGTCTCGCAAAGGTGTTAGAATGTTGGATGTGTTGAGAGAAAAGGCGATAGCTCTGGCAGACGAGATAACAAAGCTCGAGGAGTATGTCGAGTTTCTGGAGTGCGAGAAGGCTTTGAAAGAAGATGAAGTCGCTCAGCAGTTGTTGATGGACTTCCAGCAGAAACAGCAGGAGTTTGTAGCAAAACAGATGAGTGGCGAATTTGATCAAGACTTGATGAATGAGCTGTCAGAGATTCAATCAAAGCTCAGTGCAAGGGAAAGCGTCATAAACTTCATAGAGGCTTACAACAAGTTGTTGACGACTTTAGCAGAAGTGCTTGATTTGATAAGTGAGAGAATAAACGTCAATCTAGCCGAAGTATACAGGAGGTAACGATTTTTTCCATCAAAAATTTTTCCATACAAAATTTTAATACACCTCAAATTTTATTCTATTCCAATGGCCAAGCTCAGAGTTAAGGACTACATGACAAAAAATGTAGTTACACTATCACCTGAGAATACAGTTGAAGATGCGATAAGGCTGATTGAAGAAACTGGACACGATGGATTCCCAGTTGTCGATGAAGATGGTATGCTCGTTGGATACGTATCATCAATAGATCTCTTAAAAAAAGATCCGACAATGAAGATAAAGGACATAATGAAGAAGGAGGTACATGTTGCGAAAGAGTACATGCCGCTGAAAGATGTTGCAAGAGTTATGTTTAGAACTGGACATTCGAAGCTACCAGTTGTAGATGACAGGGGCAGGTTGGTAGGAATAATATCGAATACGGACGTTATCAGAAGTCAAATCGAGAGAGCCACACCTGAAAAGGTAGAAAAACTCAAGAAAACCCTTGAGAAGATACACAACACCAACATCACGATCGAGAGAGGAAAAGTGGAGGTTAGCAAGTTAATACCAACACAAACAAAGGTATATGCGGATGAATTGAGGGGAAGAATTCACGAACTTAGAAAAGGTTTGGCTGAGCCTATAGTCGTTATAAGGAAAGATAACCGATATTACTTAGTCGATGGACATCACAGAGCCATAGCATCACTAAAGATCGGCCAAAAATTGCTTGACGCTTACATACTGAACGTTCCTGAGAATGTGGAGCTTGGAATCGAAAAGCTCGTAAGGAGAAAGGGTATAAAGTCGTTAAAAGACGTAGAAGTTGTTGATGAAGGTCATCCGCTTGTTGAGATAACACTCAAAAGGGTTGAGTGATCAAAAATGATACTTGACGAACTTTACGATGTCTTAATGGACAGAAAGATCAATCCAAAGGAAGGATCATACACGTCAAAACTACTCTATCATCAAAAGGGAGTCAACAAAATACTTGAAAAGTTAGGTGAGGAATGCGTTGAGCTAATACTGGCCGTGAAGGACGGCAAGAGGGAAGAAATAGTCTATGAGACGGCTGACCTTGTTTATCATCTGCTCGTACTCCTAGTTAAGCTTGATATAAAGCTTGAAGAGATTTGGAAAGAGTTGGAGAGGAGGAGAAAATGAAGGAGTGTGTAATCTGGACGGTAAATATAGACAGCAGAAAGAAGAGAAGTGAAGGCAGAAAGATAGCTTTAAAATACGCCGTTCCAAATGTAAAGCTCGAAGAAATAGTTAAAGCTTGCAAAGAGCTAGGAATTCCATGTAAGGCTGAAGAAAAGAAGTATCCAAAGTTCTGGTGGGAAGAAGGAGGAAGGGTTGTTGTTCCAAAGACCGAATCAAAGATAAGACTGATGGAGAAGATTGTCTCAAAAATAAAGGAAATTAGGGAAAGAGAAAAGACCAAGAAGAAAAAATGAAGGGGATTTTTTACCTCTCTGGAGAAAACACTTGCTTAGCAAGTTTTGAAGTCCTAAATCTTCTCGAAGCTGAAGAAATAAGTAGGGATGTACAAATCTTAATAGCAGAGTTCAAAAGGAACTGTTTTGATAGATTGGCCCTAACACATGAGGTTTCTGAATACTATACAACTTGCGATCTTGAGGAGCTGGAAGAAGTTCTAAGTGAGATACCTATAAGGGGTAGCTGTTGTGTAAGGGTTGTAAAGATAAGGAGACCCGATCTCAACAGCTTGATGATTGAGAAGAGGCTTGGAGCGGTTCTTTGGAAGAGAGGTTGCAAGATAAATTTAACGAATCCGGACACACACATAAGAGTGTATATCTCCAAAAGATGTCATGTCGGTTACCTAATTCACAAGACTGACAAAAAGCAATTTCTCGAAAGACATCCTAACAAGAGGCCCTTCAGTATGCCATGCGTAATCCCTCCAAAGATAGGAAGGGCTATGGTAAACATAACCGCTGGAAAATACATACTGGATCCCATGTGCGGAACGGGAACTTTTCTGATAGAAGCTGGTTTGATGGGGCTAGATTTCGTTGGAGTTGAAGCTTACGATAGGATAGTGAGAGGATGTGCTGAGAATCTGAAATTCTTCAAGCTCCCCGTGAATGTGATTAGGGGAGACGCTAGAAATCTACCGTTTAAAGATGAGGTTTTTGATGGAATTGTTACAGATTTTCCCTACAAAAGATCGACGAGGTTATTTGGTGAGAATCTAGTTGAGAGGGCTGTAGAGGAGATACACAGAGTTTTAAAGCCAGATGGAAGGGCAGTACTCGTAATAAACGTGGACATAGACGACTTGGTAAACGATTACTTTGAAATAGAGGGCAAGTGCTATCAGCGAGTTCACAAGAGCTTAGAGAGAAGATTTTACATCTGCAGGAAAGTTAAAAAACTTTAAAAGAACTATTCTTGATGCCAAGAAGAAAGCTTGATTTAGAAAGTGTTCTACCTGAACTTGAGAAAAGAAACGCTAAGAAAATAGGAATCCAGCTTCCAGACGGTCTGAAATATAAAAGCGAACAGATCGCAGAGTTTTTTGAAAGTAAGGGTTACGAGGTTATAATTTCAGGTTCTCACTGTTATGGCGCTTGCGATTTGGATTTAGAGCTACTTAAGGAAGTTGACGTCCTCTTACATTTGGCTCACACACCCATATTTGAGCTTGAAAGAGTGATATACGTCCCATACTATGTAGACTATGATGTCGAGGATTTTGAAGATATAGAGATTGAAGAGAGAAGTATTGCCCTAATCGCTTCAGCCCAGTACGCTTGGAAACTGCCAGAAGTTAAGAGTGTTTTAGAAAAGAGGGGTTACGAGGTTGAGTTGAAAAGGGGAAGCAACAGGGTAAAGATGCTGGGGCAGGTTTTGGGATGCAACTACACCGTTTTAAGAAATTCTAAGGCTGAAGCTGTTTTGTTCGTTGGTGACGGTCTGTTTCATCCAATAGGAGCGAAAATATACACTAAAAAGAAGGTTTACCGCTTCTGTCCGCTCGATAAAGAGTTTGAAGAGGTTAAAGTGGATGACTTTCTGAAGAGAAGGTATCTGAGTATATCGAAGGCTATGGCTGCTGAAAGAGGAGCGATAATAGTTAGTAAGAAAATTGGTCAGAAGAGGTTGAGCTTGGCTCTGGATTTAAAGAGAAAAGCTAAAGAGAGGAGTAAAGAAGTTGAACTCATATATTTGGATGACATATCTCCTCAAGTTCTCGAAAACTTCCTTTACGGGTACTTCGTTAATACTGCCTGTCCCCGCATAAGCTACGATGACATTGAACTCTACAGTGTGCCGATTCTAACTCCACAGGAATTTGAGATGCTACTAGGCTTAAGAAGTTGGGAAGATTATGAAGTTGATGAAATTCTCTAAAGATCTCCATAAGTTTTGACGTACTCGACAAGCCCTCCAGCTTTGAGAATTCTCAGCATGAATTCTGGAAGAGGTTTAGCCTTCAACTCTATGCCCTTGGTAACATCCCTGACTATACCCTTGCTTAAATCAACTTCGAGAATATCTCCAGACTCTATTGGATCTGTATCAACTATCAGGACTGGCAATCCAACATTTATGGCATTTCTGTAAAATATCCTCGCAAAGGACTTTGCTAAGACGGCTGAAACTCCAGCTACTTTCAATGCCAAAGGTGCATGTTCCCTACTACTTCCCATTCCGAAGTTCTTTCCAGCCACTACAAAATCGCCGGGCTTGAACTTTTTCATGAAATCCGGATCGGCATCCTCCATAACGTGTTTAGCCAACTCCTCAATTTTGCTTCTCAAATGAAAGTACCGTCCGGGGGTTATGTGGTCCGTAGAAATGTTATCTCCGAACTTCCAAGCCCTACCTCTGAGCATGGATCAAGCTCTCCAATCATTAAAAAAGGGTTACGATGTTAAAAAAATTGGCTTACATCCCGTATAATCGATTATTATCGATCATGATAAAATGTTTCTGAATTATACGGCCTCCTTTCGCCCAAAGAAGGTAGAAAATTGCCACTTCTTTTTACGCCATTTCAAATATATATGTAATAAATAATCAATAAATTCAGCCTAAATTCAAAAATGAATGATATTTCCCAGATTGGCCAGAAACAATCAGCAATTTTCAATTTTGTCCTAAAATGAACTGTGGTTTCCGATACGTTTCAAAAACGGACTTTGCAAAACTTTTTAATCCCTGCGAAAACTTTAAAAATCAGATATATTCACTTTCATCTTAGCTCTCCGATGTTTAAACAAAAAGGAGGTGGTGAAAATGGGAGGTGATGGAGATGATCATCGGCAGGCACATAATAGCGGAGTTGTACGGTGTATCGAAGGATTTGATATCAAAAGAGGAAAAAGTCCGTGAGATAATGGAGGAAGTAGTTAAGGAGGCTGAGCTAACAAAAGTTGGCAGTGTATACAAGCAGTTTAACCCGCATGGTGTAACTGGAATAATTCTGATAGCGGAAAGCCACATATCAATACATACGTGGCCGGAGTACGAACTCGTAAACCTTGACGTTTTCACATGCGGCGATGCCGAGAAGGCTGAAAAGGCCTTCAAGCTGTTTTTGGAGAAGTTTAAGCCGAAGTGGTACAGACATTTCGTCTTAGATAGGGGCTAACTCTTCTAAATTTAATTGCAACTGTTTTGCAAAAAGGCTTTAAATCAACTCCCCTACTTTCGCTCAGTGATGGTTATGCAGTCCGACATACCAGTGAAGGAAATAATGACCAGAGAAGTTTGCACTGCTAGGAAGGACGATACATTACTCACAGCTTCGAAGAAGATGATAAAGTTCGGAGTAGGTAGCGTAGTCGTAATTGAAGACGGAAGACCGATAGGAATTGTAACTGAGAAGGATATCCTCTACAAAGTCGTTTCCAAGAATAAGCTACCTTCAAAGGTTAAGCTCAAGGACATCATGAGCACACCGCTAATTACGATAAAGCCAACCACCAGTCTCAGAGAGGCTGCGGATATAATGAGAAAGAGAGGAATCAGAAGATTACCAGTTGTAGATGATAACGGCAACCTTATAGGGATTGTGACTGACAACGACATATTGAGTGTAGTAATAGATCTAGGTGAATTTGCAGAGCTCCTCAAAAATGAGTACTATGAAGTTGAGGAAATGAGTGGCAAGTGCGAGAAGTGTGGAAGAATTTCCGATCGTCTCTATGATATAGAAGGTTTAAAGGTTTGTGAAGATTGTTATGAGGTGTTGAGATGAAGCTTGGAAGTGTCATGAATTTGGCAACCAGAGACGTCAAGACTATTCCTCCCCGTTCGACAATAATGAATGCCCTCAAAACGATGGTTAACGCCGGGTTCAGAAGAATGCCAGTTGCAGATGCTGGAACAAAGAAGCTTATGGGTATAGTCTCTGCTACGGACATAATAAATTTCCTCGGTGGTGGAGAAAAGCATAAGATCGTAGAAAACAGGTACGAGGGTAATCTGGCAAAGGCTATAAATGAGAGCATAGACGAGATCATGACTAGAGATGTTGTCTCCGTTAGATACACGGATTCTTGGGAGGATGCAGTTGAACTGATGATAGAGAAAAACGTGGGCGGATGTCCAATAGTTGATAACGATGGCAAAGTCTTCGGGATTGTTACTGAGAGGGACATAGTGAAGTTTCTAGCCAGTCAGAGAAGGCTTGATGGAGTTGTAAGAGATTACATGACTCCTAGAGTTGTAACTGTAACTCCGAACACGACCGTTAGAGAGGCTATGGAGATAATGATATCCAAGAGGATAAGGAGATTGCCAATAGTCAAGGACGGCATACTTTACGGAATTCTTGTATCAACAGATTTCCTTAGGTACTTCGCCAAAGATGCCTTCAAGATGCTCGAAACTGGAAATATAAAGGATGTGCTGAACAAGAGCATACATGAGATTGCCTCAAATTCAAACGTACTCAAGTATCGAGAACCCCTCGTTTTCGAAAGCAGGGACAAAATATCAGATGTTGTAAGAAGTATGGTTGAGAAGGGTGTTGGATGCGCTTTGATAGTTGAGAACGGCAAGTTGGAAGGAATAATAACTGAGAGAGACTTGATGAAATTCCTATACTCTAACATATGAAGGATATTGCTAGTGCCATTGGCGTTTCCGCTCCAGCTTTAAGGGAGCTCTTCAGAAGGGACATCTTGAGAAAAGCTTTCATAAGTCATCCCTTTTTTTCAGACGTTTTGGAGGCTTACAAGCTCGACAGAAAGTTTGGTGGTTTTGAAGAGGGAACGTTGATAGCTAAGACAGTTGAAGGTGTTGAGATCGTAAGGGGGTTTCCCAAGATAAAGAGGGCCTTAACGCTGTATCCAACCATTAAAAAGCACTTCAAAGGCGATGTTGCGATAGAGGAGAAGATGAACGGGTACAACGTAAGGATTGTCAAATTCGGAGAGAAACTTTATGCAATAACCAGAGGAGGCTTCATATGCCCCTACACTACCGAGAAAGTTAGGTTAATTTTTGATAAGTCCTTTTTTAAAGATCATCCGAATTTGATGCTCTGCTGTGAAGCTGTGGGGGAGGAATCACCGTACGTTCCAAGCTCAATTTACGGCGAAAGACTTGACTTTTACGTTTTCGATATAAGAGATAAGAGTACGAACGAAGCCCTATCCATCAAAGAGAAGGAGAGGATTTGCGAGAATTACGGCTTTAATATGGCGACAATATTTGACGTTGTTAGTTCAAAGATCGCTCACGAAGTCGTTAGGGATGTAATAGAGAAGATAGGGAAGGAGGGTAGGGAGGGAGTAGTTATAAAGGACGTTGAGATGAAGGAACCTCCTATAAAGTATACTACGAGTCAAGCCAACTGTTCCGATCTCAGCTACGGCTTTAGATACTTTGGTGAGTACGGTAAGGATTTTCTGTTTTCGAGGTTGATAAGGGAGGGTTTTCAGAGTTGGGAGTTCTGCGAGAGTGAAGAGAATATGTACGAAAGGGCTTTGAGAATAGGAAAAGCAATTCTCTTTTCCATGGTTGAAAGTATAAGGAATGTTAAAGATAGAGGAAAAGTGTACGAGAATATGAGGTTGAGATTTTACGATCTCGAAGTTTTCGAGCTCTTTAAGGAGCACGTGAGAAGGATGGGTGTATCTGCAAAGTTTTCAGATCCAATTCAAGATGAAGACGGTAGCTACGTCGTTCACTATTATAAGTACATGAAGTCCACTACGGACATCGTTAAACATATATTGGAAGGTAACCTCTGGTCGTAATCACAAAAACAGTTAATTGCCTCTCGAAAACTGTTGTCATGTTGGTGCTGTTTACCTCGCACAGAGTCGAGATGCTTAAGCATTTTGAAGAGATTGCAAAAGATTACGACACCATAGTTATAGAAGAGCCGAAAGATTCGCTTTTCGAAAGAATGCTCAAAGGAGACATAACGATAGATTACTACGTCGAAAACCTGAACACTTCTTTTCCCCTCTATTCAACTTACCAGTGTGAAGTTTTGAGAAGGCTGTATTCGATGGGGAAGAAGATATACCAAGTTGAACCCTATCTCGAAATGCTTGAGAGATTTCACAGGGCTATCGAATCGAAGCAACCCCTTCCTTCCGATGAGTTAGCGATGAAGGTTAGAGTTGTTGAGAAAAAGGTCGGTGAAGCTTGGATAGACTATCAGGAAGCTTTCATGAGAAGAGATTTTGATGCTCTTGTAGATTCCGCTGTTAGATTCACCAAAGCTGATGCTGAAAGATTTATCGTTAGAGATGAAATGAGGGCCGAAGAGATTGCGAAGATAGGTGATTGTCTTGTTGAAGCTGGTCAAATTCACATTCTTTTGCCTGAAATTTTAAAAGAAAAGGGTTTCAACGTTGATGTTGTTGATCTACCGAGAGAGGTTGCTAACAAGCTTGGAATCGAGTTTTACTTGAATCCTGGAAACGAGTTGACGATCAAG
The DNA here is from genome assembly GCF_000025285.1 of Archaeoglobus profundus DSM 5631. Taxonomy (GTDB): domain Archaea; phylum Halobacteriota; class Archaeoglobi; order Archaeoglobales; family Archaeoglobaceae; genus Archaeoglobus_B; species Archaeoglobus_B profundus. The sequence continues at coordinate 1,119,308 of NC_013741.1, forward strand.
TACATGCTCGGTGAAGATGTTAGCGATGATGAAGCTAAGCTGATGTGTGCACAAAGCATCATCTACGTTTCGCTCATTCCAAAGGATGAGCTTTTGCCGAGCGATGAAGACCCCTATCCGCACCTAAAGAGAGAGTGCAGGATTGCGAAGAAGGTTAGAAAGCTGAGTTACGATGAGTGTAAGGAGTTGTTCCACAGGATTTGGGGGCAGAAACTTTTTAATAGCGAAGTATAGCGTATGAGTAAGAGACTGTTACGCCTAGGGAAGCTTGTAGGAGACTTGGGATTTACTTTGTTACTTTGAAGCGGTGGATTTATACCGGTAAGATTAGAGCGGTTAAAACTCCTACTGGTAGGTGGATGATTCCAGAGAGCGAAGTAGAGAGAATAATTAGCGGAAAAGAAGAAGTCAAAGAGGTGAGAGAGATAATTTATGCTCGTGTAAGTTCCTTGGACCAGAAATCGGACTTGGAAAGGCAGATATAGTACCTTACTGAGTATTATATGGGAGAAAGAATATAGGGTCGTAGTCTAAGAGATATAGCCAGTGGTTTGAAAACTAATCGTAAAGGTTTATTGAACCTCTTTAACTACGTGGTGAACAGGGAGGTAGACGTAATTGTCGTTACCTATATGGATAGTTACTAGATTCGGTTTCGAGTATCTCGAATATTTCTTCAAACAATTTGGTGTAAAGATAGAGGTTGCCCTATGGCGAAGAGCCTAAAGATGCTTATCAAGAATTAGTTGAAGACTTGATAGCCATAGTTACTAGTTTCGCTGGCAAGCTATACGGTATGAGAAGTCACAAGAAAAAGAAGTTCGTTCAAGACTTTGAGAAGCTTTTAAAGGAGGTTGAAGAGAGTGGTTAAACTTACGAGGACAGTAGTCGTTCCGAGTATCGTACTAACAAAGAGAAAGTGGGAAATTCTTAAAGAGTTGGAGAGCGTTTACGGAGAGTTAGTTAAAGAGTTAGTCACCTACGGTTTCGAGAACGACGTGAAGTCGTTTACTGGATTGAAAAAGTGCAAGTATCACGAGTTGAGGAGGAAACATCCGCAATTGCCCAGTCATTACGTACACGTTGCCTGTCAAGACGCTTCGACGAGGATAAGGAGTTTCCTAAAACTTAAGAAGAAAAAGCTGGCGAAATCGGACAAGCCGTTGGTTAGTAAGACCTCTATTTGGTTGGACGACCACTTGTGGAAACCGTTAGGTTACACGACGATTAAAGTAGCTACGCATAAGGGATGGATTACTATCGAACTCCAGCCACACAAACTGTATTGGAAGTACGTAAATGGTGGATGGAAGCTGAGAACACAGCCCAAGTTAAAGTTAGATCGTAAGCAGAGGAGGATATACGTGTATTTCACTTTTGAGAAAGAGATTGAGGCTAACGGGGGTAACCTGACCTCCTCTTCCCGCTAAAGCGGGAAGGTTCCCCATAGGGGAACCGGCTCTTGCCCCGTCTCACGACGGAGTCATAGCCTTCGGTTTGTGTCATTGGGCCGGGTCAGAGCGACCCTCTGGGGGAGAAATAAGAGAGGAGGGAATAAAAATGTTTCGGGAGAAGGCGGGCTTTCCTCTTCGCTTTGAAAAAGCGAAGCTTCCAGCCCGCAAGGAGTGTGATTTCGGTTGACGTTAACGAGGGCAACGTTACGGTTAAGGTACTGAATATGGTTTATCTTCTTCAAACAGATATTAAGAGGTTAACTCTTGGATACTCTGGCTATCGAGAGGTAATGCAAAGTATTAAGGGTAATAGGCATGTCAAGAGGGTTATTCACAGTAGAGAGCGCAATAGGAAGAGGGATAGAAGATACAAAATTGCTAACGTTATCGCAAACACGGCTAAACAGTTAAATGCGGTTGTTGTCCTTGAAAACTTACCTAAACGATGCCCTAAGAACATGATAAGTAACGTAAACGACAAAAAATTGAGGCATAGGATTTATCAAGCTGGTTTTAGAAGTTTGATTAAGGTTATCGAGGAGAAATGTTTAGAGAGGGGTGTGAGCGTAGTTAAGGTTGATCCGAGAGGGACGTCATCTACGTGTCCGTTTTGTAATTCTAAGCTGATGAGGGGCGATGCCCCGAGGCAGTTAAAGTGTCCCAAATGCAACGTTGAGATGGGTAGAGATGTGGTAGCGGTTTTCAACTTGGAAAAGAGGGGTTTAACTTTGAAGGGGCACGTGCCGTTTGTCCCGATGCCCGATGAATCCACTCCAGAGGTAGCCGTGCTACCGATGAAGGTGTGGATGAGGAGAAAGTTCCTACCGTCTCATTTTATTTAAGACTATATCAAATTGTGTCGACGGTGGGGACAAACGGGCAGAAACGTTTTATGTAGACATTGGGAGGGTCTGACATGATAACCGAGGAGGAGGTTCTTCACGTTGCAAATCTTGCCAAGATCGAATTGAAACCTGAGGACGTGAAAAAGTTTAAAGAAGAGTTTTCAAAGATTTTGGAATACTTCAGCATACTCGACGAAGTTGGTGAGGATGTTGAACCGACTTATCACGTCCTACCGCTCAAAAACGTTTTTAGAGAAGACGTTCCAAAGGAACCTCTACCGAGAGAACTCGTTTTGATGAATGCAAAGCATGTGGAGGATGGATACTTCAAAGGGCCGAAGATAATGGAGGATTGATTATGAAAGTGAGGGAGTGGAGGGAAAGGCTCGAGAGTGAGAGATGCTACGATCTCATTGCGGAACTCTTTGAGAGGATTGAGAGGAGTAAGCTCAACGCATTCATAACTTTAAACAAGGAGGAGGCCTTAAAAAAAGCTGAGGAGTTCGATAAAGGAAAGTTGAAGGGTAAGTTGGCCGGAATACCAGTTGCTGTTAAGGACAACATAAGCACTAAGGGGTTGAGAACTACTTGCGCATCAAAGATGCTTGCAAACTACGTTCCTCCATTCGATGCCCATGTAGTGGAGAGGCTTAAGCAGGAGGGAGCTATAATAATCGGAAAGACGAACATGGACGAATTCGCAATGGGTACTACCACGGAAACATCATACTTCGGTGTAGTCAGAAATCCATACGACTTGGAGAGAGTGGCTGGGGGAAGTAGTGGAGGAAGTGGAGCTTGCTTGCATAATGAAAGTGTTTTAGCCTTGGGAAGTGATACGGGTGGAAGTATAAGGTGTCCAGCTTCCTTCTGCGGAGTTTACGGTTTAAAGCCGACCTATGGATTGGTCTCACGTTACGGCTTGATTCCCTATGCCAATTCCTTAGAGCAAATCGGACCTATGGCAAACTGCGTTGAGGATTTGGCTCTACTTTTGGAGGTTATAGCTGGTAAGGATGAAAGAGACTCAACGAATGCTGGTGTAGATTTCAAATTCGAGCCTGAAGATAAAAGATACAGGGTTGGAATCATTAAGGAGATGAGTGCAAATGATGATGTAATGAAGGTTTTTGAGGAGGTCGTCGACATAGTTAGAGAGAGGCATGAAGTTGTTGAAGTTTCTCTAAGCTCTCTAAAATACGCTCTACCCGCTTACTACATCATAGCAATGAGCGAGGCCTCATCGAATCTCGCAAGATACGATGGAGTCAGATACGGCTACGCCTTGGAAAAGCTCGACACTTGGACGAGATACTTTGCTAAGGTTAGGGCTGAGGGATTTGGAGAGGAAGTTAAGAGGAGGATAATGCTCGGAACTTACGCTCTATCAGCTGGATATTACGGTAGATACTACCTCAAGGCTTTGAGAGTTAGGACTTTGGTGAGGAACGACTTTCAGAGAGCTTTCAAGCATTGCGACCTTCTAATAGCTCCAACGATGCCAACTCCAGCTTTCAAGATAGGAGAGATTCAAGACCCTCTAACGATGTATAAGATGGATGTAAACACAGTTCCAGCCAACTTAGCCGGAATTCCTGCATTGTCTATGCCGATGGGTTTCGTAAAAGGCTTGCCAGTTGGTTTACAGGTTATGGGCAACTACTTCGAAGAGAACAAAATCCTTAGCTTTGCATTGGAGCTTGAAAAAGCGTTGGAGTGATATTTATGAAGTTCGATTCAAGGGAGTGGTTGGAGCTTGTTGAAAAGGATTTTGAGTCAGCTTGGCTTAGGAGTGGAGATATTCTGACAGAGAGAAGTTTAAACGAAAGATACCCCCTTTATCAATACGATTACGGACAGGAGCATCCAGTTTTTAAGACCATTCAAGAGTTGAGGAAGGCTTACCTATCCTTAGGATTCAAGGAGGTCATAAATCCGATAATTGTCGAGGATATTCACGTGAAGAAGCAGTTCGGAAAGGAGGCTTTGGCAGTTTTGGATCGATGCTTTTACTTGGCTACACTTCCAAAACCTAACGTCGGCATCTCAGCTGAGAAAGTAAGAGATATAGAGAAAATACTGGGGAGAAAGCTTGAGAAAGATGAGATAGAAGAACTCAGGATGGTATTTCACAGCTACAAGAAGGGTAAGATTGATGGGGACGATCTTTCTTTTGAGATAGCAAAGGCTTTGAAAATCGACGATGCTAAAGCTGTTAAAATCATAGAACTCTTTCCAGAATTTAAGGAATTGAAGCCGATTCCAACGAGTTTAACGCTCAGAAGTCACATGACGACTGGGTGGTTCATAACCTTAAGCAATGTAGCGGACAAAATGCCTCTACCGATAAAATTATTCAGCATAGACCGTTGCTTCAGAAGGGAGCAGGGGGAGAGTGCGGTAAGACTATACAGCTACTTCTCAGCGAGTTGCGTCTTGGTCGATGAGGATGTGAGCGTTGAGGATGGAAAGGCTATAGCTACAGCTTTGCTGAGACACTTCGGCTTCGAGAAGTTTAAGTTTAGGCTTGATGAGAAGAGGAGTAAGTACTACATTCCCGGGACTCAAACCGAAGTTTTTGCATTCCACCCCAAGCTTGTAGGTAGTAACACTAAATACAAAGACGGCTGGGTTGAGATAGCTACATTCGGAATATACTCCCCAACAGCCCTTTGCCACTACGGTATCGATTATCCCGTCCTAAATCTTGGTTTAGGTGTTGAAAGGTTGGCTATGATTCTCTACGGCTATACGGACGTTAGAAAGATGGTTTACATGCAGGATGTAGTGTTGAGTGACTTGGACATAGCCAAAGCGATAAGGATAAAAGAAGTTCCTCAGACATCAGTTGGCTTTAAGGTTGCAAATGCCGTAATAAGGACAGCTGAGAAACATGCAAATGAGAAAAGTCCATGCGAGTTCTTAGCCTTTGAAGGCGAGCTTTACGGCAAGGATTTCAGAGTTTACGTTTTTGAAGTTGAGGAAAATACCAAGCTCTGTGGTCCAGCCTATGCGAACGAGATAGTTGTCTACAAGAACAGCGTTTACGGAATTCCAAGGAATGAAAAATTCAAAGAGTACTTCGAGAACGGAATTCCTACCGGGATTAGATACATAGACAGCTTCGCATACTACATCGGTAAAAAGGTTGAGGAGATGGTTGCAAGAGGAGAAGGTGGAGTCTTGAGGGTGAGGGTTGTTGAGAGCCCAAGTGATGTGAACGTAACAATTCAAGAGAATGTAATAAGATACATAGCTTCGAAAGGTGGTAAGATAGACATCAGAGGACCAATGTTCGTGAACGTTAAGGTTGAGCTTTGATCTGTCCTTCTACAACCCTGTTGAACTCTTCCAAGAATTCCCACTCCTTCCCCTTCGGTATTATAGCTCCAGCCGCTATCTTGTGACCCCCTCCATGCCCTCCCACCTTTCTGCAAGCGATTTCGATAGCTTTAGCCAAATTCAAGCCTTTTTCAACGAGTCTTTGTGTTGCCCTTGCAGAAACCTTAACTCCTTCATCGCAGTTTGCGAAGGCAACTATAGGCTTATCCAAATTTGCCTTACAATAGCACATGCCAGCCACTATTCCTACAATCGTATCCAGTATATCATCCCTTGCATGGAAGAACTGAACGCTCTTAAACTCCCTCAACCTATCGAGAGCAATCTTTATTCCTTCAGATAGGTTTTTGCGGTGTTGTTGCAACAGCTTCCGAGCCTTCTTGAATGCCCATTCATCACATCCGTTCAAAATTCCCAAGCAAACCCTCAAACCTATGTCAGCTTTGCTATACCTTGCAGTTGCATTCAGAAGCGTTGAAAACTCCATAGCATCTCTGAGCTCAGTTCCCTCAACCTGTTTGGTCAGTATGTAGCACTCCCCGACTATCCTCTTTATGTAGCTCAAAGGGTACCCATGCTTCATGCATATCCTCACAAGCTCGGAAACAACCGCTCTTTTCTCGCCCCTACTCAAATCTATCCATCTCCTCCAATCCTCATCTTTTAAGGGGATTCCCAGCCTTCTCAAAAGTTCTATAGACCCCCTCTCACTCCCGCTAACGCCCGGTATATAGGGATCAAAGTTGTACTCAAGCATCTTAAAAACAGGTCTCGTCTGCTTGCCGAAAAACCTCAGATCTTTTTCAACTTTCAAAAATCCGTGCTTAACTCCCTCTTCAATCAGAAATTTGTTCAATCCAACGAGCTTGCAGTTCTTAGAGTCCTGCAGATCTCCTATAGCTCCAACGATCGCCAATTGAATTAAATCTACGTGGTTCATAGGATTTAAAAACTTCGCAACCAGATAAGTCGCTCCAGAACCGCTCAAATCGTAACTCCCATCGTATCCGAAATCGTGTGGGTTTAGCTGGTATCTGTAGTAACCTTCAGGAATGTGATGATCAGTTATAACGCAATCGAGCTTAAATCTCACTATGTCTTTTATACAACCGCTACCCAAATCCGTAAACCAGACGAACTCGTTTGAAAGTTCTTCAATTTTCTTAGAATCTAAGTTCTTGACAAACTTAATCTCACAATCAATTCCCGCCCTCCTAAGACTTTCAAAAGCTATCGCACCCGACGTAATTCCATCTGCATCTATATGAGTAACGATTTTAACGTATTCCCTCTTTTTTATCTTGTCAGCTAGTTCTCTAGCCCTCTTCAAAATCTCTTTCATCGAAAAAAGACTTTGCAATATCTAAAAAGGGTTTCGAAAGACTTTTGACTTTTAGAGGGGAATAGCCCCAAATGATACCAATCTACTATCGAAAGCTCTTGGAGATTTACGAAACGTTGAAGGTGCCGTTAGTTGACTCGTCGGTTCCTGAGGGCTATGAAGTTGTCGAGGAGTACTGGCTTGTACCCAACTTCACGCTAATTCAGATAAGAAGAAATGTCGATACTCTTGAAAAAGTGTACTGGATTATAGAGCCTCAGGTAACTAGAAACGAGCTCGAACTCTTGAGCATACTATTTGACGACCTAAGAAGGAAGGTAGTTCTTAAGGAGATTTTGCTGAGCGAGGAAGAAAAGATTAGAGTCGTTTTGTCTGCTTTAAAGGAGATATTAGATGACTACGGCCTTAAGCTGAAATCGGATTTAACCCTTAAAATTCTTTACTACTTAATGAGAGATTTCTTCGGATACGGAGCTATAGATCCCTTTTTGATCGATCCAAATTTGGAAGACGTATCTTGCGACGGATATAACATACCGACCTACGTCTTCCATAGGAAGCACGGTAGCATGAAAACCAACGTATCCTTTACGCAGGAAGAGCTTGATAACCTCGTCCTACTCCTAGGTCAAAAAGCTGGGAAGCATATATCCTACGCAAATCCATTGGTTGATGCAACACTTCCAGACGGTTCGAGAATTCAGATAACGTATGGAACCGATGTATCTACAAGGGGTTCGTCTTTTACCATAAGAAAGTTTAGAGTTGAGCCTTTCACACCAATCGATCTCATAGCGTACGGAACGTTTAACGCTGGTCTCTTGGCTTATTACTGGCTACTCATAGAGAACAAGATGAACGTAATGGTGATAGGTGAAACAGCTGCTGGGAAAACTACAACACTTAACGCTTTACTCATGTTCATACCTCCCGAGGCAAAGGTTATCTCGATAGAGGACACGAGAGAAATTCAACTCTTTCACGAAAACTGGATTGCTGAGGTTACAAGAACAGGAGTTGAGGGACAGGAGATTGATATGTACGATTTGCTCAGAGCAGCTTTAAGACAGAGGCCGGATTACATAGTTGTAGGAGAAGTTAGAGGCAGGGAGGCTATGACGTTATTTCAAGCAATGTCCACTGGACACGCTGGTTACGCAACGTTTCACGCTGGAGATGTAAATCAACTAATATACAGGCTTGAAAATCCTCCTTTGAACGTGCCTAGAGTGATGATACAGTTCTTAGACTCCATAATCGTACAGTTCATGTGGACATTCAGAGGTGTTAGAAAGAGAAGGGTCAAGGAGATAGTTGAGGTTGTAGGGTTAGAACCCGAAAGCAAAGAGCTCTTGATAAGCAGAGTCTTTAAATGGGATCCAGCAAGCGACAGCTACATTCAGCTTGCAGATTCGAAAAAGCTTGAAAAGATAGCAGTAATGCAGGGCATTGAGGTCATTGATGTCTTTGAAGAACTGAAGAGGAGAAAGGAGTTTTTAGAGATGTTATATCAGAAAGGGATACGAGATTACAAGGAAGTGACTAAGCACATCCACATGTATTACAGAAATCCTGAAAAGGCTTTTGAGGTGTTGAAAGAATGAGAGAAACTGTTAAAGTTTACGTTCCAAAGTTTTTCATAAGGAGATGTACTAGAAGAGTTTTGAAAAATAGGGAAAAGTACAGAGATCTTGAGAAAGCGCTAGTTTCCGCCAGGTTACCTTTAAACGTTCAGGAGTTACTAGCGATCGCGAGTTTCTACTCTATAATCTCTTTTTTTATCGGGTTAATGTTGGGTATGATTATCGTTCTTACTACTTCACCTACACTTCTCCTATACATCGCAAGCTACACACCGTTCTACAACTACGTTTCGGAAAATTACTATCTCATAAGGAAGGTCTATCCAGCTATTGCAATCATTTTTGGGTTAATAGCGTACAAGCTTACTAGTTATTCAATTCTATCGTATCCCTTCTTTCTTGCAAAGAGGAGGAGAAATGAAATAGAACTCTACTTGCCGCACGCCATAAGCATGATGTACAGCATGGCTACGGGAGGAATTCCAATTCACAACATGATCAGAACTGTGGCAGAATCAAAGCACATCTTCGGTGAGTTGAGCAGAGAGTTCATGATAATAGTTGAAATGGTTGATGTCTTTAAGAGGAACATTTACGATGGAATGAGGTTCGTTAGAGATACAACCCCCTCCCCTCAGCTTTCATCATTTCTGGACAACATGATATTCATTCTTGAAGGAGGAGGTAGGCTTTCAGAATTTTTGAGAAGAAAATCTGAGGAGCTTTCTGAAGAGAGAGAAAGAACTTTCGAATCCTTCATAGAGTTACTGGGTATGATGGCAGAAGTTTACATAGCACTGTTCGTAGTCCTCCCTCTATTCCTGCTCATAGTTTTGTCCGTTACTAGAATATTGGGAACTCCATTCGAAATTTACAGGATCATCCTAATTGTTACGCTCCCCGTTGCCACTTTTATGTTCATGTATATCATAAGATCGATAATTCCACTACCGAAAGTTAAGCTTGAAGAATTCGAAAGAAGGTACGAACTCGTTAAAGCTAATGTAGTCGAGGGATTCAGAGATTCTTTCACAATCGATAGAATTAAGAGGTTTAAAAAGAAAATCCTAAGACTGTTGTTACATCCGTTCAAGGAAAGAATCTACGATATTAATCTGAAGGTTGTTCTGTTTCACGTAACACTTGCATCAATCGTCGTCTTTCTTATATCCTTAAGATACCTCAGGCTTGAACACACACTACTTTTAGCTATTTCAGCATTCGTAATTCCTCTGATAATCTTAGTTGAAATAAAGGAGAGAGTCATGAGAAAAACCGAAGAAAGAATTCCAGATGTTTTTTCCGAACTTGCAATGCTAAATGAGGCTGGTTTAACAGTACTTGAAGGTTTAAGAGTTTTGTCTCAAACCGAAATGGGGTTACTCACGAGGGAAATCGCCGTTATGAGAAGGGAAATAGAGTGGGGTGTTTTGATTCCAAGAGCCTTTATAAGATTGGGAATCAGAGTAAAGAGCGATATACTATCCAAAATAGTACCTGTCGTTGTAAAAGCTTTGGAAACAGCACCGACTATTAAAGATGCCTTTAACGTGGTTGCGAGATATGCGGATACAGAAGTGGCGTTTAAAAAGAGAATGCGAAGCAGTACATTACTCTACGTGATCATAATATACATGTGCATAGTGGTATTCTTGACGACAACATACATGATAATAACCAGCTTCTTCAAACCTTTTGTAGGACTTTCTGGAGTGAGTGTTGGAGGGTACGCTTTATCTTTTGACGTTGAATATATAAAGAACTCATTCTTACAAGTTGCTATGATGGTTGGTGTACTGTCCGGTCTTGTCGCTGGTCAAATAGGAGAGGGGAACGCACTCCTAGGGTTAAAGCACTCATACATCTTTACAATTATGACCTATATGGTCTTCAACCTCATGTAACGGTGGAAAGTTTCTTGCACCATAACGCTGGATGTTGTAGCTTGCAACGAGGTTCCCAATCTTTAAGCATGTGTTCAAATCGTAGCCCTTAATATAGCAGTAGAAAAAGCCAACTGCAAAGGCATCACCCGCACCAGTCGTATCTACAACCTTGACATCGTAAGCGGGATAATAGTAAACTCCATCTTGCGCTATTGCCTTCGCTCCTTCTTTCCCCATTGTAATCACGAAGATATCGACAAACTTGAGAATATCTTCTTCATCTACACCTAGAAGATCAAACTCCGCTTTGGATGTTATAGCTATATCGATGTATTTGAGAATTCCTTTCAGCTTCTCAAAACCCATGATCACATAGGGATAGCTCATGCTAAGAATTACAGTTTTTCCGAATTCCTTAGCCCTTTTAGCAATATCCGTGTGTACATCGAGACTTTTTTCAGATGGAAAGGGATCTAGATAGAAATAGTCATTCATCTTAAAGTCTTCATCATCCATTTCAAGCTTTAAGACTCCAGAAGCGTTCGGATGAACAAAGAATGTTCTCTCTCCATCTCTATCAACGTAAACGTTAACCTTTCCCGTTTTCTCATGGGTAACTGACAACTTGAGATAAACTCCTTTCATACTGTCTTTAAACAGTTCAGCATCCTCATCCTTTCCAATAGTGGAGTAAAATGAGCATTTGACACCGTATCTTGATAATCCATAAATTACGTTCGCTCCAGCCCCTCCAGCTGATTTAACTGTACTTTTGACGACAGCATGCCCCCCTCTTGGCGGATACTGGTCTATTGTGTGAATGTAATCTATTAAAGCTGGGCCTACTCCTGCAAACATAAAAAATAGAAGGAGAATTTAGATAAGACCTTTTTCCTTGTAGAACTTCTCAGCACCAGGGTGTAATGGTATAGACATACCGTCTAGCGCAGTTTCAAGTGTTATGTCCTTAGCTCTCTGGTGTGCCTCTACAAGCTCATCCGTATGTTCAAATATTGCCTTGGTTACCTTGTAGATGATATCCTTGGGGATATCCTCTCTAGTAGCAAGCATTGCCATGACTGCAACGCTCTTTACATCCTTGTCAAGACCCTTGTAAGTTTCAGCTGGTATGATGTACTGCGTGTAGAATGGATACTTCTCCTTAAGCTTCTCGTAAATCTCGTCTGGCACTTCAACGATGTAAACATCTCTGACAGATGCCAGCTCCATGACAGCAGATGTAGGAACTCCAGCAACTATGAATCCAGCATCTATAGTTCCATCCTTCAAAGCGTCAGCAACCTCTTTAAAGTTCAAATACTCAAAATGCGTATTACTCTCATTAATTCCGGCCGCTTCTAGGATTTGCAATGCGTCCACCGCAGTTCCACTTCCCGGTGCACCAACAGCAACCTTCTTACCCTTCAAATCGTATATCGTCCTGATTCCTTTGTCCTTCAGCGTTACGATTTGAATGACTTCTGGATAGAGTGTGGCAATTCCCCTTATGTTCTTAATCGGGTTGTCCTTGAACATTTCAATGCCGTGATAAGCGTAGTAGGCTATGTCATTCTGGAGTAATGCCAATTCAGCTTCTCCCGAACCCAGTTTTCTGGCATTGGCAACAGATGCACCAGAAGTTACGGCTGTAGCCTCAACACCGTCAACGTAAACGTATTTGTTTATTATGTTAGCCATGGCTCCACCAATCGGATAGTACGTTCCAGCAGCACCACCAGTCAAAATTGTCAGATGATAAACTTCTGGAGTTGTTGCTACTGGCGTAGTTTCAGATGGTTTTTCTGGGGCCTGCTGAGCACATCCAAGAATTACAATTGCACTAAGCAGAACAAAAAACACCAAACTTTTCCTCATATTTTACTTAAGCTCACGATAATTTTTAAAGTTTTTTGAACTCTTGAGGTAAGCGGCAGTTATGAGGAAAAGGGTTAACCCTAAAATTCTAAATAAGTTGTCTGGAACGAGCATGAGAAATCCGTAAATAGTCAATGCAATTCTCAACGGTAAATTGCACTTCCTGAAGAGGTATCCTATAGTTGCACCATTTATACTTACTATCGCCAGTGCTGTGAACGCGAGAACCGTTATTAGCGTTAACACATCCGATAAAGAACCTGCGCCTATCAGAAGAAGTTGAGGTGTTAGTACAAAGACGTATGGGACGATGTATTTACCGATACCTATCTTGAATGCGTTTATTCCCGTCTTCCACGGATCGCTACCAGCTATTGCCGAACCTGCGTAAGCTGCAAGCGCAACCGGTGGCGTAAGATCTGCAGCAACTCCAAAGTAAAAGACGAACATATGAGCTGGTAATATCAGTTCTGGATGGTTAACAAGCTCTCTTACACTCATTCCGTAAACATCAGCCAAGAAAGAAATTATCGCTGGTGCAGCGATTGTGCTGGTAATTATGTAGTTAGCTGTCGTCGGAACGCCCATTCCAAGTATCAAAGAGACAATCATTGTTAGGACGAGAACTATCATAAAGTTTCCCTGAGATAAATCCATTGCTATTCCGGCTATCTTAAATCCCAGTCCGGTTAGGGTAACTACTCCAACTATTATTCCGGCGGAGGCACATGCCATTGCAACTGCGACAACACCTCTACCGCCACTGCTCAAAGCATCGATTATGTTCTTTAAAATCCTCTTGAGAACAAGGCGCCAAGGCTCTTTAGCTTTTAGATTTTCGTAAATTGGTTTTATTACCATTATTGCGACAACTACAGCTATTGAATAGACCGCACTTAACACCGGTGTATATCCGCTTGCAAGCATGTATATCAAAACTGCAAGGGGTAAAAGGTAGTACCACCCTCTTTTCAAAACATCTCTAACTTTCGGAATCTCTTCATCCGAAAGTCCTCTAAGATTCTCCTTCCTAGCCTCTAAATCCACAGCAGTAAAAACGCCGAAGAAGTAAAGTATGGCCGGTATCAACGCGCACAGTGCAATTTTCGAATAGGGCATACCGACGAATTCAGCCATTATGAATGCGGCAGCACCCATTATGGGTGGCATTATTTGACCTCCAGTTGAAGCTGCGGGCTCTACTGCACCGGCGAACTCGGGCTTGTATCCAACTCTCTTCATCAGGGGTATTGTGAAAGAGCCAGTTGTTACGGTGTTAGCTACCGAACTACCAGAAACCATACCCATCAGGGCACTTGCGACAACGGCAGCCTTGGCGGGACCTCCTACAGCTCTACCAGTCAAGGCTATTGCCAAATCTATGAAGAACTTTCCAGCACCAGATTTTTCTAGGAATGCACCAAATATTACAAAGAGAACGACAAATGTTGCTGATACAGCTAAAGGCGTGCCAAAAACACCCTCTTTCGTCAGGTAAAGGTGCTCGAGTATTTCTTTCCAAGAGTAAGATGGATGGGAGAGAAAAGGAAGGCTGTCTCCAAATTTTGCATAAAGTATGAAAGCAACTGCCACGATTACCAAGGCGGGGTTTACAGCCCTCCTCGTAGCTTCGAGAACGAATATTATCCCAAGTAAGGCAATAATGTAGTCCGTGAGCGTGTAACCTATTGCCGCTCTCTTTAGGAGCTCTGTGTAGTTAAGAGCTATATAGGATGCCACGTAAAATCCAATAGCAGCTAAGATAAGATCGTAAATTGGAATTCCTTCTGATTCATCCCCCCTTCTCGCTGGAAACAGCAGGAAGGTTAAGGCTATTGCAAAAGCAAGATGTATTGATTTAACAATATCTAGCTGAAGTAACCCCGTGTAAGAGCCGTTTATGATGTGAAAGAGGGAAAATACGGATGATACCGCCAATACTAGGACTGCTTGCCATCCAGACAATCTTCTTTCATGGGCAAACTTTCTTTTAATCTTTGAAAGATCCACTGCCATAGGTCATCAACCCTTAGCTTTACCAGAGTGCCGAAATTGTCGAGTTTAAGAGTTTTGTTATCTACGCGGAGTGTGTAGTTATTGAAGTCGTACGTTGATACATAAAAGCTTCTGAAACTCTTGTTAAATCTGTAAACTATGTAATAGTCTTCAAAAGTTAAGTTCCCGTAATAGGGCAAACCCCAACCGAAAGATTTGCTCATCGCCTTCTTAAGAATTAAATTTCCATCGTAAACTTCGTAAACTTCAATGTAATCGAAGAGTTCGACGGAGTGAACGAACTTCAGTGTAACGATTGTGCCATCTTTAATTAACATTTGCTGAACGTTTCTGTCACCTTGAACAGTTAGGACGTTGTAGAGGGAGATGTAGTAAATCAGAATTAGGGTGGAGAAACAAAAAAGTATAAGTAAAAAAATTTTCTTCATATCTCAAGCAAGACCTTTATCAATCCTTTATCCTTCACTATTCCACATATTCTGTCCATATGATCCAAAACGGGTATGTGATCTACATCATTCCTAATCATTTCCTTGGCACACTTTGAAACGGTGGTCTGAGGATATACGTAAGCTGGTTTCTTCATGAAATTTTTAACGGGATCCTTCGGTAGTTTCAGAACGCTAACTTCAAAGAACTTGGTAACGTAATCTCTCGTGCCCTCCCAACTCCACTCATCGTCAACATCACTTGATGAAGAGTACTGCGTTTTCTCAATAAACTCCTCTATCAAACTTTCAGTTAGCATGATCTTCTCATCCACCAAACCAACAAGTTTAGCGTTGTCATCCAAAACGGGGCATAACTCCGAACCACTAAGCCTCATAACTTCTCCACACACATTTAAAGGCATACCGTCCCAAACGCACACAACTTCGTTACACATGTAGTCTTTAACTGGCTTCTCTATATTCATCTCAGCAATCTTCTTTATGATGTTTCTAACCGTTAGAAATCCAACGAGCTTACCCCTTTCAACAACTGGAAGTCTCCTAAATGGGTTTTTTAAGAATATTTCAACTACCTTCTTTATGCTGTCGTTAGGTTTGACAGTAACCGGATTTTCGGTCATCAGTAAAGCTAGCTGATCCTCCTCTATCTTTCTCAGAAGATCCTTTATGGTGACGATTCCTACGAGCTTACCGCTTTTTAGAACTGGTGCTGCAGAGACGTTGTGCTTCTTCAGGATCTCGAGAACCTTATCTCTCGTGCTTGGAAGTTCCGCATAAATTACATTTTTAGTCATAACATCCTTTACCTTCATTATGTCGTCCTTTGGCAGCACCATTATTTAAAAAGCTAACCCTTCCTCATTCTCCCTTTGATAGGCTTAGTCGCTATAGGTTTCTCCTTTATGAGTCCTTCAGGTCTGTAGTATAATATCAACAGAGTTACCGCACCGAAGAGCATGTATCCCAGCCAAGTGGAAGAGAAGGGAATGTGCAAGAGAGTTTTTATCTCGAACTTATATGTTTCAAGTAGAACTTTTGTTGTAGCAAAGACAAATGCTCCTGCCAGAACTCCCCTGTTGTTACTCAGACCACCAAGTATTATCATTAGGAACGGTAAGAATGTCCAGTAGAATCTACTGTAAAGGTTCAATATTCCCGCAACGTTTGCCGTATATAATGCGTAGAGTGCTCCGGCGAGAGCGGCAATTCCAGAACCTATTGCCACTATTTTAACTCTTAATACCATTATATCTCTTCCAAATGCTTTAACAACATTCTCGTTTTCTCTCATTGCCCTTAGAATTCTACCGTAGGGTGTATTCAGAAGCTTCTCAGCAAAGACGAAGACTAGAAACGCCACAACTAAGATAATACCTATAAAGACAACATCTCTACCACTGGGAACAAAATTCAAAACGTCTGGTATTGAGACGCCGTAATAACCACCGGCAATGTCCGTGCTGTAGTAAAGTATCTGCAAAACTACTTCACTTATCGCTAAGAGTGTTATCGCAAGGTAATCCTCAGATAGCTTAGCGCTTGGGAGTATAAATATCGCACCGACCAGCATTCCGATTAGACAAGCAATGACGAGGGAAAGAATAAGCAACCCTATTCCAAAGAGCGGGTTGTGTGCAATTATATCGTTTGCAATTGAAGAGGCTTGACCACTCGCAACGAGAAACTGACCATTTACATTGAACATGAACATGAGTAGCCTTACAACTACGCCACCAACAGCTACGGCCCCAACAACAACGGCCAAACATCTTCCAAAGTTAGGTATTCCAGCATATCCGTACTCCAAGTTTAAGCTTATTGCTACTATCGCGTAGAGTCCAAACCAAAACAATACTGTGGTTACTATCTCCCAAGCCATTTCAATAACCTCCTCCACCTTATACTAACGATTCCTTTTGGAGCTATCAGGAGAGTTGCGATTAGTATTGAAAGGGGTATGACTTTACTGTACGAAAGAATAGCTGGTCCGAAGTACAGTGAAAGTGCATAAGATGCAAGGCTCTCCGAAAGACCTACGATGTATCCGCCTATTACTGCACCTAACAGACTGCTTAAGCCACCTACGATGCTTGAAGCAAAGATTGAAACTATTAAGACATCACCCGTTACCGGGAATATCTGCTGTTTAAATGGCAAGATTCCTCCCGCCAATCCAGCCAATGCACCTGATAAAAACCAAGAGAAAAGGCGAGTATATTCCACGTTTATTCCCATTATCTCAGCTAGGGCAGGATTTTCCATCGATGCTCTAAGAGCTATACCAAACTTTGTCTTATATAGCAAGAAAGTCAGAAATACGATTGTAAGCAATATAACCAAGCTTGAAACTACAAGTCTGCCGTGAAGTCCTACAACGGGAAAGTCTAAGGGTGTAAATAAGAAATTGGTCGTGCTTTTCTTTGTTATGGAGGATAAAAATCCAGAGTAAGCCCCTATAACTCCCAAGAGAAGAATATCCCAAGCGAGTGTTGCGATCATAAGCGTTACGACAGAAGCCCCCCTGCCTATAAGGGGTCTTAGAGCGATTAAGTACGTTGCCAATCCGAGCAAACCACCGAAGAGAAAACACAGTGGTAGGGAGTGATAAGGATGTATGTTACAGATTTGCAGGAAAGTTAGAGCTACATATGAGCCAAAAACTGCGAACGAACCTTGAGCAAAGTTGGGAACAGACGTAGTTATGTATGTGATTGTGAGACCTAATGCTAGAAGAACCATGAGATTTGCGTAAATTAAGGCACCTTCTATGAGAGCCATGAATTTTCGCCGCTATAACGTTATAAACATTTTTCGATTATAAACGTTTTTCGATTTCAAATGAAAAGGTTTTAATTCTAAATGATTGTTCATGAAGTCATGAGGAAAGTTTGGGTCTTGTTAGCAATTGTGACAGCCCTCTTGTTAAGTCCCACCGCCTTGGCAGAAAAGCAGACTATAAAGATCGGAGTGCTAGTTGACCTCTCTGGAGACCTCTCAACCTATGGTAATGACATAAAAGACACGTTATCCATAGCTAAGGACAAGATAAACGAGTATTTTGAAGAAAAAGGATTGCCGTATCAAGTTGAATTCGTTGTCGAAGACACTCAGATAAACCCCACAAGAGCGCTTGAACTCACACAGGAACTCTATAGTAAGGGTATAAAGCTGATAGTAGGGCCAATGGGTAGTGGAGAAGTTGCAAACATAAAAGGCTTTGTTACAAACAACAAAATTATAATAATTTCGCCATCATCAACTGCACTGCCTCAGATAATTGGATTTGCTAAGCCCGAAGATAAGAAGTACATCTTCAGATTCGTTGGAACCGACGATCTGCAGACCGATGCAATTACGGGTGAGCTTAAGGATCTTGGAATAAAGGCAGTTGTAATAGTGTATAGAGACAACGCTTGGGGTAGAGGACTTTACGAGTGCATAAAGCCGAAACTCGAAAATGAAGGAATAGAAATTGGTGAAGTTATTCCTTATCCAGATCAGATTCCAACAGACTGGTCAACCCACATAGCGAGCGCTGAGAATGCCGTTAACGATTTGCTAAAGAAATACAACACCAAAGAAGTAGCCATAGTCGCGTTCAGCTACGAAGAAATCTTCACAATGATGGCTCAGGCCGATCAGAATTCCGTGCTGTTCAAAGTCCTATGGTTTGGATGTGATGGTACAGCAAAGAGTGACAAAATAAGTGATGTGTGTGGCAAGGTTGAAAAGGTCGGAATGTATTCAACGCTGTTCAGCTCCAAGGGTAAGGCTTACGAAGAGCTTGTTGAGGAGTATCAAAAGAGAGGATTTGGCGAACATCCGTATCAATACGCATTGAACGCATACGACGCTGCATGGGTTCTTGCATTGAGCTATGTCGAGGTTATAAACAAGACTGGTAGTTACGATCCAGACGTAATGGCTGAAACAATTCCAGTAGTTACGGAGAAGTACAGCAACGGTGAATACGGCGTTTACCCGGTCAGCGGTTACATAAAGCTAAATGAGTGGAATGACAGAGCAAGTGGTGACTACGCAATATGGTACGTAAACGACCAGTGCGAGTGGGATCTCGCTGGAATCTGGAAGTTCGAAACAAAGACGATTGAGTGGATGCATAAGCCAAGCGCACCAGTTGTAACAGAAGAGACCACGACGGCAACGGTTGCAACAACAGAGAAGACGCCCGGATTTGAAGGAGTCCTTGCAGTAGCGGGATTATTGGCAGTTGTTTACGCAATAAGAAGGAGAGCATGAAGATTCTGAAAACAGTTTCTCTTTCCAAATTTTTTGACGGTTTAAAGGCTCTTAACAAAGTCAACATCGAAGTCGATAGGCAAACATTAACACTCATAATAGGACCAAACGGTTCTGGCAAGTCAACCTTCATAAACACGATCTGTGGATTCTACAAGCCAGATGAGGGAAAAGTCTACTTTGAGGGCAAAGATATAACGGGCTTACCACCGAACAAGATATACGAGCATGGAATAGTTAGAACTTTCCAAACCCCACAACCACTTAAGAAGCTTACAGTTCTTGAGAATCTCATCATCGCAGAAAGACACGTTGGAGAAAATGTCTTAAAGGCTTTAAGATATTCGAGCTGGCTTAAGCAGGAGGAGGAACTTGTCGAAAGAGCCTTTAAAACGTTGGAGTTTCTGAAGATAGACCACTTGTGGGACAGAGAGGCTTACAAGCTGAGTGGAGGTCAGTTGAAGCTCGTAGAAGTTGGGAGAGCTTTGATGACTAATCCCAAGATGATCGTTACAGATGAACCTATAGCCGGAGTAGCTCCAGCTTTAGCTCATGAGATCTTTGATAGGTTTGTCGAGCTCAAGAAGAAGGGGATAACTTTCTTGATAGTCGAGCACAGACTTGATATAGTCATGAGTTATGTCGATTACGTCTACGTCATGGCGAGCGGTCAAGTCATATCGCAGGGCAAGCCAGAGGATGTAATGAACGATCCAAGGGTTATTGAAGTTTACCTAGGAGGTGATTGATTTGATAAAGATAGAAAACTTGAACGCTGGATACAGGGAGTTGCACATACTCTTCGATATTAACGCTGAAATGCCTAAGAACAAGATAACTACAATAGTGGGACCGAACGGCTCTGGCAAATCTACACTCCTCAAAGCCATTTACGGGCTAGCAACTATATATTCGGGAAGCGTTAAGCTAGACGGGAAAGATATAACCCATGTACCCCCTCACGACAAGGCTAGATTGGGATTAGCCTATCTACCTCAAATAGAGAATGTGTTCGTAAATTTGACTGTGATGGAGAACCTGAAGATAGCGGGATACATCCTCGAAAAAAACGAGCTTGAAGAGAGAATAAAAATGGCCCTTGACTTCTTCCCGGAGCTGAAATACTACACCAATAGAAAAGCAGGAACGCTAAGTGGTGGTGAGAGGCAGTTCTTAGCAATCGCAATGGCTCTCGTAAAGAACGCCAAAGTTATAATGCTCGACGAGCCTACAGCCCAACTCTCGCCAAAGTTAGCCGAGACGGTTTTTCAGAAGATCGTAGAGCTAAGAGATGAACTTGGATTAACAGTTGTTTTGGTCGAACAGAATGCCAAGAGAGCCTTAGAGATCAGCGATAAGGCTTACATGCTAATAAGTGGAAGAGTAGTATTTGAAGGAAGTGCAAGAGATTTGCTCGAGCACGAGAAGTTTGAAAGATATTGTATGGGCTTAACCTAATCTCTATACTTCACTTCTATACTCATAAAGTCTTCAGCAACCACAACGTTTTCAAAGATTTCTTTAGCTTCTTCAAGAAGGGGCGTAGCATCTTTCGAATACCTCGCACTTATGTGAGTCAATATCAGTTGCCTAACGTTCGCTCTCTTGGCAATTTCAGCTGCTTCTCTTGCGGTAGAATGCTTTGTCTGGATTGCCCAATCCTGTAAATCGCTTGTGAAGGATGCATCGTGTATAAGCAGGTCAGCATCTCTAGCCACTTCAATCGTTCTCTCTGTTGGTCTTGTATCTCCTGTGTAAACGACTTTTCTACCCCTCCTTTTCGGCCCAACAACCATGTCTGGCGTTATTATTCTGCCGTTGATCTCTATCGCTTCACCCCTCACAAGCTTAGAGTACAGTGGGCCGGGCGGTATTCCCAAAGCCTCAGCTTTAGCCCTATCGAACTTACCGGGTCTATCCCTCTCTATTAAGGCGTATCCCAAGCTTGGGACGATGTGATCAGTCTTAAATGCCAGAATCTTAAACTTGCCAAAATCGACTTCGTCCCCATCTTTTAATCCGTAAACCTCTATCGGGTAATTCAGGTTGTGATAACCAAACATTCTGAAAAGAGTTTTCATAAAATCGACATTCTCTTTTGGAACGAAAACTCTCAATCTCTCGGTTCTCTCATTCAAAGACATCGTTTCGATTAAGCCAAAAATTCCGATGAAGTGATCTGTGTGAAGATGAGTTATGAACACACTGTGTATTTTAAAACCCGTTTTTGCAATCATCATCTGTCTCTGCGTCCCCTCTCCACAATCGAATAGTAATCTTATTCCTTCAAATTGAATGAGAATTGCCGAAGGATTTCTATTTGGTGCTGGAACCGTTCCAGAAGTTCCCAAGAATGTGACTTTGAGAAGCATGGAGGAATTTATCGTTAAGAATTTAAAATTTTAAAATTAGCTCTCCAAGACGATTTCAATGTTTACATCTTTAGGAACCTGAATTCTCATTATCTGCCTCAGAGCTCTCTCATCTGCTGCTATATCTATCAACCTCTTGTGTATTCTCATCTCCCAGTGGTCGTATGTTTCACTGCCCTCTCCATCCGGAGCCTTTCTCACTGGAATGACCAACCTTCTAGTGAGTAACGGAATCGGTCCGCTTATGGCAACTCCAGTTTTGTTAGCTATCTCTTTGATCTGCTGGCAGATTCTGTCCAAATCCTTTGGATTTAGGCCAGAGAGTCTTATTCTCGCCTTTGGACCTTTAATCGGCATGACTATCACCAAAAATAAAAAAGAAAGTTACTTCCTTGGAGTCACATCAATTACCATTCCAGCTGCGATGGTCATACCCATGTCTCTCACTGCAAATCTGCCAAGTGGTGGGATGTCCTTGACTCTTTCGATTACCATTGGTCTCGTTGGCTCTAGCTTGACAATTGCAGCGTCACCAGTCTTGAGGAACTGTGGGTTCTCCTCTTTGACGGCACCGGTCCTTGGGTCAATCTTCTTCTGCAACTCAACAAATCTGCATGCAACCTGTGCTGTGTGCGCGTGAACTACTGGTGTGTAACCGACTGTGATAGCTGTTGGGTGCTGTAGTACGATTATCTGAGCGGTGAAGTCCTTTGCGACTGTTGGCGGGTTGTCCAAGTGTCCAGTTACGTCTCCTCTCCTGATGTCCTTCTTGCTAACACCTCTGACGTTGAAACCTATGTTGTCTCCCGGCTTTGCTTCCTGCAATGGTTCGTGGTGCATTTCAATGCTCTTAACTTCTCCAACGACACCTGGTGGCTCGAAGATTACCTTGTCTCCAACCCTCAATACTCCACTCTCAACTCTTCCAACTGGAACAGTTCCAACACCCTTGATTGAGTAGACGTCCTGTATTGGTATTCTCAACGGCTTGTCGATCAATTTAACTGGTGGCTTGAGCATGTCGAAAGCCTCGAATATCGTTGGTCCGTTGTACCACGGCATCTTGTCACTCCTCTTGTAGACGTTGTCACCGTAGTAAGCTGAAACAGGTATGAATGGCACTTCCTCAATCTTGTAACCTACGAGCTTGAGCAACTTTGCAACCTTCTCCTTACACTCCTCAAACTTCTTCTGGTCGTAGTTTACTCTGTCCATCTTGTTCATTGCAACGATTATCTGGTTTATACCGAGAGTTCTTGCAAGGAATACATGCTCCTTAGTCTGTGGCTGTACACACTCAGCTACATCTACGACGAGTATAGCTGCATCAGCCTGAGATGTACCGGTGATCATGTTCTTGATGAAGTCTCTGTGACCTGGGCAATCGATAATCGTTACAATGTACTTGTTAGTCTCTATTTTCCTGTGAGCTACGTCAATCGTAACACCTCTTTCTCTCTCTTCCTTCAACCTGTCCATTACCCAAGCGAACTCGAAAGTCGCTTTACCTTTCTGCTCAGCCTCCTTTCTGTACTGCTCGATTATGTGTGGTGGTATCTGCCCCGCCTCATACAGCAATCTACCAATCAGTGTGCTCTTTCCATGGTCTACGTGTCCAATTATAGCCACGTTTATGTGCTCCTTCTCCTTTGCCATATCGCAAGGTTTGAGAATGGGTATATAAAACTTTCAACCACACAAAAGTAAACTATTTGACCCACATAGATGCTATCAAAACTATGAGCATAGTTGTGGGTTTGGATGGTTCTGATCGAAGCTTTAGAGCTCTTAGGTTTGCTTTGGAAGAGGGAAAGCTAAGAGGAGTTAAAGTTTACGCAGTGCACTCTCTATTCGGTGGAGATCGAACCGATATGGGAGATATTGAAAGGGGAGAGAAAATACTCGAAGAAGCCAGAAAGATTGCTGAAGAGTACGGTGTGGAGTTCGAGGCCAAGATGTTAATTAGAGGAAAGAGCCCGGGTGAAGACATAGTCGAATTTGCGGAGGAAGTGAATGCAATAATGATAGTTCTGGGAATGAAAAGGAGGTCGTTGATGGAAGAGGTCATACTTGGAAAGGCTGCGAAGTACGTTGTGGTTAAGGCCAAACAACCGGTTGTTCTGGTCAAGTAAAACTTTAAAACACTCGAATAGAACGGCAAATATGTTCGTGTTCATATACATAACCGCAAGAGATTTTGAAGAGGCTAGAAAGATCGCAAGACATCTTTTGGAGAAAAAGCTCATAGCTTGCGCAAACATATTTCCAGTGAGATCGATGTTCTGGTGGGAAGGAAATATTGAGGACTGCATTGAGTTTGTCGTTATTTGTAAGACAAAAGCTGAAAAGTTCAAGGAGATAAAGGAGGAAGTCAAGAAGATACACAGCTACGAAGTGCCTTGTATATGCAGTTTCGTCGTAGAGGAGGGGTTGAGAGAGTTTCTAGACTGGATAGAAAAGACGGTACAATGAAAGTTGCGACTTATAGAGGAAGAGGAGAGGTAGTGTACACAAAGGAGCACTGGAAAATTTTGAAGGAAAAGAGAAAGAGGGCAAAAGAAGTCATGGAGAGATTGAAGAGCTTTGGAATAGAATCCATAGTTTATGGATCCGTTGCAAGGGGAGACGTTAACAAGAACAGCGATGTCGATATATTCATTCCACACCAAGTGCCCTCTTACAAGATAGAGCTCGCATTGGAAGGTTTTGAAATTCTTGAGAGGAGAATAGTTCAAGCAACTCCGAACTACGCTATAAAGGGTGAGTTCGTTCTGACTGATAACACAACTGTAAGCTTTCCACTCGTCAAGATGAGAGAAAATGAACTCGATTTTTATAGATTCGGAGGTTGCCTAGATTATCAAGAAATCTTACAGGATAAGAGGATAGCTGGTGTCGATAAGAGACTAGTTCTGATAATTCCAACTAAGAACGGACACATAGAAATACCCGTAAGCGATGTTCAGCCAAGCTACGTTGCAAAAGTGCTTGGCGTGAGCTTAGAGATAGTTGAAGAGAGAATACGAGTTTTGGAGAAGAGAAGAGAAATTGGAAGGACAGGAATATTTCTGTGTGAATCTGTTCCATCCTTTACGAGCTTTGAAGCACATTTGATGGAAATAGCTAAGAGCAACCCGATGGTGAGGAAGAGGCTGTTTTCATGAAGCTGCTTGCGATGTAGATAAATGGAGTGTCCAGCAAGGCTATAATCACTTTAACTATGTACTGCCCGAATATCATGCCCGCAATAGTCTGAAGGGGGAAAGTTCCGTAAAATGCAAGTGTTATAAAGATTGTCGTGTCTATGGCTTGGGAAACTACAGTTGATGCGTTGTTTCTAAGCCAAAGGTATTTACCTTTTGTAACTTTCTTCCAGAAGTGGAAGGCGTAGACATCGTGCATCTGAGATACGATATATGCTATGAGGGAGGCAATGATTATTCTGGGAGTTTGAGAAAGAGCTTTTGAGAAAGCTTCAGAAACTTCAATTGCGAATGGAGCAGGCTCCCAAATTAAAACGAGGTTTAAGGACATTAAAGCTATTAGATTTGCAAGAAATCCGCATATAACCGCCTTCTTCGCCACTTCCTTTCCATAAACCTCGCTTATTACGTCTGTGACGAGAAAAGTTGTCGAATAGACTATAACTCCAGCAGGGACAATGAAACTGCCAACTGCGACTATCTTGTTAGCTAGAATGTTCGCCAAAACTGTTAGGGTTGAAAATATTCCTACCGCTATCTCGATACCATACCTCCTAGAGGTTATGACCGTTAAAGTTACCGCAGCTAAAGTTACTACAGCCCAAAGTACGAAGTTGAGCATGAAAAAACTGGGACAAAAGTGTATTAAAAAATTTATGGGATATCAAGCTCCTTTAGCTTCTCCGGTGTTGGCTTTCCATCAACCCATCCTCTGAGCTTGTAGTATTCTTCCTTCATCTTGTCAAGCTCAACAACATGTCCCTTAGCTGGACCCTCGGGCATGGGTTCTTGCAGAAGCCTCTTGGGCAGTGTATCATCCTTTCCATTGAATCCGTACTCGTTGATTATAAGCCTCTCTAGGTTGTATATTCTCTCTCCGATCTTCATTACCTCTTCAGTTGTTAAATTCCAGCCAGTTACAGCCGATAGTAGCTTTGCGTAATCTTCAGCGCCTAATGCAAACGTTGAGAAGAGACAGTTTACAGTTGAATTAACCACGCACGTGAAGTCTTGGAATGTCTTAACCCACTGCGCCTTTCCTTCTATCGTGAGAGAATCTATCTTCTCTGGCAATCCAAGTATCTCTGGAGATATAGTGTATCCGGTTACATGGCACCCTCCCCTGTTCGCAGTTGCGTACGTCAAACCGATACCCTTAGCTCCTCTCGGATCGTAAGCTGGTAGTTCCAATCCCTTAACGCTCATAGATAGTTCTGGAGCTCCAAACATCTCAGCCAACCTCTTGCTACCCAAAGCAAGGTACTTTCCAAATCCAGACTTGTAAGCAGTTCTCCAGATCATCTCAACCATAGCAGCAGCGTTTCCAAATCTCAGATCAACACCTTCAAGCAGTTCTTCTGGAATGTATCCTTTTTCAACCAGCTCCATTGCACATGCAATCGTTGAACCCATCGAAATCGTATCTAAGCCCAGTTCATCACAAAGGTGGTTTGCCTTTATGACTGCATCCAACTGCATAACACCAGTTGAATTGCCCAAAGCCCATATAGACTCGTATTCAGGCCCTTCGCTGTACAAAATCTGGAAGCATCCTTGCTTAACAGCTGTAACCCTTCCACAACCAATTGCGCAACCCCAGCATGATTTGTTCTTTATAAGATACTTCTCAGCCAGAGTTTCACCGCTTATTTTATCAGCCTCAGGATTCACTCCAGTCTGCCAGTTCTTGAATGGTAGAATTCCAGCATTGTTTATTACGTTGACAAGGATAGCCGTTCCGTACTTTGGCAAACCTTCACCGGTAACAGGGTTCTTCTTTATCTTGTTCATAGCCTCCTTTGAAACCTCATCGAACTCATCTGGCTTTGCTGGCTGTGGTCTTTCATTACCACCTACTACAATCGCTTTAAGCTTCTTAGAACCCATTACAGCACCAACACCAGTCCTACCAGCTGCTCTGTGCTCGTCATTCATTATGTTTGCAAAGTATACGAGGTTTTCTCCAGCAGGGCCTATGCAGGCTACGCTACACCTCTCACCCACTCTTTCCTTGAGTGTTCTCTCAGTATCAAATACGTTCATACCCCATATGCTCTTCGCACACTTTATCTCCGCATGACCATCCAAAACTTCAAGATAGACAGGCTCTTCAGACTTTCCTTCGATAACAATCATGTCGAATCCAGCAAACTTTAGGAAGGGTCCCCATCTCCCACCTGAATTGGCACTTGCAATTGAGCCAGTTAAGGGCGATCTCAAAGCCATCACGTGATATCTTCCAGATTTGGGAAATCCAACTATTCCAGTTGCAGGGCCTGTAGCAAATATCAGAACGTTTTCCTCTCCAAACGGGTTTATATCTCTTGGAGAAATTCCCTCTTTTTTATACCTCTGCAGGTAGTCGTAGAAGATTCTAACGGCGTAACCCTTTCCGCCCAAATACTTTCTGGCAATATCCATATCTATTTTTTCGGTTTTAACTGTGCCATCACTAAGGTTTACTTTCAGAATTTTACCCATATATCCCATACAAAATGTTTAACTCGAATAGACAAAAACCTTCCCAAATAACCGGTCATGCATATCGCCTAAGGTAATCGATCTCAAACCTTACAGGATCTTTTCTAAATTCGTTCACAATACTTTCAGCTTTTCTTTTAAGATCACCTAAGGATTCTACAAACGAGTGCACAACCTCTCCAAAATATGTTTTTGGATGTTTGAAGCTTTTGTAGACTTCGAAGACTGGCACTAAGAGATTCAGGACATTCAGAACGATCTTGTAGCGATACTTCGGATTGTACTCAACAAGCATCCTCCCCACATTCAGCGCTCTTTTACAGTCAAGTTTGCAAGGATAAAAGTTCATGGTGAATAGGGAGTATGATTTTTCAGGTAAGTTAGGTTCTGGGAAGTTTTCCAGAACTTCTACAAAGACTCCTTGATCGATACAGTCTAATATGACATCCTTTTCAGGAGACTTTCCTCCAATCTTCTTTTGCGAAAAAGACTTAGTACAGCACTTAGGATAGCCCAAGAGCTTACCTTCTAGCATGATCATTTTTTTAACGTTGTTTGAAGTTGGATCCTTTTCAAGAGATTCAATCCTTTTAAGGATGTCTAAGGCCTTCGTTCTTTCTTTGCATATGTAAAAGGACAATCTATTGGTTAGAGAAAGAGTTATGGGATCAAACAACCATCTGTACGTTATTACAGAATAGCCCATCCTCCTCAAATGATCCAAGTCGTCTCTACTCAAAAGAACTGCCTGAATACAGTTGGATACTCCAGCCTCTATCCTTACCAACTCTAATGAAACTGACGGATTGAGCATCAAATCGTTTAAAATCAAAAGCTTTAAAACATTTTTAACAAGTTGCACCTATGAACATCATTCTGTTAGGTCCCCCAGGGGGAGGTAAGGGAACGCAGGCAAAGAAAATTGTTGAAAAGTACGGAATTCCGCATATAGCAACTGGAGATATTTTAAGAGAGGCTGTTGCTAAAGGAACAGAGCTCGGTAAGAAAGCTAAAGAGTATATGGATAGGGGAGAACTTGTACCAGATGAAATAGTGATAGGCATAGTCAGGGAGAGGTTAAAACAGCCAGATTGTGAGAAGGGATTTCTCCTCGATGGATTTCCACGAACACTCAAGCAGGCTGAAGCTTTGGATGAAATGCTCAAAGAATTGGGCAAGAGCATAGATGCGGTGATATACATAGATGTCCCGGAGGAGGAGGTTGTTAAGAGAATAACTTACAGAAGGACATGCAGGAACTGTGGAGCTGTGTATCATCTAATATATGCTCCGCCCAAGGAGGACAACAAGTGTGACAAGTGTGGAGGAGAACTTTACCAGAGAGACGACGATAAAGAGGATGTTGTCAGACAGAGGTTTAAGGTCTATATGGAGAACACGGCTCCACTAATCGAATACTATGAAAAGAAGGGGATACTCTACAGGGTCGATGGAACTAAGAGCATAGACGAAGTCTTTGCCCAAATAGATGAAATCTTGCAAAAGATTGCAAAATAATTTTTTAATTTTATATATTTCAAAACAGCCAAAACTATTTCTAAGAACTTTTCTATTGAGAATTTAAGAAGGGATCGAGAAGCAAAATTTAAAAAGGATTTGATGGACTGACATTATGCCCGGTATCGTTCCTCACAGGCACTGCATAGTTTGTGGTAAGGCTATAGAACCAGATCAAACCTTCTGCAGCGATGATTGTAAGCAGGTTTGGGAGAAGGAGAGAAAAAAGCAAAGAAACTTCTCGTTGATAATGCTAGTCTTACTGTTTCTGCTCCTGTTTATGATAATCTTCACGACGCCTCACTAGCTCAAAAGCCTTTAAAATTATTTCAACAATCTCCTCCGGCTTAAATAACCCAGAGTTTATTGCAATGTGATAGACGCTTATATCGTCGATGTCTATGCTGTAAAACTTCTTGTATCTTCTCTTTTCAAGCTCCTCTCTCCTCTTGGTCTCAACCCTAGCTCTGCTAAGCTCTATACCTTCTCTTTTAGCTATTCTTTCATACCTAATCTCTGGATCGGCGTAGATCCAAACTTTAAATGCATCCTTTATCATCCATCCCGAAAGCCTACCCTCAACAACTACATTTTCCTCTTTTTCAGCCAACTCTCTCTGCATTCTATCTATGTATATGTCGATATCTGGATTTTCCTCCGCGTATCGACTGAACTCCTCTAAAGACATACCTCTCTCCATTGCAAGCCTTCTGAAAACTTCTCCGGCAGATATAAGCTTCCAACCTAGCCTTTCAGCTAAAAGTTTTGCAACCGTTGTAGTTCCACTTCCAGGCAATCCAGATATCGTTATTTTCATACTATCACTCCTGAAGAATTCTTCTAAATATCTGGCCTACAGCAATTGAGCAGAGTATGTACCAGAACAACCACCAAGGAAGTATGAACGCATCGCTAACGTGAATATCCCCTGCGAAGGGAACTGTAACGATGAAATGACTAACGATATTTGGATAACTTCCAACGTTTGATAAATCAAGATGAGCTATGTCGTAAATCACGTACCAGAGCCAAACCCAAATTGGTATAGTTACGACTACCGTGTAAAACATCGTTCTGAAGTTCATGTTCATCAATTCTGCTTGAATCTTGTTTATCTCAGCTTTTTCCTTCTCCAGTTGCCTAAGAAGAAACTGATTGTTTTCTTTGACTGCCTTTAGATACTTCTTCTGGAATTCAGCGATTCTCTTTTGAGCTTCTATCATAAACTTGTGATCGACTGTAAATCTCTGAATTATAGAAGAGTAGAGAGCAGTGAGAGTAGCCAGAACGAATATGACAATATGTATCTTACCCAAACTCAAGAGGGGATGCAGTATTGGATCTACTAGCTGGGCTAGGCTTATTCTAAAAGCTGGGAAAAATATGCCTACCATGAATGCAATTCCAATGAACATTACGATGTTTTTAACTATCTTCATCACTCCTCACCCAAGAACTTCCTAAGCATGGGGTGCATCTCTGTAAGTTGTTCTCTCGTCAGATCCTCGTAGAACCTGTAGGCTATACTAACTGCTAAGAGTAAACCAGTTCCACTAACGTTTCCAACCGTACCGAGCATGTTCGCTATCAAGGTAAGTACACCGATTATTGCACCGCCCAATATTGTTACCTTAGGTATGTACCTGCTTAAAATTCTCTCGAGAACCTGTGGTGACTTTCTAAATCCGGGGATCTGAAGACCTGATCTAGCAATCTGGTTTGCAACAGTTTTGGCATCCATTCCACTCGTTTCAACCCAGAACTTCGCGAAGAGTATACCACCTACAATCAGTATGGTTGCATCGATTATAAGGTGAAGTATTATCATCCAATCTGGCATGTCCGCAAAGTAAGGGGCGAGGCTGTTTCTGCTGGGATCCTTAACAAATGCTGGAACCCAGTCGTAGGGGCTATTAACCGGAGAAAGTAAGTACATTATCCCGGATATTGGTGTTGCCGTTCCTGGAGCATACTCGCCCAAGAACTTTACACCGTTGTTGTACAGCATGAAACCGACAGAAACTATGAGCGCCTGCAAAGCTCTTACAAATATCATTGGCAAAACGCTCGCATATATCAGCTTTATGGGGAATCTACCTCTTGCGCCCCTAACCAAATGATGTGCTAGAGGAATTTCGACTCTCGTTCCTTCAGCAAAAACAACTAATAATATTATAATTATTGTTGTTATTAATGCAAGTATTCCTCCATCTACAAACAAAGTGATTAAGCCGTCTGTGGACAGCAGATATTCCAAGGGATAATTCTGGAACATCCATACGAGCCTTGGAAATACGCCGGGAGGCATTCCTCCCTGCGGATTGAACCAGTTGAATAATCCTACAACTATGGCCTGAGATATGCTCGCTAGAATGAACAGACTGACTCCACTACCTATACCCCATTTCGAAACAACCTCATCCATGTAAACTATCAGAACTCCGCCTATGAACAGCTGAAGGAATATGAGGAATGATAATACACTGGGAGGAACTCCAAGAGCATTTGCAACATCAAGATTGGGCTTGAGCAAACCTCCGACAACTTGAGGAAAGGCCTCTAAGGCTATCATCACAAATACCAAAAACCTCTGAAAGTCTTGATAGGTTGCTCTATCCTCCGGATTGGTCAAATCCAAACTTATGATACCAGCACCAACCAAAAGCTGTAAGACTATTGAAGCCGTAACAATTGGTCCAATACCTAATGCCAAAATTGAACCTGTTGCACCGGCAAAAAATGCCCTGTACTGGGCAAAGATGTCTATTGAAGAAGGATCCAAACCAAAAACGGGGACGTTTACAAGAATGAAGTAGAGGAGGAGAATAGCAACCGTCCAACCGAATTTCTCTTTAAATGGAACGTGGCCCTTTGGTCTCTCTACACTCGGTATTCTTTCGAAGTAGGGTTGCAATCTCCTCAGGACATCGTTGATGTCCATACCTACCCCTCTGTGATAACCCTGCCCCCAACACTCTCGATCTTCTCCACAGCTTTGGGTGTAGCGCTCTCAACCTTTACCTCTATCTTCTTTGTAACTATTCCACTTCCAAGCAATTTAGTGTATCCGAGCTGTGTTAAATCAACAAAGTATTTGTCGTCCTTCTTTTCGGCCAATCCAAGCTCTACAAGTCTATCGATTATTTCATCAAGATCGGATACGTTCAGATCAGGTCGTGAATAGAGGAACTTGTAGGTGTAATCGTCTAATTTACCTTCAGCCTTCAAGGCTCTCAGAGTTCTCTTTAAGTGGTTGATCATCCTGTACCTCTGTGTAACCTCTACTGGCCTTGTAAATCCGTACTTACCGAACTGATACAAACCCATTTTAGCCAACTTAATGAACTTGATGTACTTGTGCTTGTGCCTTCCAGCGTTACCTCTACCACCCCTGCATCCTGCCCCCCTGTTTCTGTCGTTCTGACCTTTACCGTGTGTCCTCGATCCCCTAAACTTCTTGACCTTCTTCTTTGGCATTCACATCACCTCATCTTGTAGAGGAGTTTGCAGATATCCTTACCGTGATAACCCAAACTTCCCATCGGGTAGTGCCACTTTATGTTCTTAAGACCTCCTCTTGGAGGATGCAACCTGAATACTGGTTTCAATCCCGGTACATCTTTCAAACTCGCTTTACCCTCAATAACGGCTTTAGCAAACTCTTCGATGGAGTTGTAACCCGTCTTTTCCTTTATGTACTCATCGGTTAGAGGTTTGTTTCCGACCAACCTACCTCTATTTCTCAGAAGCATTGCCAAGGTTTCGGCATCTATTTCACCGAATGCAACGTAATCCTTTACAACCTGAAGCATTCCCCTGTAGGAAGGAGTATCTGGAACTATTACACAGTGATACCTCTTGTGCAACCTGAGCATTGCCAGCGTGTCCTTGATCTTCCTAGCAACGCCCACCTGCCCTCTTAACCTAACCACAGCTATGAGCTTGTTGCCGTTGTTCATACCTTATCACCTCTTTATAAACATGGTCTTCTTCAGAGCATCAAACGTTGCTTGAGCAAAGTTTATTGTTGTTTTCGTCTGACCCCTTGTGAATGTCCAGACGTCCTTAACACCAGCAAGCTCAAGAACCTTCTTAGCAACTTCTCCAGCTACAATTCCCAAGCCCTTCGGTCCCGGCATCAGTGTAATCCTTACACTTCCACACGATCCCGTAACCTTACATGGAATTGAATGCGGTTCTCCGCATCCACACTCCCAAGAACCACATCCTCTCTGAACCTTGAATATGTTGAGCTTTGCATCGTTTATAGCCTTTTGAATAGCTGGTGCTACTTGAGAAGCTTTACCCACGCCAACTCCAACGAATCCGTCCCTGTTTCCTACGACTACAGTAACCCTGAACTTCGTCCTCCTACCACTGTCAGTCATCCTCTGTACCATTGAAATTTCAAGCACTTCATCCTGCAAATCTGGTAGTAAAGCATCAACTATCTCAGGCTCCTTCAAAGGTAACCCACTGGCTAAAGCCTCATCCATCGTCTTGATCTTACCCTCGTAGACAAGTTTACCCAACCTCGTTTTTGGAGTCCAACCCTCAGGAATCTGAACCTCCATATCAACCACCCAATATTCTTTCTTTAACTTCTTCAACGTGCTGAGGCAATTCCGTTGGCTTCAAACCTCTCCTCTCATAATCGCCAAACAGTTCGGGCCTCATCTCATAATACTGAGCGATGTGCTCTCCTTTTATACGTGAATCGTCGGGCAAAATTTCGGGATCGTGAGGAACATTCAACCCGGCTTCAACTGCACCTCTAAGCACTGCAAATACTCTTCCACCTCTCGTCGGCGTATGCAATCCTATGTCAAGAATTGCCTCCTTAATACCCTTTTCAAGAGCCTTCTTAGCGACGAGCAGTCCGGTTAGGTAGCAGGCGGGTGTGTTGTTAAGGTCTCCCTTCCAACCGTATTTTGTAAGCATGGAGGAATCGACACCCACCAAGACCCTATCTCCCTCAGGATGATACTCTACGATCTGGGCAATAACTCTCCTGTTGGTTATCCTAACCACTAGCCTTGGCTTTCTTGAGAGGAGTAACTTGAGCCTCTTCCTGTAGTTTGTCTTCCCTTCTCTCCTCCTCCTGTAAGGAACCTTATACCTCGGACCTTTGGCCATGTGATCACCTCGATAGCAACTGCTCTATATAAGCGTTTAGGTGCGATACGCTCCTGAACTCTCCTCCCTTCGCCTTCAAATACAGCATTCTATAGGTTCTTCTATCAATAACGCCCTTATCTCTGAGCTCCCTCAACCTCTTTCTCAAAGCCCTTATCCTCATAATCCAAGCATCTTTCCTTGACAACCTAGCGGTCTTCTTACCTTTTCTACTACCGTGTCCTCTCCTCCTTCCCTTTCTCTTTTGCATCTTTCTGTAGTTGATCCTAACCCTGCAGACGCCCTTTACGGGCTTCCTTTTTATCAATCCCCTTTCAATGAGCTCCCTTATATCATCTTTAGTTGCAGCTGATGCAATTTCATCAAGGGCGGTAGGATCGAACCAAACCCTGTTCATCCCACACTCCAAAACCTCAGCTGCCAACCTTCTCTGCAATCTCAGGTCCATGATGATCACCTCTGCATTGGATTCAAAACTTTAATCCCGAGCTCTTTCGCTTTCTCCTCAATGGCAAGCCTCTTCTTCATTCCAACGCATGAAGCTATCCTAATTGCTTGCCTCTCTCTATCGACTTTTTCCAAGTCTTTAACGTTGTAAACTAGGACTTCCTCGTATCCAGACGGATGCAGACCTCTAACAGCTTTAGGAGAGCCAAATCCTACGTTAACGAGAATCCTACCGCTCCACTTACCTCCATACCTCTCTCTCCATTTGCTGTGCAGCCCTTTTGGTCTTCTCCAGCCTTTATCCCTCAACCTAAGTTTTGTATGAGCGTAAGGGTGCCTGAAGTCTGGTTTTCTTGCCTTTTGTCTCATCCTGACCTTCAACAACCTCTTAATCTCCTCCATGATATCACCTCACTTAGGCTTCTCAACTATGTAGATGCCATCTTGGAAGACCCTCGGATCTTTATCTTTTATCTTGGTGGCTTGCTCCAAGTTCGCTGCAGTCTGTCCGCATTCCTCCTTATCAATCCCTTTGACTATTATTTCCTGCCCCCTTATTTCCACTTGAGCTCTTCCAACTATCTTAGCCCTTCTCGGATGCTTTTCACCCAAGAAGTTCTCTATGATAACTTCGTTACCCTCAACTCTCAACTTTATGGGGAAGTGAGCGTAAACGACCTTGAGCTTATACTCGTAACCGTCCTTAACACCCTTAATCAAATTCCTGATATGCGCGGCAAACGTTCCAACCATAGCTTTAAACCTTCTCCTATCCTCGTTAGCGTATACTCTTACTTTTCCGTCGTCCTTTTCTATGTAAACTCCTCTGAATTTCAGAAATCGTGAGTTTTCACCCAAAGGACCTCTAGCTGTGATGACGTAACCCTTAGCCGTATCACCCTCAATTGAGAGTTCAACGCCTTCTGGTATCTCTACTACCCTCTCTATCATGGCAATCACCTCAGTAGACGTAAGCAAGCAAAACCCCTCCAAGTCCCTTCTCTATAGCTTCCTTCTGAGACATTACTCCCTGCGTCGTGGAGACAATAAGTATTCCAAAGTCCCTCGCTGGCAGAAATCTCTTCTCAAATTTCTCGTACTCTGTCTTTTTAACTGAGTAGCGAGGCCTTATTGCACCGCAGTCGTTTATCTTACCACTCAATTCAACGACATATATTCCACCTTTATGATCTTCTATATATTCAAATCCTTTAATGTAACCGTGCTCCTTCATAACTCTAAGGACGTTTCCGATTAGCTTTGAAGCTGGCTTTATCTCGCACTTGCTTTTACCTACTCTCTCCGCATTCTTTATTGCCGACATGGCATTTGAAAGTGTGTCTACACTCATAGGCCATCACCAGAGCTTCTTAAATCCCAATTCACTTGCAACTTCCCTAAAGCACTGTCTACAGAGGTAAATACCGTACTTTCTAATCAATCCCCTCTTCCTTCCGCATCTTCTGCATTGATTGGCTCCTCTTCCAAATATCTTGTTCTTTGGCTTGCTCGCCATATCACACCACCTCCACACCCAGAGATCTCAACCATTCAATCGTTTCCTCCTTGGTTATTCTGTGCTTACTACCAACCTTAGACCTGCATCTTCTCCTCCTAGCAACCCTGTAACCTCTTCTCTTCAAAACTACGCAGACATCCATACCGAATATACCTATATCAGGATCGTAATCTACACCGGGCAAATCGATGTGCTCCTGAATACCGAATGAGAAGTTGCCAGCATTGATTGATCTTCTGCTGAGTTTGAACTCCTTAACCTTTAGAGCCTTCATGAGGAAGTCCATAGCCTTTTCTCCTCTCAATGTAACCTTAACACCTATAGCCTCTCCCCTCCTTATCCCGAAGTTCCTGATAGTTTGAGTTGCGTAAGTTGGAACGGGCTTCTGCCCGGTCAACTGTTCGAGTAGAATCATAGCCTTCTTGTGCCTCTCTCCGCTCTCTCCAACACCTATGTTTATCACTACCTTGTCTAGGATAATCTCCCTCATTGGATTCTCTTTCTTCTCCTCAGATTTGGCCTCAGCTTTAGCCTCTATCATTCACTACACCCCCAGATCTATCACAGGTTTCTCATCATCCTTCTTTCCGATGACGAAGACGTAATCCTCTATGGTCGTAAGCTCCCTACCCTCGACCTCAACAGTCACTAGATTTGGCGAAGAGCTTCTAACGATCTTGTAATCCTTTATTCTACCTATCTCACCAGCGTGAGTTCCACCCGTTATCATGACGAGAGCACCAATCTCGAACGGCAGATAATCTACTATCTTCTTTTCCGGAATCTCCATCAGAATGCTGTCTTTAGTCTTAAAACTGTTGTCTCCTAAGACGTTTGTTCCATCAAACAGGTTTAGCTGAATTCTTCCGCCTTTAATCGTCGTCTTGTTTACAATCTTGTAGAGCTTCAGGTTGTCGTCTTCAATCTCTATCGGCACATACCTACCCTTCTCATCAAAGACCATTCTGTAACTCTTGTTCAGCTTGGGTATCTTTATGACGTCAAATAATCCTACAGGGAACTTGTAATCCTTCCTTGGAACTCCATCAACAAGTATCTCACCACTTGCTATTATCCTCCTAGCCTCTCTTGCCGTATCAGCTAGCTGGAGGTAATCTCTAACGACTATGAGTAGAGGCACGGCTTCCTTGTTATGTGGACCGGGCGAAGGCTTTACAGTCCATTTGAAGATCTTTCTCGGGATCTTGTATGTTTTAGGGGCGGATAACCTCTTCTGGTGCATATTACTCACCTCTCAAGGATTTTCTTCCTAACCTCATCAATCTCACCCAAATCGATTATCATGACATTTGACGGATGAATTGGAACGTAAACTTCAGTTCCATCTGCCTTTTTCCTCGTAACTCCATCAACGTAAATTCTGATCTTTTTCATATCTACTTCAACAACCTTTCCTTCGTGTCCCGCAAATTCTCCTCTCATTATTCTGACCTTGTCTCCCTTCCTGATCCTGATAGCTCTCTTTCCGTACTTCTTTCTAAGCTCCTTTGATAACGTAGCATGGAGTAATCTGTGCCTCTCATGGAGCTTGGATGTCTTGTAAAGCCACCTTCTCCACTTTCTTGGCTGTTTAGACTTCGGAATTGGCATTTACACCACCTCACACAACTATCGTCGCTATCGATCCTATCTTTGGAAATCTTTCAGCAGCTTCCCTCGCAACTGGCCCTCTTATCTCAGTTCCCTTTGGATTGCCCTTCGGATCGACTATCACAGCAGCGTTGTCTTCAAATTTCACGCGAGTTCCATCTGGCCTTCTGAACTCCTTTCTCTGTCTTATTATCACAGCGTAGTGTACCTGCTTTCTTATATCGGGTGTTCCCTTCTTAACTGTAACAACGACCATGTCTCCAACACCAGCCGCTGGATACCTCCTCCTAACACCCTTGTATCCTATCACGGCTATGATCTCAAGCTCCCTTGCACCTGTGTTATCCGCACATACCAACCTTGCCCCAGTAGGTAAGGCTCGAGGAACGCAAGACTTTATCGCCTTCATCTTACCACCTCCACTATGACGAAGCTCTTAGTCTTGCTAATTGGTCTGCATTCCGCTATGACAACGGTATCTCCCGGCTTTGCGTTTATGCACGGTGGGTTGTGAGCGTGAATTTTCGACCTTCTCTTGAGATATCTCTCGTACTTCGGCACGTATCGTATGAGCTCTCTCTCAATCACAGCAGTTTTTTCGTAAGTCTTAACAACTTTTCCAGTGAGGATCTGCCCTCTAACTCTAAGATCACCGTGGAACGGGCAATTCTTATCGTTACATTCCCTCTCAGGAGGCTTCACGTCAATACCTATATCCTTCACCATATCCACACACCCTTCGCTCTTTTTAACAACATCAAACCTCTCTTTATCCTCTCCTCAGGTCTGAAGTTGATCAAATCACCGCTCACGTCCAACACCTTTCCAGCGAACTTGACCCTAAAGGTTCTACCTCTCTTAATCACGGTTTTTAAACCTTTTTCCGTGGAAATCTTGAGCGTGTTCTTCGTCTCATCAACCACTTTACCCCTTATTCCTACCTCGCAGGGGTTTGGAGATCTCACAACTTCAACTTCCAAACCAATCCACTCGTGAGCGATGACAAATTCTGGTCTCATACCCTGTAACCCTCTTCTCTCAAAGCCAGCTTTATCCTCGCAATGTCCTTCCTTATGTTCCTGATAGCCATCGGATTTTCAAGCCCAGCACCGCTCCTCTTCTTAGTTCTAAGCTTTAGAAGTTCAAGTTCGAGCTCCTTAAGCTTCTTCAGCTTCTCCTCCCTGCTCATCTTTCTTATTTCATCCATTTTCATTGTGCAACCCCTCCCTCAGCCTCCTCCATAACTTTCTTCTTTATCTCTTCAAGCTCCTCTTTGCCGACTTCCTTGATCTTGAATTCGTCTGGCAATTCGACGTCTGGTGGAATTATTTTGACACTGACACCGTAAACTCCCAACTTTTTGATAGCAATGTCAAATCCCTTGTCAACCAACTCATAAGCTGGGTCACCGGTGTGAACTATCGTTCCAGCCGTAAACTTCTCAGTTCTTGCCCTCTCACTGACGAGCTTACCGCTTATTTCAATCTGGCAACCTTTAGCTCCAGCCTCCATTATTCTGTAGAGGAATCTGTATCCAGCTCTCCTGAAGTACCATCCCCTCTCCAAAGCTCTCGCCAGAAGTGTGGCCATAAGCTGTGCGTTGAATTCTGGCCTCTTAACTTCATCAACACTCAACTGTGGATTGTCCAAACCGAACTCCTTTAGCTTCTCCTGAAGGATCTTTATTCTTCTTCCTCCTCTACCAATGACCAATCCTGGCCTTTCTACAAACAAGCTAACCTGCGTTCCGAGAGGAGTTCTGACTATATCGACTCCTCCAAATCCAGCGTTCTTTACTTCCTCCTTGAGCCACTCTTTAACCTTGAGCTTGATCAGCCTGTCCCTTATGAACTTCCTCTCAACCGCCATATCACTCCACCTCCTCAGCTACGAATTCCACCGTAGTTAACTGCTGGAACCAAGGCGTAGCCCTTCCAAAGGCTCTTGGAACGTATTTCTTAATCTTTCTACCCATCTTTGCCTGTGCGTGGACTATTACGAGCTTATCAACATCCAAACCCTTGTATTCGGCATTAGCCTCCAAGTTCTTCAAAATCTTGAGGATGTATCTGCAAGCCTTTTGCGGATACCTCCCAGCGTACCACTTCTCCAGCCCGCTCTTGTGAGCGACCTTCTTCTTGTACCTCTTGAAAGGAATCGGCCTCTTCAAAGCTATCACTTCTTCCAAGAGCTTCTTAGCCTCAGCGATCTTCCTGCCTTTGATGAATCTGCAGATCTCAACGGCATGCTTGAAGCTTATTGGCATCTCGTAGCCCATTGCTTTCACAGCCTTTGTTTCATCCGCAGGCTGGTAAGAGTATTTGATCCTCGCCATAGGGCATCACTTCAGTGGCACGAATTTACTACTCCTCGTAGCTCCAACTCCTGGACCTGAGTGCTTCTCGAACCTCCTTGTCAACGCGAATTCACCCAGTCTGTGCCCTATCATCTCTGGTTTGATCTCGACTCTGACAAACTCCTTTCCGTTGTGGACGAAGATTACCTTGCCGACCATCTCTGGTAAAACAATCATATCCCTGCAGTGAGTTCTAGCAGTTCCCTTCTTTCTCAACTTTCTCAAAAGCTTTAGCTCCTGCTCTGTAAATCCTCTCTTTATCTTCCTTCTCTCTCTTGCTGGTAAAAGCTCGGCTAACTGCTCAAGACTCATCTTCTGCAATTCTTCTAACGTGTAACCGCGATACCTGAACTCCTTCGGTCTTGTTACCTTACTCTTCAGCGCCATACCCAACACCTCATGAAATGGATATAAAAGTCATTTCCTGATACCAGTCCTTCTCGCAGCAATGCTACCAACCTTCCTTCCTGGAGGAGCCCTCCTACTGACCGTCTTAGGTCTTCCTACGTGCTGATGCTTACCTCCACCGAACGGGTGATCAACAGCATTCATTGCAACTCCTCTAACCCTCGGCCATTTAGCCGCTTTACTCTTCATCTTGTGATATTTCTTTCCAGCCTTAACGAAGGGCTTATCCGTTCTACCTCCACCAGCAACTATTCCGATTGTAGCTCTGCATTTGGGATCGAACCACTTGAGCTTTCCAGACGGCATTTGGACTAGAACTCTGTCCTCTTCATGTGCAACAACAATTGCGTAAGTACCACTGGCCCTTGCAAACTTACCTCCATCTCCGGGCTGATTCTCAATGTTACAGACGTAAGTTCCCTCTGGAATGTTCTTGAGGTAAGTTGTGTTACCGGGCCTGATTTCTACGTTATCTCCAGCTTGAATCACGTCTCCGATACCAATGCCCTCGACAGCCAAAACGTATTCTTTTCTGCCATCTGGCAACTTCACCAGAGCTACTGGCCCATTTCTTGCAGGATCGTGCTGAATGTCTACAACCTCAGCTGTGATAGTTTCACCTGGCCTGAACCTGAGATGTTTTATCTCAGCCCTGTACTTGTGTGAAGGAGCAGTATATGTGGGGGTTCCCTTTCCTCTATTCTGTGAAATTATACGCTTACCCATTTACACCACCTCAGAACACACCCAACTTCGAAAGGATCTCTTCAGCTGAGCCCGTCTTCAGCTTGATGTAAGCCTTCTTTTCGCCCTTTGGAGTTATCAATGTGTTTACCTTCTCAACCTCAACACCAAACAGCCTTTCAATTTCCCTCTTAATGTCCGGCTTTCTGGCTCTGATATCGACTATAGCTGTGAGTATGTTCTTGTCCAGCAGGCTTACAGCCTTTTCCGTAACCAAGAAGCATTTGATCAGCATAACCATCCCCTCAGATATTCTATTGCTGATTTGGTCCAAACAGTAAGTCTTCCAGCAACGCAACCCGGTGCGAGTAATTCGACGTTCAAATCTTTAACCAAAACAGCATCGACACCCGGCAGGTTTTTAGCAGCCTTGATAACTCCATCATCTTTACCAACGACTAGCAGTACACTCCTCTTCATTACGTACCTTCTTCCTCTCATCTTACCCTTTCCAGCCCTAACCCTCTTAGTC
Source organism: Archaeoglobus profundus DSM 5631 (assembly GCF_000025285.1). GTDB lineage: Archaea > Halobacteriota > Archaeoglobi > Archaeoglobales > Archaeoglobaceae > Archaeoglobus_B > Archaeoglobus_B profundus. The sequence goes on from NC_013741.1 coordinate 1,160,630, forward strand.
TCTTTAGCCCTCTCTACATCCGCGTAGACTCCGATTGCCTTGAAGATCTCAGCAACCTCCTTAGTCTTCTTAATCGATTCTATGTCGTCAACCACTATCTTCGGCAACTCTCCCTCGAATACGTGATTTCTAGCCTTAACCAATTCAGGGTTTGCTGTTGCAGCAATTGCAGACATCAAAGCCTTCCTTTTCTCCTTCTTGTTTATCTTCTCGGCCCACTTCTTCTGAACCTTCGGTGGATGCGCCCTTCTACCTCCAACAGCCTGAGGGACAACTACAGCCCTGCTACCTATCTTCCATCTTGGAACTCTTGCATAGCCGTATCCGGGTCCCCAGTTTTCCCATGCGTAATCAACTCCAGCCAAAGGATTCGTTCCGTAAGGCTGTCTCCTGTGAGATTGAATTGCTAGGACTGCCCTCTTGATTATGTCTGGCCTGAACTCAGTCTCAAATACCTTAGGAAGCTCTATTTCCTCAACGATTTCTCCCTTGAGGTTCAAAACCTTACCAATCATCGCGATCACCTACCCTGCTTTGATTTCGTGCTGATATACACGACATTTATTCCCTCATAGGTGTATCTCGGAGGTCTTATTGCATCTCTCATCCTTATAAGCCTCTTAACTGGCCCGGGAACACTACCTGAAACTAAAACATAGTCGCTTCTAATGACACCATAATGGACGAAACCACCCTCAGGAGTTATCTCCTCGCCGTTCTCTCCTATCTTAATTATCCTCTTATTGTATTCCGTTCTCTGGTGGAATCCCATCTGTCCCGCTTGAGGAACAGTCCATCTTACTCTATGCGGAGTCCATGGGCCAAGTGTTCCAACTCTCCTGTGCTTACTGCTTCTTGCATGCTTTGCATCCAGAGTGATTACTCCCCACCTCTTTACTGGTCCCTGGAATCCCTTACCCTTCGTTATGGCAATGACATCGATGAATGCTCCCTCCTGAAATACTTCGGAAACTCTTATTTCCTTTCCAAGCTTTGATATGGCGTAATCCAGAACTGCGTTAATGTCTGAGCCTCCAACTTTATATTCCATAACATCTGGTGTCTTTGAAGGAACTCCCGTTATCAAATAGGGCTGTGTGTAAGTAATCAGCCTGACTTCGGCAATGTTTTCAACATTCTTAAGGGATTCAACATCTGTGTTTATCTTCTTTGGCAAGGGCAATCTTCTGCTTAGATGTTCGTCAAGCTCGGTCGTCCATACTTCTTTTGCAATCTGCAGACCGTACATTGTGTTCTTGTAGACTCTTATCCCAGCAACTTTCATGGGAGGACACTCTAGTACTGTAACTGGGACAACTATCTCCTCTCCATATGTTGGAGAGTTCTTCCTGTCGTCAATCATTATTACGTGAGTCATTCCAGCCTTGTATCCTGCAAATCCAAGTAGCTTGGGCTCTCCCTCGTAGTCCGGCCAGCTCCTTATTCTTGGGATTACGTCCTTCGCCCTCTTTCTCGGGCTAAATGCCAAAGAACCTCTTCTCGGTCTGCTATACTTCATTCAACCCACCTCACGTAATTAACTATTGCTAGAGTAGCGTAGATAGCCTCCTCTAACCTTACAGTCTCAACACCCTGCATGGGTATCGTGTTCCAACATCTCGCATCCGTATCGATTCCCAACCTCCTCATTATCTCGAACACCCCTTCTTCAGGACTTCCAAACACGAGTGTTACATCCTTTAGGGACTTTATCTCCTCTATTTTTGGCACCTTACATTTCCTCGAAGTTAGTACCACATTTTCCTTGCTGAGCACGTCCTTTAGCTCAGCTATCCTTACCTTGTATCCCCAATATTCCTCAGGCTTAGCCTCTTCAACTACCAACGGATTCGTCGAACAGACCCTGACGGTGACACGGGCACCCCTCTTGGCCTTGCTCTTAAGGGGTGCCAGGGCCTTTACACCTATATCGACCCACCGTGTCCCGTCAGGACCAACCCTTACTACGACCCCTTCCCTCACCTCACCGACTTTTAAGCGTTTCGGCTTATGAGAGGGAATTTTAAGGGGTGGCAAAACTCCAGCGTATTTCAGCGTTTCCTTTATAGGAATGTACTTTCGAAGGTATTGCGGAGTTTCTGCATACTCCAAAACATCCTTTATGAACTGGGACTCGTTGAGCTTAGGATCTCGGTAAATTATTATTTCCCCGACTCTAAAAATTGCACAGGCTCTCGCAATTAACCCTACTTTAAAAGTCTTTATCTTCGGGTCGTTCTCGTTTATTAAAGCTGATGATGGGATTGCCACAGAGATCATTCGTAGTGTGTAGATAGAGCTGTTAAAATCATTCACTCCCCATACCAAACTATCTCATTTTCAACAATATCGTAATACCACTTTTTGAGGTTGTATTCGGGGAATATCGATCTTATAATCGTCGCACATCTTCTCAGTCTGGTGTCCACTTTCTCGACGTTTAACCTGATTATATTTAACGAGAACGTGTACATCATCTGATTTACTTGAGGGGAGAATATCGCCCCGTTAAACACGGAAACTATTTTCAGGTTATTATTATATTTCATGAGGTTTGCAACCCTCGGGAAGAGATCCAAAAGAAATTTCTCTGAGAACACTATTGCGTAGAAATCCAGACCAAGAACTACGGCCAGTGTTTTCTTCGTAATATCGCTTAAAGTTTTGCTGAGTCTTCCAGCTATAAGCGGAGCGGATCCGCCAGGATCTCTAGTATTTTTAGATAAAATTTGCACGACATCTACATCTTTTAAGAGTTCCGTATCTCTTAAAACTCTCTCTAAATAATCGATGAAAGTTAGATGAGCATCCATGAAAGAAACGAGAACAACTCTATCGAACTCTGGCTTAACCTCTTGGAGATACCTGTACACAAACATTTCAACTTCGCTACCTACCTCGTATTCTACAAGCGATGGTGATAATCTCTTCGAAGACTCGATAAATATCTGAAGAGGGTTCATAACCCCACTCAAAGCAGTCTTAGGATCTCTACTGCCTTTTCAAGAATATCTATATCCTCTTCTACTTCCAGTAACTTCTTCACTTCATCAACTATGAGCATTTCGAGTAGTCTACCGCTGTACTCCCCAAAGAGCCTGTTCACCAGCTCCTTAAATCTCTTTGGATCTCTATAGGCGAGTTCAAATCCCGCATTCGCTTGCATTTTCAAGTGAATTTCGAGTATTTTCTCTAAAGCTGGATTCGCTCTCCTCGTAGCGTTTCTGACCGCTCTAATCATCACTTCTTCAGGATTGCTAATCACTTATTTCCACCCCCTTCGAAGTTATGTCAAATTTGTAAATCTTCCTCGCGTGATTTGAAGCTCTCGACTTAAGTATGAGCATCTTTTTGACCATTCTACCATCCTCAAAATCGTATCCGAGGAGTATGATGTTATCGGCAAGTGTACTCAATCCCGTTGGAGGTAAACATTCAATTCCTCCCTCCATATTCATCGTAAGAATAGTTGCAATTTGATTATTTTTGACGGCCAGCTGAAGATATCTCACCATTTTCGATAGCTCTACCCTGTCCATGTGCTCCTCGAGAGCAGTATAGCTGTCTATGACAAGGGCAACTGGTTTCTCATTCTCGATTATCTCCTTCAGCTTGACGAATATACTTACGGGACTTTCAGATTCTGGAACTATCGATATTATATTCAACCTATCTTTCACCGATTCGTACTTCATACCGTAGTTGTTCATACTTCTAAGTATATCCCCAACAGATTCCTCAAGGGTTACAAAAACTGCTCTGTGCCCTCTTAGGGCGTTTGTATACACAAAGTGAAGTCCAAAAGTTGTCTTTCCAGTTCCAGTCTGCCCGGCAATAACTGTTATTGAACCCTTGTAAAAACCACCATCTGTTAACACGTCCAACTTTGCAATGCCAGTCGTAACCCTCTCCCTAGTTACAACTTCGGTTCTTTCAAGCTCTGGCACTTCGAAAAGCTCTATACCTTTGTCAGTTATCGCATACTCGTACTGTGGTTTCTCTATTTTTCTCCTTCTCATCTTGGGAATTTCCATTACCCTTCTATAGTGTTCACCGTACTTGATGTATCTGAGGATTATGACACCATCAACTACGAATTCCTCAACACCAAATCCTAACTCCTCTTTACCCATCGGCTTCTCAGCTACAAGTAGTGCAACTGCACCTATGCTCTTTACTAAGGTTCCTAAAGATGCATGAAGGAAAGACCTAACAGCATCCGGACTCATTAGAGATGTCAGAGCTGTTATGGAATCAATTACTATCAAATCAGGCTTAAAATTGAATATTTCCTCTGTTATCAGCTTTAGCTGAGCCTCTAAAGCTTCTCTACCAACCGTAAACAAATCTACGAACTTAAACTTAGATTCATCTATTTCCCAACCGAATCCTTCGATTGTTCCAAAGTAATCTTCCTTGGGTTCGTTAAGTGATACAAACAACACTTTTTTACCCTTCTTGATTTCGTTTATCGCGATTGCAGAAACAAGCGTGGTCTTTCCCGTTCCCGGTTCTCCTGCGATGAGAATCATCGAACCTCTTGGGAATCCGCCGGGAATTATTCTTGTGAGAAGGTAATCTGTTGAGGGCATAGCAACACTTCGCTCTAAAATATTTAAATGTATCTTAATGTGCGGGCCGTCCGTATCGGGCTCTCATTCAATCGAACCCGACCCCTAACGACCCTACTGGAATAGTTTAAAAAGTGATAAAAAGTTTACTCAACAATATTTAACAGCTAAAATAGATACGAGTCTTCTACCAGTTTCTGTTAACGTGTACTTGTCCTCATTCTTCTCAACAACATTGAGTTGCATTAAAGCTTTCAAATGCCTGTCAAGAATTCCGGGATTCAACTTCGTTTTAAACATCAATTGGGAGAATCTCATAGGATTTTTTTCCAAGCTAAACAGAATGGAGCTGACGCCATTTCTTGAAACAACCTTAAGCAGCTTCTGTTGCTTATCGTTGACGACGCTTTTAGCCATAACGCCCGCCAACATAACGACCTCCTCCTTAGAATTGTTACTATAATTATCATAGTAATGCGCTATTTATAGGTTTCGATTTAAAAATGTATAGAGTCATAAATATTTTAAAAGGTAAACTTGTCGTCTATGATCTTTAGAGTCTTCTCTGCCGACTGGTAGGTTTGTTCAATGCTAGCGGTAATCTGCTGAACCGCAGCAGTCTGTTCTTCAATTGCTGCGGATGTTTCTTCAGCAGATGCTGCTGACTCCTCAGCGGTTGATGCAACCTCATCTATCAATCTAGCAATCTGTTCCACCCTCGAAAGTCCCTTATCCGCATGTGCTACTATCTCATCCATCTTCCGCTTTATGTCTTTGACTAGCCTGCTTATTTCATTATTCATCTCCAAAGCGGATACAACGCTCTTAGATCCCTTTTCGGATTCCTCGTAAGCTCTATGAGTAGCTTCGGTGACTCTTTGAGTCTCAGACAGTATTCTCTTAACGATTTCATTTATTTCCTCAGTGCTCTTTCTAGATTCTTCTGCCAGTTTTCTGATTTCATCTGCCACTACTGCAAATCCCCTTCCGTACTCCCCAGCCCTAGCAGCTTCTATAGCAGCATTCAACGCTAACAAATTAGTCTGATCCGCTATCGACTTTATCCTTTCCGTTATCTTATCTATGTTCTCTGCGGCTTCATTGAGTCCTTCCACTATCTTAACAACGGTATTCATCTCACTGATTATCCTGTTCAAATTCGCCTGTGCCTCCTTACTTCCTTTCTCAACAAGGTCTGCAATTTCAGCCGCTTTGGTTGCGAAATCTGCAGAATCCTTAGCCTCTTTTGTCAGAGCCTTTATGTTTTCGACAACATCCTTAGCTTTCGCTGCAGCTTCGTTTGCGGTCTTGGATAAGTTCGCTGCCCCCTGAGCCATCTGCTGCGATGCAGAACTTATCTGCTCCATTCCAGCGTTTATCTGACTTATCGCTTCTCTAATTTGCTGAACACCAGAAATGTTCTCTTCTGCTATTCTTTTCATTTCTCCTATAAACGATCTCAGATTTCTACCGAGCTCCTCAAGAGCGTTGGCAAACTCTGCGAATTCTCCCTCCATTTTAACATCCTCGCTAACGGAACTCGTAAAGTCTCCAGAACTGTAGCGTTTTACTACTTCTATTCCCTCCCTGATCGGAATAACTATTGAATCCGTCAGTTTGTTTATGTTTTCAACGAGTTTTGCAAAATCTCCATACGCTCTAACACTTGCTTTGACGTTGAGGTTACCTCTTGAAGCAAGTTCGGCAACCCTAGCAATCTCAGAGAACAGATTTCTCATGTCATCTATGAAAGAATTGAACTCTCGAAAAACTGCGGCAACTTCTCCATCATACTTGTCCTCCGGCAACTTTACGCTGAAATCTCCCCTCTTTAGTCTATATATTGCCTCCGCAAGCTCTCTGAATACCTCGTTGTCTTTTGATTCTGTTATCTCCTTGTGTAACAACTCCATATCCTCCATTAACTAACACCTCGTCATTATTACTATTACAATTTGCTATTACAATTTCGTAAAACAGAAAATAACATTTTCGTTTAACATTGTAATTTGAATTTAGAAATCAATATGAGAAATAAAAATAATAAAAGCAGAAAATAGTAAAGCAATTAGTAAAACAATAATGAACCGATTGGAAACATCATTCATCTAAGACTTCAAATACCTTCTCAATTCTGCTGAAGAGCTCTACCCCCTTCTCTGTTACTACATACCTACCATCATACTTCTTGACGGCACCAATCTCCATGAGATGTCTTATGTACCTGCTCAGAACACTTGGATTCATTCTCAGACTTAACATAAGTTCAGTAAAGCATAATCCCTCTCGAAACTTCTTCAGAATAAGGAGGATCTTCACCGTATTGGGATGAAACACAATCTTACATCTCTTCAGCTTATGCTCTAATTCCATACAATATCGTAGTGTGCTTATAGATATAAACATATCGGTTTTACGAATATAGTTTTACAAAAAGGCTTTACAAAGAGTTAAATATTGCTTATGGCAAATATAAGTCTAATGAAAAGCGAAAGAAAAGATGCAATTGTGTGTATACGAATTCCGAGGTCTTTAAAGACTGAGATGAATAAGTTGGATATAAACTGGAGTGAATACTTGAGAGGTGTTATTGAAAGCAAGGTTAGAATGGAAAAGATCAAGAAGACTTGGAAGGAGATAGAGAAAATCAGAGAATCTCTTACACTTTAAACTGTTTTGGAAGTGATAATCTAAACCTAAACATGAGTGGTGAAAAATTCATGATTGCAGACTTAAACTTGGTTAGAAGTTGGATATTTGATAAAAATAAAAAAGCTTCTATATTAAAAGAAATGATGGAGAATGGTGAAATACCTCTTATGATACCCGAAACTATCAAGTTTGAAATTTGTAGAGCAATATTAGGATTAAAAGCACCCGTAGACGTTCTAAAAAGGTTAGTTGAGCTTGTAACAGAATATATTGAGTTTTTCACAATCAAAGTCGACGGACAAGTGTTATCCGAAGCTGTAGAAATCTACAAGAACTTAAAGAATGTCGATTTTGCAACTGCCGTTTGCCTTGCAACTGCAAAAAATCTTAGAAAAGCTTGCATCACTACAGACCACAAACTGGCTGATTACTTGAGAGAGAACGGATACAACGTATTAACTGTGGATGAGGTAATCCATACTCTTAAGTGAGATTTTCCTGTAAACTTTTTCCTTCAGACTGACGCATTCAAATTTATCTTTAAATCCCATTGGTAGTGTTTCGCTTTTCCCTATTATGAGGTATCCTCCATCCACCAACGCATCGTAGAAGTCTTGCACAACCTTAACCTTCTGCTTCTCACTGAAGTATATCATAACGTTTCTGCAGAATATTACATCAAAATACCTTGATACAGGTTTCTCGGTAGTTAGATCGTGCTTCTTGAATCTGATATACCTCTTTAGGAATCTCTTAACCCTGTATCCATCTTCCTCCTTATCAAAATACTTCCTTACGATATCGGCTCTCAAGTTTTTGAGCTGACTCGCTCTGTAAAATCCCTCCTTGGCAATCTCTAAGCATTTTTCATCTATATCAGTTGCATATATTGACAGGTTCCACCCCCTCCCAAGAGCTTCCAACGTACATATGGCGATGCTGTAGGGTTCCTCACCGCAAGAACATCCGGCACTCCAGAAACGTAGAATGTTGCTGCCCACCTTTCTCTTTTTCTCCGCTATTGTCGGTAGTATGACTTTCATGAAGTATTCAAAGGGTGTTTTGTCTCTCATGAACTCAGTAACGTTTATCGTTATCGTATCTATCAGTCTTTTCACCTCATCGTGACCGTTGAGTCTCAAATACCTCAAGTACTGCTCGAAGGTCTGAAATCCAAGTATCTTCATTCGAAGTTCTACCCTTCTCTTTAGGTAACTCTCCCTGTACCTACTCAAATCTACTCCCGATAGCCTGCTTACGTAGTTCATCAAAGCCTTGAAAGTTAGATCCATATACTGACACCGTTGCTATACCTTACCAACATCTTGCCATCGATTACGTAGAAGTAGACACTCCTACCAATCGAACCTCCGACATCTTCCGAAACCAGTCTTATCCCAAAATTCTCCAACTGCTTCTTTACAACATCTACATTCCTATCTCCTATTCTCAGGTTCTCGTGTGTCATATGCTTAAATATCTGTGCTCCTCCGGCCATCTTTGCAATTAAGTTCCTCCTCCTAGCACCCAATCGTTCCATAGACTCGACCATAATCTCTATAGCCTGATCAGCGTATTTGGCAGATCTTTTCAAGCCGTTAGATTGGGGTAGCACAACATGAGCTAAGCCACCTACCTTTGCAATGGGATCGTAGAGGGCCACACCCACACAAGAGCCCAATCCTATTGTCTTCAAGATGAAATTCCCCTTCGCCACCCTGAACTCACCTATCCCTACCAGAAGCTCTGACATCATTCCACCATGCTAATCATTCTCGCGATGTATCCCATGAAATTCTCACTTGGTAAGAGTAGAATCTCTATGTTGACAACCCCATCCTCATCTTTGAGTTCAGTGTCGAATATAACAACGTGGTCACCTTTTGTAGCCAGTTGAGCAAGTAAGGCATCGAGTATTGCTACGGAATAATCTTTTGCAAAGCTGGGTGGAGTTGGAATTAACATTGTTCCCAGCATCTCTGCCATGGCATCGCAGAAAGATGATGATAAAATGTTTCCTATCTCCATCAGTGCGGATTCTATCATATCCCCATCAAGCATCATCATTTCAGCTATCCTCTTTTCCGTTTCCTCTGGAAAGACTACGTAAAGATAACCAGTTTCACCGTTTTCCAAATCGTTTAAACCCGTAACTACTCCAGAAACAATCTTGCTTACATCGATCACTTCGTGTATTTTCGAAATTTCTACAACTCTAACCATTGGTACACTCATTTCTACAGTCTTTCCGAGCATTTGAGATAGGGATGTGGCCGCATGCCCAGCACCAATATTACCCAATTCTCTTAAAGCTTCAAGCTCCAAGTCACTCAAACTACCTAAATCCATGTTTTCACCTCCCGAGAAGGGTCGAAACATCTATAATTGGCACAACTCTACCATCCCCAAGTATTGTGATACCACTAAACCCCCTAACCTTGGACAAGAAACTCGTCAGAGGCTTTATAACTATCTCTAGCTGATCGGTTATGGCATCCGCTATCAGAGCGATTCTATCTCCCTCTCTTTCAACTATTATGCCTACTTCCCTCTCAGCCTTTCCGTTCTTAATATTGAATAGTTCTCTAAGCCTGAATGCCGGTATGAGGTTGTTTCTAACATACAAGAAAGGTGTTCCATGAAGCACCTTGTAGTTTTCCTCCGTAACATAGATAGCTTCGACAACACTTGATAGAGGTATAGCAAAGTCTTCATTCCCAACCCTTATGAGTAATGCCTTCGTAATTGCTACAGTAGGAGGAAGCGTTATTACAATTTTAGTTCCCTTACCCTTTTCGGAGTAGATTTTAACATTTCCACCGAGCTTTTCAACTCTAGTCTTCACGACATCCATTCCAACTCCTCTTCCAGAAACTTCGGTAGCTTTGTCCTTCGTAGAGAATCCTGGAGCAAATATCAACATCTTTATTTCATCTTCACTCATACTCTCCGCTTCTGCCGGAGTTATCAAGCCTTTTTCTATCGCTTTTTTCTTGACCTTTTCAACGTCTATCCCTCTTCCGTCATCCTCAATCTCTATGACCACGTTGTTCTTCTCTCTCCTAGCGCTCAAAACAATCTTACCAACTTCGCTCTTTCCAGCCTTCTTTCTCTCCTCTGGAGTTTCTATACCGTGATCGACAGCGTTTCTTATGATGTGTATCAGTGGATCCGTTATCTCATCCAAAACTGTTCTATCAAGCTCGGTGTCCTGACCCTCAATTATTAATTCTACCTTCTTACCCAGTTTCCTCGCAAGATCTCTAACCATTCTTGGGAACTTACTAAATACTCTTTCAACTTTAACCATTCTTATACGCATTATCTCGTCCTGCAGGCTCGTGATTGCTTTGTCCATTACAGAAACTGCTTCTTTAAGCTCCGGAATGTCGTAATCTTGGGCAATCTGAATTAATCTACCCTTACCTATAACAAGCTCACCAACAAGGTTCATTATCGTGTCCAACTGCTCTATGTTCACTCTGATGCTCTCATTCTTTCTCAGTTTCTCTTCTTTCATTTGCTCTTTCACCACTGGTTTTTCGACTTTCTTTTCGATTCTCTGCTGTTTAATTTCGACGATGTCAAAACGTTCTACCTCACCGACTTTGCTCATTACATCCTCAACTGCCTTCCTATCTCCTTTAACGTAAATGCTGAATGTACCGTCAAAATCGTCACTGTCCATAGCATCCTCGTCTGGATCTACTCCAATAACCTCACACACATCTTTTAGGGATTCAAGAATAAGCGTAGCTCTAACACTCTTCATCACGCAGTCATCCGCAAGCTTAACATCTACCCTTAAATTAGCATTATCGAACGGTTTTGATTCTTTTTTCTCACATTTACTACTTCTAACTTCGCCTATTATACTTTCCAGTGAAGAAATAACTTCATCGATATCAACATCATCGTTATCTTCACTCTCTATCTTCTCAACAATTTCTTCGATTTTATCGACCGCTTTGAGCATTACATCTATCAAATCTTCAGTAACATTCACAACGCCGTCTCTAACCTTTCCCATTGCACTCTCAAGCCTGTGACAGAGCAACTCAAGTTTCTTATAACCCATGAAACCCGCCATGCCTTTAATCGTGTGGGCAACTCTGAAGATCTCGTTTAAGGCTTCTAAATCACCCTTTTCAACTTTTATGAAGTTCTGATTCATGACATCTATGTACTCCTTAACCTCTTGCAGGAATTCCTGCTTGTACTCACTAAGATCCATTGCATATCACCTCCACAAACTTAACAATCTGCTCCGCAATCTCATAGAGTGGTTTTACTACATCTACAGCTCCGAGGTCTATCGCAGCCTTTGGCATCCCAAAAACGACACAAGTGTCTTCACTGCAGGCAATAGTCATCCCACCAGCACTTTTTATCAGTTTCATGCCCATTGCTCCATCGTTCCCCATCCCGGTCAGAATTACACCGACAACGTTCGATCCATAAGCTTCGACAACAGATTCAGCTGTAACGTCTACAGAAGGTTTCACAGCGTTAACCGGCTCACCATCGAAGACCTTTATCCTTACAATACCTAAAGCCCTTCTTACCTTCATGTGTCTGCCACCGGGAGCTATGTAAACTACGCCTTTCCTAACTCTCTCGTTGTTTTCAGCCTCCTTGACCTCAAGTTCCGAAATGGAGTTCAGTCTTTCTGCAAGCTGTTGCGTGAAGTTTGGTGGCATATGCTGAACGACAAAGATCGGTGCAGGAATGTCTGAAGGTAAACGAGGTATTATCTGCTCGAGTGCTGAAGGTCCGCCAGTTGATGAACCTATCAGAACACACAGCTCAACGTTACAACCTCTCCAATTTCCCTTAACAACACCACCCCTGAACTTCTTAAGGTTCTGCAACCTCAATACGTTTGAAGGAACAGTTGCTACAGCCCTAACCTTTTTTATCAGTTCATCTGCCACCTTAGAAATGTCTATCAGAACACCATCAGGCTTTGGAACAAAATCTACAGCACCAAGCTTCAAAGCTTCAAAAGTTTCCTTGGCATCTTCCTTTGTATAGGAGCTAAACATGAGGACTGGTGTAGGCTTCTTCTCCATTATGTGTTTTAAAGCAGTTAAACCATCCATTACTGGCATTTTAACATCTAAGATTACGACATCCGGCTCGAGCTCAAGTGTCTTCTCCACAGCCTCCTTTCCATTTTTTGCAGTTCCAACTACCTCTATATCTCCAGCTTCTCTAAGTATTTCGGTAACCGCCAACCTTACAAATGCAGAATCGTCTACAACCAATACCCTTGTCATACTAGCTCATACCTAAAACCCTCTTAGCCTCCTCAATGACCTTCTGAGCTTGGAAGGGCTTGACTATATATCCCTTAGCTCCAAGCTTTATCGCAGCCTTTACTATCTTCTCCTGCCCCACGGCTGTACACATTATAACCTTAGCATTTGGATCTATCTGCTTTATAGCCTTCAAAGCCTCTATTCCGTTCATCTCAGGCATTACTATGTCGAGCATAACTAAATCCGGCTTTAGCTGTTTATACATCTCTACCGCTTGCTTCCCGTTCTCAGCTTCACCTACTATATCAAAACCTCCAGAGAACAGGATATTCCTAAGTAGTTTTCTCATGAAAGCTGTATCATCCACTATCAAAACTCTCGGCAAAACTCATCACCTCCCCTTCTTCATCAACTCATTAACTAACGCAACTCCTTTTGGAGTAAGCTGAAGCTCCTTCCTAACCTTAACAACCTTAGCCAAACCCAAATTTACCAGTCTGTCAAAGTAGTTGTTCAGTTCTTCGGTCGTTATACCTAGTATAGACTCAATATCTACGGAACTAAGTCCGGAGTACAGCATCATTGCAATCTGCTCTTCAACCTCGGATAACTTCGCCTTCGGCTTGGCCTTATCTATCAACCTGTTAAGATAGTTCTCGAGCATTTCAAGTGTCGTTTCTGGGCAGAGTATGTAGCTTGTAACCACCTCTCCATTTTCAACGTGTCCTACAACGAGGACTACTCTTTCCTTTCCACCTACAGTTCTAATATCCTTGCCGACACTACCCAAGTTGCTGAAAGGAATTCTGATCTGCTTTTTTGGAGATAAAAACCATATCGCCTCATCCGTTATACTCAGATACCCTTTCTCCCACTTTGCATCCTTAACAACGACTCCTCCAACCGTAGCTGGTGAAAGAAAGTAGACTGCAAACCTGTCGGATTTTAGGTTGAAGGCCAAGTACTTGAATATCTGGTCGACTATCTTCTCTGGAAAGCTGATTATGATGTCTCTATCTTTCTTGATCCTTATAGCCTTCTTACCTTCAACTACCACCCTTTCCAAGTCCTCGATTTCCCTAAGATTTACTCTTGAATTTCCAAATGAAATACTCCGATCTGTAATGACTACTTCAACAGTTCTCCAACCATCCTCAAAAAGCTCTGCCGGTGTTTTTAACAGTACTTTCTCCGCCATACCTACACCTTAATACCCTCTATTTCTTCCTCGCTCAGAACCTTGTTGAGGTCTATCAGTATTAGAAGTCCATCCGGCAGCTTCCCAACACCTTTGAGAAACTTAGCTTCACTTCTAGATGTAACAATGCTTGGCAGAGGCTCTATGTCGTCTGAAGTGAGGTATTTTACCTCGTTAACAGTGTCAACCATCATACCTATGACTGCATCGTTGTACTCGACAACTATTATCCTCGTATCGTTGTCAATTTCCTTCGGTGGCAAGCCGAACCTCTTTCTAAGGTTTATTATCGTCGTGATTTGTCCTCTAAGATTTATCACACCCTCAACGAAATCTGGGGCGTTTGGAATTCTCGTTATTTTTGTCGGTCTTATGATCTCTCTAACTTGGGTTATATCAACACCGTACCTTTCCTCCCCCAAAGAGAAGACTATTACCTGTATAGTTTCACCACCCTTCAAAGCCTGCACATCAACCACCCCCTTTCGCCATAATTATATTATATGAAAATATAAAATCAATTTTTGTTATCTCTGCTTAACTTTCCTCCGTTGGTCATTGTTTCAGCAGGCTTTAGATTTAGTTCATTTTCAAGGTGTAACTCGAAGCTTTCGAGAATTGAGTTCATTACGTCTCTAGCTATCTCGTTGACTTTCTTCATAGCCATACTAACCTGCTGGACCGCAGCAGTCTGTTCTTCGATGGCAGCAGAAGTCTCCTCGCTACTTGCAGCGTTCTCTTCTGCGGTTGCTGCTACATCTTCAAAGTTCTTGGCAATCTGTTCTATCTTCTTGAGACCCTCTTCAGCTTTCTCAGAAACTTCCTTAAGCATCTCGCTTATCCTGTTAACAGCCACAGCAATTTCTTCTGCCTTATTCAATGCATTCTCTATATCCTTACTACCATCCGTAGCACTCGTTCTAACCCTGTTTATAGCGTCAATAACCTTCTTTGTCTCTTCTTGCACCCTTGTTACTATTTCATTTATTTCCTCAGTACTCTTTCTAGATTCTTCTGCCAGTTTTCTGATTTCATCTGCCACTACTGCAAATCCCCTTCCGTACTCCCCAGCCCTAGCAGCTTCTATAGCAGCATTCAACGCTAACAAATTAGTCTGATCCGCTATCGACTTTATCCTTTCCGTTACTTTCCCTATGTTCCTTACCGCTTGCCCAAGAGACTCAACTATTGAAACGGCCTTTCCTATTTCGTCCATGACATGTCCTAACATCTCTAAAGCCCTGCTTCCGAGTTCTCTCGACTCCTCCGCACTCTGTGAAGCTTTAACAGCAAATTCGGAAGATGACTTTGCTGCTTCGTCTAAGCTTCTAAATATCTCTTCAGCAGACTTTATTTCAACCATCGACGTATTTGCCAGTTTACTTAGATTCTCACTGCCAGTTGCAATCTGCTGCGATGCTGAACTTATCTGCTCCATCCCAGCATTTATTTGATTCACAGCATCACTGGCTTCCTTAATCTGATCTATCGTAGCCTTCATTCCATCTGCAAGATTATATACTACTTCTCTCAACCTTTCAGCGAATCTGTTGAAGATATCAACAGTCTCTTCAAATCTCTCCGCTATCTCAACTCCCTCAATCCTTTCTGGCTTCTCAAGTCTTACATCTACATTTCCAGCTTCAAGCTCTCTTATTCCATAGGTGAGTAGCTCAAGGGCGTTGTTTGTATAGCTGAGAATCTTCTGAAGCTCCTCCTCCTTTTTCTTAGTCTCTGTTATATCTGTGAAAATATCTACGACACCGACGATCTTTCCATTATCGTAGATAGGTACACAGGATACGAGCACAGGAATTTCCCTACCATCCTTTGTCTCCGTCGTGGCAAACTTGTTTAAGATGGGTTTACCCGTCTCAAGAACTTCATCTATCAGAGTTCTCCTCCTTCTAGTCTCAAATATTTCATTAAGCTTTAACCCGATCACGTCATCTACACGCTCAAATCCCGCAAGTTTGGCTACTTCTTCGTTTGCATACTTAATCCTTCCATTCTCATCCGCATAGAGGATGTATGCCGGGAATGGTATACTCTCAAAGATCCTTTTAATGAAGTTCTCCCTCTTCTTAACTTCTGTAACGTCCGTGAATACAACTATAGACCCGATGTACTCTCCATCCACATAGACGGGAGATACTGAGAACCTTACAGGAATCTCTCTATCTTCCAATTTCAATGTTGCTTCAACATCTCTTAGCTCCAATTTTCCTTCAACAGCTCTGCCTATGACTGTTTTGGCCGTTCCTTCGATTTCGAGATCGCACTCAATGTCTACAAGTTCGCTCATTCTCTTGCCAACCAATCTCGTTGGAGATTCGAATCCAAACAGCTTAGCGGTATCTCTGTTTGCATATGTAATCCTCCTATCTATATCGAGAACGAGGATGTACGTCGGATGGGGTATAGATTCGAATAATGCGTTTACGGTTTTGAACAGTTCTCTTATCTGTTCTTCCCTTTCCTTTATCTCCGAAATGTCTACAAACGTTTCAACGTGAGATCCAGTAAAGTTACCATCCAAGTCCAAGATTGGTAGTGCATCTATAAGCACATCGAGCTCTCCATCTTTGACCTTAGATTCAACTTGTTCTATTTTCTCCATTGTCCTTCTAAGGACGTTCTTCCTACAGTTTTTGGACTTACAAACATCACTCCTGACAACGTCGTAGCACTTCTTACCTAGCACATCATCAACCTTCTCAAATCCGAACATTTTGACGAACTTCTCGTTTGCAAATACAATGTTGAATTTCTTGTCGGATATCATTATAGGCACTGGCACCGATTTCAAAGTCTCTTCAAGCTCCCAAACCTTTTCAGATAGGTTGTGATAGTCTGTTATGTCTTTAATCGCTAGAATTACCAAATCTTTGGCGGGTTGTGCAGAGACCTCTACATGTTTCAACGCGCCATTGAACTCCAAAACCTTTTTGGCACCTTTAACTGTTTTTCCCGCTCTCGCGTCTCTAACTATATCTTCCAATTCCTTTAAGATGTCTGCATATCCATCTCCAATTGTTTCTCTGGCCTTCTCGTTTAGATCGACAACCCTTCTTTCCTTATCGACAATTAAAACTGGATCGGGAACAACGTTCAAAACAGCTTTGAGCTCATCTTTTAGGTAACTTACTTCATTCTGGATTTTCTCAATCTTCTCATTCAAACCATTAAGCTCCGATCGCAATTTCACCACCTCTTCACCTTTCTCAATCAGTTCTTTCAAGCGTTCGAATTCTTCATCACCAAAAACATCCGGAAGCTCGTCAAAACCCTTCATCGTAGCCCACCCTCCTATCCAATACAAAAGTGTTCGATATTACCGCCACACCTCCCTTAATTGAAAATTTCAGTGATGCCTTGTACATTCTGTAAGAAATATAGGTATCCTTGCTCTCTGAAATCTCTACGTAAAAGTCGTGAAAGGGCTGGAGTTTATCTGCCAGTTCCCTTGTAAAAAGAGTTGTTATGAACAGGTTGTCCCCGCTAAAGCCTATTAAAGCTTCGATAGCCTTGTTCACATCGTAACCGTAGATTTTTAAAAAATCCATGCCAAAAGAGATCACAATCTTCTTGTCAACATTTAAAGCACGCATAAACGCAGATACGTCACTTTGAGTGTTCAAATGGTCCACAACGTTAATGTATTCGCATTTCTTCGTAGTGAACAAAGCAATTGCATCGCCCGAGATTGGAAAGCCATACTTTTTGCCGAAATGATTGATCCTTTCAACTGCAGCGTCTGTCCAAAGTATCCAGAAAAGGTCACCGTAATTCTCTGATATCCATCGGGCAATTCCGAGAAAGCTGTACATATCTGGGAATAGCATTAGTATTCTATCCCCTCCCTCCGCTAGTTTGAACACTGTCTTTATTATATCCACTATTCAACACCCCCAACAATCATGAGTATTATGCTTATTTGATGACTACTTAAGATAAGATTTTCGTTGAAGAATAGAATTACAAGAAAGTGAATGCAAAACTGTAATTATACTAAGATCGGAAAATCCTTAAATCGCCAGAATCTAACAGTTCTCATGGATATGATGGACGTAAGCCTTACAGCGTTAACCGTATTCTCTGCTGTGATGCTTGTTTATGAATGGATGTCCTTGTACAACAACGTCGATTACGGAGTCATGTTCTTTGCGGGATTGCTAGCAGGAACTCTGTCAGCACTCATAATAAAGGGAAGAAGTTAACTCCTCTTCTTAATGCTCTTCAACCTCTCTAAAACCTCCACTAACTCGGATTGCAACTCGTTTACGTCAAATTTCTGACCCTTCAAGTCCCTTAGTAGATCTATTTCCTCCTCTTCCTCAACCGCAACCTCCTTTGCGAGAGACTCTATCAAGTCGTCCTTTTCATCGAACTCTACACCCTCCACATCATCTCCGGATTCTTCATTTTCCTCTTCCCCAAGCTTGAATTCGGAGTCTATATCTTCAGTATCTATTTCAAGATCGGAGTTTACGCTTAGATCGGGTAGCTCAGGAATTTCTGGTTTAGATTCCTCTTCGTTTTCAGTTTCTTCACTACTCTTTAAACTACTTGCAGTCTCCATCTCCTCCAAAAGATCTTCTTCAACTTTCACCTTCTCGGACGACTCTTCCACTACCTTCTCGACATTCTTATCTACACCAGAAGACACTACCTCCTCAAGCTTCTCATCTATCTCCTTCATCTTCTCCTCAACCCCCTTTCTCCTAATGAATGAAAACTTCAAGGATGGCAACGATGGCAACTTCAAATGGCCTTGTCCCTTCAATTTGTTAAAAAACATGGGAATCCCCAACGCAACAGCCGTAAACGCCACCCCCAAAGCTATTGTGCCCTCCATACCACATCACCCCACAACCCAAACAGCCCATTTATTTCTAAACAGGTTAAAGAAGGAACGGAAATCTGCCAAGGACTCAAAGCAGTAGGCTATCTTAAATTTCGTCTCATTCTCTGGGACTGTAAAAACTATTACTCCTTCGACCTTTTCCCCTTTCTTAAGCTCCTTTAAGTCGAGAGCGTTCTGGAAAGAGTGAGTGAGTACGCTGTAGGAGTATACGTTTTTGTGCGAATCTACAACGATGAAGTCGTGCGCTGTTGGATAAATTGTCTTGTTCCCATTGTTTGCTATTCTCACATAAACTACCATGAATTTGGCGCCCTCGCTGGCCACACCGTAATATCTATCGATGGGATTGAATTCTCTAAATTCTTTCAGATCTTTTGAAAATTTTACATTTACGACTGTAACATTCACTCCCTCATACTCTGCAGATTCTCCTACATTCAAAACGATCTCAGCATTAGAATAACCTTCATTTCCACCTATATTGATGCCTGTAAGATTTGCAAGTTCGTTTAAATTACTAATATTAAAATCACTAATGTTGGCTATACTGAGGTTGGGAATGTTTGGTACGTCAATTTTTCCAACGCATCCGCACATGATCAAAGCTAAGATAATAACAATCCTCCTCACCTCAACCACCCTCCAAGAAGGATGGTATCGAGAATATCCAATCAACCATTGGAGGCACAACTATCATGAGTAATCCAGATGTAATCATTAAAATACTACCGTAGAAGTACAGGAAGTAGTTTGCACCACCCTTGACAACTTTCATGGCAAGTGTATTTGCTAGGATTAGAATCAATGAGATTATAAGGGAATACTTTCCTATAAGTTCGAGAGGAAGGCTACCAAACAATCCCAAGTTGAGTCCGGTAACGGGAACTCTGTTGAGGACATCTGTAGTACTGCCGATTGTTGCCATCTGAGACGCGAACATCATCGAAACCAAAGTTGTGAATCTGTTCAGAATTCTCGTTATGAAGAGCAGCAGACCAACCATTGAGATGTGTAATGGAATAACGAGATTGACAAAACCACTTGCTATTAAGCCCCTTTTAAGCCTTAGGAGAACCATTTCGAGATTTGAGGAGCTTACTATCTCACCTATAGCATCCGTATCTCCACCCATATCCGCAGCATCTACAAATATCTTCGTCAGTTTGTGGATAAGGTAGCTACCGCTTTCACCCATAAATTTCTCCCACGATAATCTGTGATCCAAACCCATAGAGAGTCTTCTGTAAAGTTTGGTAACCAGATCTTTCAATTCACTCAAGTTCTTTTGATCTATCCTACTCAAGGCTTCCGCTACAGATACACCGGCACCAGCAACTATAGAACCTACACTTCTAATGAACGCTGTGTACGCTTCATCTCTCTTAGTAATCTTTTTGTCGTCTATCCACCCAAAAATGCCCAGAGGTAGCAGAATTATTCCACTTAAAACCAACCCCAGTCCCTTCATATCGATTCCCAACAGTTTCGCCTCTGGATTGAATATGGTAGGTACAACTGAAAACATGATGATTACAAAGAAGGAGATAGGCAGTAGTACCTTCTGCAATCTGGCAATTATCATCTGCTCTACAGACTTTATACTTAGATCGTGCGTCTTGGCATCTTTAGGGGACGACTTGTACAGCATGAAAACTCCAAAAAGTGAGAATGCCAAGCTTGCAAATGCTGAACCTATTAAGGATAGTACGGGATTTGTGCTACTGTATATCGTTACAGCCAAAAGTACGACGATTGATATAAGGGTGGTCGAAACGAGTATGGATACGTAAGCATCGGTCCACTTTCTCAAACTCTCGAGATTTCTCTGATACTCGTCCTTTCTAATCGTCTTGAAAACTTTCCATTCGTTCTCTAAAACTTCCCTATCAGGCTCTCCGGCTTCAATAGCATTCGCAAGCCTGTTAAACAACTTTTTTACTCTCTCATGCCTTATAGTTTCTGCGACAAGTTTGCATGCGGTTGCGTAATCGTAGTGCCAGTTCTTAGTTAGATTTACAACCTTCTTGAAGTACTTGCTAGGAGCGTAATCTGTGCTTGCAGCCATTTCGAATATCTTGTCTCTACTGAGTTGTGCTGTGGAAAGAGAAGCCATATACGTAAGTATAAACAGAAGATCGTTGTCCATGTACTTGTTCTCCCTAAACTCTTTCAGCTTGTCAAGTACTTTCTTTACAAATCCAATTTCAAAGATTTTTCCAAATCCCAAATTCAACTTAACGTTTTTAGTTACGAAACTCATGAACATCACATCTTTATCTTAAGCAATCCGCTCTTCTGAATCTTGGCTATCGCCTTGAACAGTTCGTAGAAGTCGGTAATACCTTGGTCATGAAGCTTTTTGAGAATCTTTGCTCTCTTTTCGACCTCTCTGTATATCAGCTTCTTCTTGCTGGGTGGTATTCCCAAACGGGTTGCGATCTTGTGTTCTAAGAGGTATGAGCTTCCATATCCTGTGAAAACGTGTGTATCTGTTGCAGGGTCCCACTGAAAGACTTCAACGAAAGAAACTCCTCCTCTCTTAGGATCGTAACCAACAATCTCGTTCACACTTAAAACCCTTCTAACGAGCTTTCCATCCGGTCTCCTTACCGCACTCTGTATCACGACGAAGTTAAGGTTATCTATGAAGGTCTTTGGGACGTTTATCGGTGGAGCTGTAAGCCTTTGAATCAATTTCTCAACTGTAGCAGCGTGGAATGTCGCCATGACTGGGTGTCCAGTCTGCATAGCCTGAAACGCTATGTTACCCTCTACACCTCTAATCTCACCGACAAGTATGTAGTTTGGTCTCTGTCTCAGAGCTGCTTTAAGCAGATCAAACATCGTCACTTCGCTACCACTTCCTTCTCCAAGATTTCCTCCTCTCGTTGAACCCCTTGTAACCTCTCTCGTCCAGTTCTTATGAGGGACTTGGAGTTCAGGAGTATCCTCTATAGAGACAACTTTAGCTTCTGGTCTTATGAACGTAGTTATGGCATTCAGAAGGGTTGTCTTACCACTTGCAGTCTCACCACATATAAACCCACTCATTCCCTCAGATATCAGCAACCATAGATAGCCAGCTACCATGTAATCAAGTGTTCCAAACTCTATAAGCTGCAGAACGCTGAAGGGAGTCTCATTGAACTTTCTGATCGTGAAGTTGCTACCGTTCTTGCTTATGTCGGTTCCGTAGACTATGTTAATTCTCGAACCATCAGGCAACGTTGCATCCACTATCGGATCTTTGTAAGTTACGGGCTTTCCTATTCTCTCCGCAAGCTTTATTACAAATTTATTCAGAGTTTCCTCATCGCTAAACTCGATGACACTTTTCAAACCCTTGAATATCTTATGCTCGATGAATATAGGCCCCAAACCGCTACAGGATATGTCTTCAATGTACTTGTCCCTTATGTAAGGCTCAAGTATTCCCAAACCGACCTTATCCCTTATCAGGGCGTACTCCAAAGCTTTGTACTGCTGTCTAGTAACGAATAACTTATCCCCATCTCCATTCTTCTTGTTAAAGAGGAAAAGCTTTGATAAAAAGCTAAGCTTGGGTTTCTTACCGTTACCATTCCCGTTGCTAACGGCTGACTTAATCTCTTCATCAATCTCTCTACCATCAACTATGATGCATATCTCCTTCAAAGCTTCCTTCAAAACTCTCTTCTTCTCTTCCTCATCCTCAGGATCAAAATCCACATCCGCTAGATAGTCTACAAGCCTTATTTCCACTTCCTTCAAAAGTTCATCAACACCGGTCAGAAGTGTTGGTTCTATGGGTATGTAGTAGTTTCTGACATCGTTCTTATCGGGGAATATGTGGATGTATATCTGCTCGTCCGCCGGATATATTAAGTTGGGATTTTCGAGATCTCCATGCTTCTTTCTGTCGAGCTTTGGAACAAATTTTGGAATTCCAACCTTGTCGAGCGGTAATATGTGGAGATATTCAAGAAGGTGAAGGTTCTTTTCAACCTCCCTCTTCATTTCCTTAGGCAGTAGCCTGTAGATTCCGCAGCTCTTCAGATTGATGTGATCGTGCTCCTCGAACTTTCTTGGTTTAAATGGGAGATTGGCAACTACCCCTTTCACCTCCTTGGGTTTCAAACTCTTCTCGAGTCTCTGTACCGCTGTTGCCATCTCTGCTCACCTTGTCATTATCTTTATGATAATTATGTGTATAAGTCATAGGAAATAAAATTTTCGTTAGGCCTGTGCAGACTGTATCGGAATAATCTTCAAACCAAATCCGGGATGTACCTCGAAACTGACGATATTTCCCGTAGTTTTCTTAGCTCCTCTTATTTTTGCAACTTCGAGTACACATACATACCTATCACCAACCTGCTCCTTCCTCAGGAAGAGGTGGCAATCACATGCAGATCTTATTCTAACTAAAGTATCCTCCTTGAAAGCGTGCTGGTGTAGGGTAATTAGAATTGTCTTTCCCCTATCACAGAGGTTCTTCAGCCTAGTTAAGAATTCAAGTACATCGTCTTCTGTGGAGTAAGTTGTGAACATCGTTAGCGAGTCTATTATTATAACGTTTTCACGTATTGACTTTATGTGATCCGATAGAAGTTGTAGAACCTTTCTCATCTGGTCAGGATTCCATTCAACACCTTCGAGGTGTATTGGAAATATTCTGAGGTAACCCCAAGCGTAAAAGTCGGAAACATCCAAGCTCAACGACTCCATCTGTGCTAAAAGGCTTTTTATCGTGTTTTCAGTTGTGTAATAAGCTATGTTGTGTCCTTGCACGAGTCCTCCATACGTGAACTGTTGGCAGAGAACACTTTTTCCAGTATCGTTTTCACCCTCTATCAGTGTCAAAGATCCGAGAGGTATACCGCCTCCCAAACGCTTATCTATTTCCGAATTACCGCTTGAAAGGATGTTCTTCTTCTGTTTTTCCTCAAGTTCATCCAAATTAACCGCCATCTCACATCACCCTCCTACAGTAAATTCTCCACTACAACAAACTCCATTCGGTGCACAAACAACCAATACATATGTCCCGTTTGGGAGTGCCTGAGCAAGTTCTACATTTATCCTAACTATCTCATGGGGATCGAAAATACCCGGATTTGACAGTTCAGCAACTATATCAAAGACAACACTCTTTATATCAGCGTAGTAAGTTTCAGAAGATCCATCCGGTTTACCGTATACAAAGACATCAAAGCGTGAGAAATCGCTGAATCTGGTCATACCACTGTTCTTAATATCTGCTACAACTGTATTAGTCGTATTGTCATAACTCACACTCAGAACCGATAGTTTCGTGTTCATGATTTCTACAGCTTTGTCAACCGCTTTCTTGTATTCCGTACTAGCCATATCAACGAGTGCGAAGCTTCCAGATGCAAACAGGTAGGCTACACTTATTATTAAGGCTATTGAGATTATCGAGGCAACAACAGTATCGAAGCCCATGTTAATCACCTTGAAAAGACTTCTGAATCCCCTACACCGTTGTAAAGGACAAAGTTCAGAATGTAGCTGCCACTGGGCAGACTAACATCGATGTTAACTCTCAAAGTCTCTCCTTCCTCCCAGTAGTTATCACCGTCCCCATTCTCTATAGAGTAACTAACGCTAGAGTCGGATAGAGTGAAGTGATACGATGTTGAGTTCGACACAATAAAGACGTCGCTCAAATTAAGTAAAGGAACTGCAATCCTGCTGGTTCCAATGTTCTTAACCCAGAATGTAAGGGACGTATCTGTGGATTCTATAAATATAATTCTTATATCTGTTCCGACTCTCTCCCCAAGTTTGCTCGTCATAGAATAGTAAGTGTTTGACATATCCCTTATAGATGGAATCATAGCAGTTGTAAATATAGAAACGGCAACTACAGTGGCTATAACTAGCAGAGCATTCGTTATCACCTCTCTTGTCATGTTTCTCCACCTTAGAAGTCATTGCCTCTCTTCTCCAGTAGGATTTTGAGTAGTTCGGAATCCATACTCTTGTCGTTGGGATTTACTGTCTTGTGTAACTTGTAGAGGTCTATCAGGAGTTCATCAAATCCGTCGCCTATCACTCCTACAATATCTACAATCTTACCAGTAAACTCCTTGAGTTCCGTTGAGATGTAGCCAGCGGATTCGAAGAGATCGAGTATATCTCTTATCGTGTTCATATCGTACTTTTCGAGCATTCTTCTGACCCACACCATCATGTTGTAGAGAGTTACAATATTCATCCTCTTACCCACACCTTTTGGCATCACCTCCCTAACCTTTTTCTTGGGTTTTAATTCAGGAACCTGAAACACGTTATCTACCTCCTCTTTAACAAAATCTTCAACTTCCTCAGGCTCTTCAGCCTTTTCCTCAACTTCCTCCTTTTTTTCCTCTATCTCCTCTCTTTTCTCCTCTTCTTTCTTTTCTTCCTTTAACTCCGGCTTAGGGGTCTCTGGAGGTGGTGTGGGAATTACTTGGACTTGTTGAGGTGGCTGAGATGATGGTGCTCTATTGATAACTTCAGCAAGATTTTGAAGGCTTTGGAACGGGTTTTCGAGATTGTTCATGGTTTCACGAATGTCCATGAGAAGCTTCTTTATCGAACCCTTGAGGGTCTCGACCTCCTTCTCAAGCTTTGCTATTTTGCTTTCGGGAGTATCCGCCTCAGCTGTAGCTACGAGCTGGTCTATCGTCGATTGGTCTATGTCCGCCATTTTCATCACCTCATAAAAATTTTAGGAAGGATAAAAAATGAGGTAAAAAATTGAGTTTACTGTAGCAGTACCATCGTTGGGTCGATCGTTGGTGGGACTTTGAGCTCTAGTGGATACGTAGCACCCATAGGCGGCTTTATTTCTATTAGGAATACTTCGTTTGGTTCAAGCTGTGGATTCTTATATTCATTCAGTAGATCTCTGTATATGTCTTCGAAGTCTATGTATATCTGCGCTTTCTCAAATTCCTCCAAGTAGTTATCGGCATCTGCTGGGTTACCCGGATTATTTACATTGGTAACCCAGTATACTCCATAATGACTACCGTCAGCGCTATCATTAAGACTATTTAAGTCATTTGACTTGTTGTAGCTAAGATCTACAGACCATCCGTGCTTGGGACTTGAAACTGTGATTATCGTTTTGTTTAAGTCAATCGGCTGACCACCCGCAGCAAGCTGGATTGTAAGAGTTGTTCCGTTGAGGTATCCACCAGTTGTGTTACCATATCCGATTATGCTTCCGATTATCTCAACACTTGAAGATACTTGCTGAACACCCGTGTGGACTACTTCCTGACCCTTCTGGGTTGAGAAGAATCCCGCTCCAAGCAGTATGTAGCTGAAGACCGCTGCAACTGTAATGAACGCTATCAGCGTTATCGCTGCTTCAAGACCAGTAAATCCCCTTCTATCTTTAAACAACCTCACTTACACCACCTCCTTTATATGTAGGTTAAGTTAGTTAAGCTCGGAGGAATGTGCTTGTTTATTATGAGCGGCGCTCCTATGGATGGCTTTAGCTCTATTGTTATATCATCATTAGTTTCTGGCAACTCTGCACCATATCCATCTTTAATCGCCGTCATGTTGATAATTATCTTGTACTTCTCATTCTTTTCAAGCAGGTTGTCGAATTGTCGGCCATCTATATGTACTATACCAAAATATCCCCACGGCTTATGTTGGTCAGTTCCATTAGGTGCTAAAGAAGTAGACTCATTATACGGTATCTGGTAGTAATAGTCCTTCCACCTAATTGCTAGTACAGTCTTGTTCAAGTCAACAGGAGTTCCTCCTGCTGTTAGTGTTACGTAGAAGAATATCTCTGACACATTACCATCGGATCCAGTTTCTTCTGCCACCAAATAGATGTACTGGCCATCCATTTCCAATGCACTTGATGCTTGCTTAACACCAGTGTCAACGCTCTGCTTACCCTTTTGTGCGGTGTAGAAACCTGCTCCAAGCATTACGTAGCTGAAGATCGCTGCTACCGTAACGAAGGCTATCAGTACGATCGCTGCCTCTAGTCCCGTGAATCCTTTTCTATCTTTTCTCAACCTCCAACCTCCCACCGCACATCACCTCACCACTATCAGTATTATAATGCAACCCACAAATATATAAAAGTTTTTCCAATAATTACTAATTACTTTTTTCTAAGTTGTAATTTCAAAAAAGCAATTTCAAATGTATAAGATCAAAAGAACTACGTTATGAACAGCTATGAGCCATAAAACTATGCACGATAGAAAAGATCCCCAAAAGACACCAGAGAATAGTGCTTTACCAAATTCGCTCCTTTGAGAGAATTCGTAGAGGGATAGAAGTAATAGTGAAACTGAGAGAACTACACCTATTTTAAATAGAACTACTAGAAAAGGAGATTCCCTAGCTAACGAAAGTATTATCGGGTTAATTTCAACGAAATGAGGTAGCTTAAAGGCTATCACCGTTGTAAATAAGTCCATGAGGTTTGCTAAGTTTAGTAGAACTATTAGCAGCGGCAATTGATACTTACACTTTTGCAAGTTCACAAATGAAATTACATTATTGACTTAAATTCTTTTTCTCTCTCAACTCCTCTAGGAGAACGCAGGCTTGACAGATTCTTTTAGAAGTAGGTTCACCACATCTCTCACACCTGTTCAACTTTATCTGCGGAAACATCTGCTTCAAGCAGGGTATGAGTGTTTCAAAGCTCCTCATTATCGAATACTTTCTCCCCGGATACTTCTCCTCAAAATTGTAAATAAAGTCTCTAACCATTGCCCTGACTGGGAAGTAGCTGTAGGGACACTCGTTCATGTCCATCGGAAGGTTATGCAGTAAACCGTAGACGACAACATCCCTTTCATACACTTCTCTGAACGGCTTTATTCTCATAATCAACCCCTCTTGAACTCTCTGAGGAATCAACCTCGCCAGTCTCTCTATATCTGCTTGCAAGAAATTCAGCAGAATTGTTTGAACTTCGTCATCTAGGTTGTGACCCGTTGCAAGCTTGGTAGCACCCATTTCCCTTGCAGTCTTGTTTAACAAATATTTTCTGAAGACTCCACAGTAAGTGCAGGGTTTCTTATCACCCAGCTTGACCATCTCATCTAGAGTCATTCCAAAGTAATCCTTAAAAGATACGATGATGTGCTCAATTCCAAGCTCCGAAGTTATTTTCCTCGCTATCTTTACGGTAGGTGGCCTGTAGCCCTCAATTCCCTCATCGACTGTTATTGCGAAGAGTTCAACATCCCTTCTCTTGCTTAAAAACTTGTGAAGAACGTAGGTGAGGGTTACGCTATCTTTTCCACCGCTCAGAGCTATTGCTATCCTATCTCCGCTCTCTATCATGTTGAACTTCTTTATCGCGTACTTCACTTTCCTTTCAAAGTACTCAATGAAGTGCTTTGCACAGAGGTGCAGATTCGCATGCCTTATGTAGGTTACGGCTGGTCTCTTACACTTATCACAGCTTATCACAAGGAGAAATCGTCAGCTTGATTATAAAGCTACTTGCTCTCTGCTTCAATGAAAGACTGAACCTTTGATAACTTTCGTAACTGATAGCATCCGATTCACATTTATCTTTCTTTTAAACCTCTCCACGTACTCTGGTCCGAGATACTCTTCGATCTAATTAATCCAAGCGTCGTAATTCAGATCGTTTTCGAATAGAGATGTTGTAAGCCAGTTTAGCACAAATTCCTTTACGGATGGAAATCTGCATTCGGCAAAAACTTCTAGCTTTTTCTTAATATCCATACCTTTGAAGATGTAATCCGAAATAGCGTTGAATAGGAAGAGTTTGTCTGAGCCTGTAAGCTTAGACTTCACATCTTTGAGAATTTCCCTTTCAATAGCCATTAAATAAATTTACTTTATATAAATTTACTTTATCTTGACAAATATGATTTCTCTTTCCTTGCAAATTATTACAATGATCATTCAAACGCTTTTCTTACACAATCCTCCAGAGTGCCGTATAAGACCTTAACTCCTCTCAACTTGGGGAGGTATGTTAAAGCTTTTCCTGAGTTGGTCATTACGCATTCGAATCTTCTAGTTGCAGGGGAAACGACCATGCACGTATCCCTGAAAACCCTTACACCCTTCATTTCAAGATAGTCAACTACCTCTATCAAGTCTTCGTAAACTTTCCTAGATGTGAATATCCAGAATTCTCTCCTAACCTTTCCACTGAAGTTCTTTAGGAGGTTGTATACCTTTATCAGCTCTTCTTTTGAAAGGTGTGGACAACCCAGAGTAATTATATCGGGATCGCAATCGAAGTTTAATTCCAATTTGTCCACTACAATCTTCTCACTTGGTATTTCGAAATCGTTCCACTCTGGCGTTTGATCAATTACGTGGAAGATTGCAACGTTACCTGTTGATGCCAAGCCTGCTCCCAGAGCCTTAAGGTCATCATCGCTTAATTTTCTGTTAAATTTGAATATGGGGATCCCCTCTATTTCACTTCCTATCTTGTAACCTAAAATCGACGGATCGCAATCACATTCAACCTTCACGAGAATGCTGGGCGCTCGATTCTCTTTAATATGCAGGCCGTAATAAGGTGTTTTTCCAATTACGGCACTTGCTAAAGCACTAATTCCGCTCTCCCTATTTGTCCTCGCACCCAAAACCGAATTTGCATAGATAACCGCTGAGGACTCCGCCCACGCCAAATGCTCACCGATTGACGGCCTGTAAATGTAGTAGGGAGTACACGTGAGAGTTAGCTCGGCGCCCATCTCCTTGAAAATATTTAAAAGTTTCATCTGCTTTCTAGCGAAGTCTTCGTCAATACCCATTTCCTTCCATCTATCCAAATCCATACCGGCTGGATTTATCGTAGTCTTAACTGTAAATTTGACATTCAAACTTCTCAACCACTCCAATCCTTCATCTCCAATGTTCTGATAGGATACTCCAGATATGTGAGCATGTTTTATCGGGATAAGTCTCTCCGCATCAAATATCTCACCTAAAGCAACGAGTATTTCCATGCACTTGGAAACACCGTCGCCTCTTTCAAGCAACTTCTCCTCTTCTTTTGTCAAAAACATGTCACTCGATGAAATCTTTAAGATATAATGGTTTCCTACCTCTCATCTTACTTACTTTCATCGTCGTCTTTACCTTCTTGATATGGGGACAGCTTATGTAATGGTAAACTGCTTCACTCAAAGCATCCTTTATAGTGTTCCTACCACTTCTAGCCTTCAACTCCTCTACAATCTCAAGTGGTAAGGGAACTTGAACTATTTTAAGCTTCACATGATAGCTTTATTTTTAACACTAAAAACTTTTCTACATGTTATACTTTCAACATCCCTCCTCTCTCCCAGATGAATTTGAATAGCTTCAACTATCATTCTCTTGAGGCTTTCACTAGGCCTACCTAAGACAATATTGGGACAGAACAAATCTACATAGACGTAGAATCTTTCACCTTTATACTCGAACTCAGCCTTTTCGTTGCCCTTTTTTCTTATTTTAAAGGGGTACAGCTTACACGCGATTGGCTTTAGCTCTCCTTGGAGCATGCAGAATCTTCCAGCTTGGAAAGGGCACTTACCGTTTATTTTCTTAATATAAAACTTTCCAAACCTCTCCTCAACAAATCCAGTCCACTTCAATCTCAAATACTCGTAAGCTCTGAGAGGAACCAAGTACTCATTGCAACACAGACCGCAAGCTGTGCAGTGCCAGCTGTGCACTTTCCTCCAAGGAACTTCCATGAAAATAGATTTTTAGCTCTGATTAAGTCGCTTTCGATCAAAAAACTTCGTCAAACTCGACGAATTCCTCTGGAAGTTCTTCCGAGCTACCCGCCTCATCCAAAACCTTGTCCTCAACGTAGATAGGACAACCGATTCTAACGGCTATAGCAATGCTGTCGCTAGGTCTAGCATCTATCTCAACCTCGTGGTCATTCTGCCTTAAGACAATACGAGCGTAAAACGTGTTATCTATGAGATCATCTATAACTATCTTCTCAACTTTCGCATTTAGCTTACCAAGTATATCTACGAGGAGATCGTGAGTCATGGGACGTGGGGGTATCACATTCTTCAAGGCGGAGTTTATAGCCATAGCTTCAGCAAGTCCAATGTAGATTGGCAAGAATCTACCATCTTCGCTCCTAAGCACTACAACTGGAGAAAGGCCGAAGAGACTTCTTGCCGCAAATACGCCGTACACTTCCGCAACTAGCTCCATCGAATACTACTATATCTCATCCTATTAATCCTTTTGCTCGAACTTCAAAAACTCCGTCCGAAGTCTTAAGATTAAAAGTGTTGAACTTACTGGCTTATAGACTATTTGAGAAAATTTTTAGATTCTAGAATTGGCTATCAGAAAAAGCTATATATTCTAAATGAGTATTCGCATGCTATGAAAAGAACTATCGATGAAATCAATGAAAAGATCAGAAAAGGCGATGTTTGCGTCGTTACAGCTGAGGAGATGAAGGAAATAGTCGAAGAACTTGGTCCTGAGAAGGCTTTTAAGGAGGTTGACGTTGTTACAACTGGTACTTTCGGAGCTATGTGCTCATCGGGTGCATTCTTCAACTTTGGTCATTCCGATCCTCCCATAAAGATGCAGAGGGTTTGGTTGAACGATGTTGAGGCTTATACTGGCATTGCTGCAGTTGACGCTTATCTGGGCGTAACTCAACTTTCCGAAAGTAGGGAGGATTATGGAGGAGCTCACGTTATAGAGGAATTAGTTAGTGGAAGAGAAGTTGAGCTTAGAGCTACCGGCTACGGAACGGACTGCTATCCAAGAAAGAGCATCGTTACGGAAATATCGTTAGAGGATGTAAATCAGGCTGTCATGGTAAATCCAAGAAATGCCTATCAGAGGTACAAAGCTGCTACGAACTCTTCAGATAGAATTTTGAGAACTTACATGGGTACGCTGTTGCCACACTTTGGAAACGTTACGTTTGCTGGATGTGGTGAAATATCTCCTCTGAACAACGATCCTGAATTCAGGACTATAGGCATTGGAACGAGGATATTTCTCTGCGGTACTAAGGGTTACATAATAGGTGAAGGAACTCAGCACTCTCCACCTTTCGGCACTCTGATGGTTAAGGGTGATCTGAAGGAGATGAAACCCGAGTTTATGAAGGCGATAGTCATGCCGGGTTACGGAGTTACTCTGTGCTTAGGCATAGGAATTCCCATTCCCATATTGGATGTCGAGATGGCGAAGTTCACGGGTATAAGAGATAAGGATATAATTACCGAAATAATAGATTTCGGTGTTCCCAGAAGGGACAGACCTGTTGTAAGAAAGGTAAGCTACGCTGAGCTTAAGAGCGGTAGAGTTGTAATAAACGATGAAGAAGTGAGAGTATCACCACTTTCAAGCTACTACATGGCTAGAAAAGTCATGGAGGAGCTTAAGAAGTTAATAGAAAGAGGAGAATTCTTATTGACTGCTCCGGTCGAGAGATTACCTACTAAAGGTGTTTTTAAGCCGATGAGACAGAAGGATGTAAAGGTTGTAAAGAGCGTTATGACAAGGGCAATAACCGTAAAGCCTGATACAAGTGTCGAGGAAGTAGCTAAGATAATAATTCAAAACAATGTCAATCACCTTCCAGTTGTGGACGATGAGGGAAGACTTGTTGGAATCGTAACGTCGTGGGACATTGCAAAGGCTGTTGCAATGGGAAAGATGGGTAAGGTTAAGGATGTTATGACAAGAAAGGTCATCACAGCATTGCCAGATGAACCAGTTGAGAGTGCTGCGAGGAAGATGGAGAAGCACAACATCTCAGCTTTACCCGTTGTAGATGCCAAAATGCGTGTGCTGGGTCTTGTTACGAGTGAAGATTTGAGCAAATTGCTTGCGAGGTGATATAAATGATTTTGAGACTTAAGTTTGATGCCAGAACGATTAGAAAGCCTGTCATATCAATTGCAACGCTTGAAACTAATGCTTTGATAAACATACTGAGAGCCGATGTAGGTGCAAGAGAAGGGGAGATGATAGTAGAAGTTGATGATGAGAAGGTTAAGAAAGTTGAGGAAGTTCTGAAGAGATACGGCGTTGAAATTCAGGAGCTTGGCGAGGGGATAGTCAAAGATGACAGCAAGTGCATCCACTGCGGTCTGTGCATAAGCGTATGTCCCATGGAGGTTTTCAAGTTCGACGAAAACTGGAGAGTTGTTCTGGATCCAAAGAAGTGCATTCACTGTGGCTTCTGCGTTAAAGTTTGTGTAACTAAAGCTCTAACCCTCTACACCTGACTTCAGAGCAACCAAAACGCTCGAAAGGATTAAAACAGCACCAATTAGCTGCTTTAGAGTCAGAACCTCGTTGAAGAATAAAAATCCGAAAATTCCGGCTGAAACGGGCTCAATGAGAGCTATTATTGGCGCATTTTCCTTTTTACAAAACTTTATCCCATAATTCAAGAGTACGAATGGAATGGCTGTGGGTATCAAACCCAAACCCAGTAACCAAAGTAATTTGGCCTCCAATACGCTCAGAATATCGAACGATAGTGCAATGGGAGCCAAAGCTAGAGACGATATTAGCAGCGTTATGAAGGTTATTTCAATCGATGATGCAAACTCTCTTACCTCTTTGGCAAGTAAAAAGTATCCGGCATAGCATAGACCAGCAAAAATTCCGAATATTATACCAAAATTTAAGCTGTAGTAGGGTGAAAGTAGGAGATAAAGGCCAAATAAAGCTGTGATTAAAGAGAAAATCGATACTCTACCAATGTCTTCTCCTCTAAGTATCATGAATATTATGACGTAAACTGGAGCCATATATAGGAGGAGGGCGGAAATTGCCATCTCTACAAGCTGAATTGATGAAATGTAGAAAGTAATGGTAAGTAAGCTTACGAAAGATAGTGATAAAACCTTTAAGTTTTTGAAAAGGGAAAATCTAACCAGCTTTATTGCAGGAAGGAGGTAGATTAAACCGAAAGCCATTCTTAAGAACGTAACAATTAAAGGATTGACATCGATGTTCCTTACAAATATTGCGAGAGATCCCATTAAGACAGCTGATACTGTTACAGTCAAGCATCTCATGAAGGTTTGAGCTGAATAACATAGAATATAGAGTTTTTGAAAAGAAAAAATAGGATGTTTACTTGTCCTCTATTCCTTTCTCAGTTATCTTGAAAACGACTTCCGCCTCTGGCAAATGCGGTGAGTCTATTAATCTTGCGACTCTCAGATCACCTTTACCCTTTCTGAGGTATACTCTGTAAGTTGCCGTATGAGCCACTATATGACCACCTATGGGCCTTGTTGGATCTCCATAGAACGTATCTGGTTTAGCCATAACCTGATTTGTCACGACTACAGCGGCATTGAATATCTCTCCGAATCTCATAAGGTCGTGAAGATGCCTATTCAACTTCTGCTGTCTGTCAGCCAAAGCTCCCCTTCCAACGTATTCCGCTCTGAAATGGGAAGTTAGAGAATCAACTATGAGCAGTCTTACAGGTGGTTTTCCTTCCTTTGCAAGTTTCTTAGCTAACTCTTTAGCGTTGTCAACCAAGAGCATCTGGTGATTGGAGTTGTAAGCGTGAGCAACGTATATGTTCTTCAAAACCTCCTTTCCATCCAACCCCTTAGCTTCAGCCATCTGAATTATTCTTTCTGGCCTGAAAGTCTTTTCGGTGTCTATCACTATTACCGAACCTTCTAAGCCACCTTTGTCTCTTGGCAACTGCACGTTTACAGCCAACTGATGACATATTTGCGTGTTGTGTAGTATTAAGCCGTTAGGCGCTATGAAGTTGTGTGTTTCTGGGACTACGAGATCGTAAACGTAATCGTTGTAATCCACGATCTCAACATCTTCAACGGTGTAGAAACTCAAAGACTTGCACGTTTCGATTAACCTTAAAGCTTTCCTTGCAATCTCCTTCCTTTTTTCGATTTCCGTCAACAGAGCTTTTTTAACGTCTTCGTTCTTGGGGAGCCCTCTGAATCTGTAATTCTTAATTTGAGTGTCCTTGAATCCGTAGTTTCTCAACACCGTCCATGAAAAAGGTAGCTTTACCTTTCTTCCAGCTTTTACATTCCTTTCAGCCTCTTCAAGCATCTTTAGGGAAGTTAAGAACAACTCCTCTATTTCACTTAAAGTTCTTTCCGTAAACCAAACGTTCAAATCTCTCGTCAGAAGGTGGTATGCTTGCTTGTTATCTAAATTCATCTCGGTCTTAGGCAATTCAACGCAATTCCTATACAACTCTCTTAAGACCTTTGCAATCTCTGGCGGATACCTTCCAACGCCATCAGCCTTAAGCGATTTTTCTCTCTTCAGTTTTGCAAACCTTAGAACTTCCTTCATCTTAGCTCTGTCCTCACCCGTTATGTAAATTCTAAGTTTACCGTTCTCCGAAACCTTTGCCGAGATTCCGATAAACTTAAGGAGTGCTATAAGATCGTCCGCCAACTCCTTACTTACCGTTGATAACTCAACGACGTTACCTACGTATCCATCTCCGTCGATGTAACCAGCTAAGAACGACTTTATGCAATCCTCGTCTGAGTTGAAGATTATCTCTGGAATTCTCTTGTTCTTAGCCTTGCACTCCTTCAGATTCAACCTTTCCGCTGTAACTTTTCTAAGTAAAATCGTATAAACCGTTCTTTCTCTCCTTCTGTCTTCCCTAACCTTAGGAGTGTAGTTATCCTTTTTCTTGATGTAATCCACAACGAAATCAACCAAATCCTTTGAGGTTGTAGAAATCGAAAGGGGGTTAAATGAACCTTCAGCGGTAAAGATTCCCATGAAGTAGGCATCATCTTCGTCTATGTCACTACCGTTGTTGGTGGGTATTCTCCTAACTCCGACTACTATATCTCCTACCCTCAACTCACATGCTTTAATCCACTTTAAACCGTCTCTGAAAACCAGAACGGGGTGGTTTGGTGTTACCTTTACACTCAAACCTTTCGAAAGCTTGATCTTTACGAGTTTTGGTGCGAATTCCTTGTATATGAACTCCGCTCTGACCTTTCTCAATTCACCGTCGAATGTCCAAACGAAGACGTTTTTGAGCGGAACTGCAAAACCTTCGTCTAATCTGAACTCACCGTTAATCTTGGAATATTTTGAATACATCTCTTCTATACTTTCTATATGATATATTTCGTCGTTTACGTAGAGAACCTTCGTATCCCTTGCAAAACACTTTCCACTCCCGAACTCTCCAAAGAACTCAGTTATAGCCTGAGTTTCAACTCCTCCGCCCAGTAGATTGTCTAAAGCATTACTTCCAGTCGTAATCTTACCTATTTCTTGTCTTCTCTGGAATATGACTTCACCACTCTCAAAGCCTCCTAGGTTGGCCATCTTTCTCGCAGCGGTTATGATCTTGAGAGCTGTAGCCTCACCAATATCTGCAACAGCACTCAATTCAGCAGGTGAGCTTACTGCAATGAGCTCTATACTGTCATATCCAGCTTCCCTAAGCTTCTCAGCTATGGCAGATCCTACTCCGGGCAAGTCCTCCAAATCTATTACCTTACCATTCTCACTCTTCGCCATACCTTACCACCCGCTACAGTTATATACACACACTCCGATATTACGTTAGTGCTCCGCCCCTCACGCCCGATTGATAAGCATGATATCGGGTCGGTTGGCGGAGCTACACTTTATACATATGATCATCTTTTTGTAATTCGCAAAGCAAGGATGTCATTAAGGATATTTCAAACTTTTGATTGTCTCTTGCAACATAATATATACAAATGTTTAAATACTTTTGAACACATTGTCTTCCTTGAGTCGTACTTCAAGCAAAAGGTTTAAAATAAATGTCATAGATTGGTTCAGTTGCATGGAGTCGGTTAAACTTGTCGAGCTACTCTTGACAGCGGAGATATACAACAGGTTTGAAGAGCTTACTGAGGACGATATACCCAAAGAGTTAAGAAAGGCTTTCTACGGAAAAAATGGCCTAACGAGACCACTTGTAGTTAAGTACGATACTGCCAAGAAAGTTGTTAAAGACGTGGATTCTGCTTTGAAGAACTTACCATTCGTTGACTACAACGCAATAACCAGGCAGATAAAGTTGACATCCTTTGAGCTTGCCGTCAAGTGGTTTGCTCAAAGAGCCTTAGACAGGATAGAAAGAAATCCCATACTCGCATACTACTACCAGAACTACGACTCTTTGAACGTTTCGTATGAGAGAGCTAAGAAGATGAACGCTCCCAAGTGTAGCGATAAGGAGTGGCTGATGTGTGTTCTAGCAGAGCTTGAAAAGAACAAGGAAACGTCGGAAATGCTTAGTTTGGTTAGGGTGTATTCGCCAGAAGACATAAGAGTTGACTTCTCAGACATTGCTTTAACCGATGATCAAATTGAAGAGATTAGAAAGATTGAGATTGCTCTTGAAGAGAGGGAATTCTTAAGGGAGATAGGTTTGACGGATGTAGGAAAGCTACTCTTCATAGGGCCTCCCGGGACTGGAAAGACTACCACAGCGAGAGCGTTGAGTAGAAAGCTCGGATTACCTCTCGTGGAAGTTAAGCTCTCAATGATAACGTCCCAATACCTAGGTGAAACTTCGAAAAACATAGAGAAGGTTTTCGAACTTGCAAAGATACTAAGTCCTTGCATACTCTTCATAGATGAGTTCGACTACGTTGCAAAGACCAGAACGAGCGATGAACATGCAGCTGTAAAGAGGGCAGTTAATACGCTTCTCAAGTCCATAGATGAGATTAATCTCGTTGAGGACGGTGTAATACTCATAGCTGCAACCAACCATCCAAGTCTGCTCGATCCGGCAGTGTGGAGGAGATTCGATAAAGTTATTGAATTTCCAGAGCCTTCAGAAAGTTTAAGGAGGAGGATACTCGAGATAATACTCGCTAAGGTGCCGGGGAGCTACGACATAGATGAGATAGTTAAGATCACTGAAGGATTTACCGGAGCGGAGCTGAGACTAGTTGTAAGGGAAGCTGTGTTAAAAGCTTTGCTTGAGGAAAGGAAGGAAATAACCCAGAATGATCTAAAGTCAGCTGTTGAAGAAGTTAAGAGCAGGTTAAAGCTTAGAGAGACTTATTAGTAAAATTTTTATCACTTTTCGATTAATTCATCACGAGCGGGGGTTGCCGAGTCAGGTCAAAGGCGCGGGATTCAGGGTCCCGTCCCGTAGGGGTTCGAGGGTTCAAATCCCTCCCCCCGCATGTTCTTAGAATTTCTCTAAGTTTTTCTTCGAGAATTGAGTTAATATTAATCCCTAATTCCTTTGCTCTCTCAAGGAGATTTTTATCGATTTTACTGGAATCTCCAAATTTAAAGTATTAAAAATGAAAAATATCTTTATAATAACATAAAATTCATTCTTAGCAAATTCATTCTTAGCTTAGCACAAGTAGGTTGTACAAGCTTAAAAAATAAGAAAAATCAAATTTGAGTCGAAGTACTTACATCGTATTTTGGAAAGATTTATGAATTGAAAATCTTGCAAATAAATTGTCAACAACATTTAAGGGGGTAAACTTATGACGAAGAAATTTGTGTACCTAAGTTTTAATATGTGTAGCTGGAGTTCTAGTTCTGGGGTGTATTAGCGAAGAGGTGAAAGCTACCATAAAAGGATATGAAATTACAGATTTCGATGGACGGCCAGCGATAAAAGTCAATATTGAGACTAATGAATATCCAATAACAGTATACCTATTGGGCCCCGATCGAAGAACAATAGATATGAAGGTGATTGAAAGCGAAAAGGATATTCCAGCGATTTTGTACTTTGGATTGCCAGGGGCTAATACCAAGCCTGGAACATATTACCTAAAACTTGAGTATGGTGCAAAAACTCTCGAAGAAAAAGAAATTGAATTAGTAGGATCAAAGGTTCAGCTCGTCGATTATAAATTTAGTTTTGAATACAATGAACTTATTGGATACAAGTTTAAGCGAGTGGAATTAACACTTAAAAATATTGGAGATACTCCCGCGTATGTGTACTACATCGAACTAAAAGTAGATGATAAAACACCACTTTCAATGGTTGCAGAGCAATATAAAACTCCAATGAATCCTGGCGAAACAAAAACATACTCCGCCGACTTCTCTCTACTGTTTGTTGATAAACCAGGCACATACAAAGTTGAGATAAGAGTTGCAGATTCCTATGGTACAGTAATTGGAGAATTCGTAAAAACTATCGAAGTTAAATGGGACCAATATTCTGGGGTATCATTTTATTTTTTATAGGATTGGTCGGTTGGGTTACATTCAGCGTTGTCGGAGCACTTGAAAAGTTTACAACAGCAAAACTTAGTTCAATAACTTTAATTTATTTTTTTGGATTAACATTCTTTTTCAGCTTACCAATTGCAATCTTGCTCGAAATCGTTAAATGGATTAAAACGAAGAGAAAGACCAAATGACAAAGAGTATTATTACACCAATTGAAACAAATACTGACTTAGTTGATACTGTTCGTAAAGCCACATTCATTTGAAAAGACAAAATGTTTTAAAGACTACAGAGGAGAATTACCGAATTACCCAAGATTACTCAAATTATTTTAACATATAATTTATTTTAACAATTTACAGGCAAAGGAAGAACACATACGTAGGAATAAAAAATGTTAGAACCCCGACTTTTGCCGACTACGAATCAGCAGTTAGATACTGTCCGAGAAGAGTTCAAGTCAGGGGCATGAACATCTTTCTATAGAAAAGAGAGAAGATGACAAGAACGATTGGAAAAGTTGTTGTTGAAGAGAAAAGATTCCAAAAACTATTTTAAGCAATTGTATTGGCGAAGATTCCAAATTACTGATGAGAAAGTGATCAAAAATGAGGATAAAATCCGTAGAGGTTATCCCGCTCAATATACCCCTTGTGGAGCCTTTCGAAATAGCAATAGGAAAGTTCAGCTTCGCCGAGAACGTTTTAATCAAAGTCCAGCTGGAGGACGGGACCGTAGGTTATGGTGAAGTCTCATCTTCCGGGATAATCACTGGAGATATTCAATCTACCGCCATAGATATTGTGAAGTACATATCTCCAGCTCTCGTGGGGGAGTCCATAGAGAGATACAGATACCTGATTAAAAAATTAAGAAGCATAATTAAGTTTCATCCGGGTACTTTTGCAGGTTTGGAAAATGCAATTCTCGACGCCTACACCAACTACATAGGCGTTCCGCTTTACAAGTTCTTGGGTGGTGCGAGCTATGAGATCGAGTCCGATGTTACGCTATCTATAACAACACCCGAAAAAGCTACTGAGACTGCTTTGAGTTATTTCGAGAAAGGATACCACATATTCAAGCTCAAAGTCGGGAAGGATTTCGATGAGGATTTGAAGAGGGTTTTGGCTGTAAGCGAAGCAGTTCCGGATTGCGAGATCAGGGTGGATGCTAATCAGGGATACACTCCGAAAGAGGCTGTAAGGTTCATAAACAAGCTTTACAGCAAAGATGTTAACATCACGCTGTTCGAACAACCAGTTTACTGGAAGGACATTCAAGGTTTGAAGTTCGTTACGGATCACTCGCCCGTCCCGGTGGCGGCGGATGAAACCGTCTTTACGGCAACAGATGCGTTTAACGTTGCCAGAGAAAGGGTTGTTGACGTTATAAACATCAAGCTCGCAAAGTGCGGTGGCGTGCTGGAGGCGCTTGACATCATAGCTGTAGCGAAAGCTTCTGGGTTGGAACTCATGATAGGTTGCATGGTGGAATCGAACATCGGTTTAGCTCCGAGCGTTCACCTAGCATGCGGAACTGGCGAATTTTCGTATATTGATTTGGACTCTTACCTCTTCCTGAAGGAATTGCCACTTAAAGGCGGTTTTGAAGTAGATGGCCCGAGATTGATCGTGAAGAACATCAAAAAGGGATTGGGCATTGAGGAGAGCAAAAAAGAAAAATAAAATCAGAGCAGTCTGTACTTCTCTCTCGGAGGTCTGTATGCTTCTTTGCTATGGCTTATTCCCATCAATACGAGCATTATTGCCGTATGAATTGCGGCTCTAAGCGGTTCTATGACTGGAACATTTATTCCCTTCTCTTTCAACGCTTTCTCCATTGCATCAGCAATCGGAGACATCCCCGTGCATCCGAGCACTATTGCATAGGCTCTGTCTTCAACGACGGCTTTCTCAGCTGCCTCTATCATTCTTCGAATCGTTAGCTCGGGATTCTTTTCGAGCTCAAGCACAGGCACGTTTATCGTCCTTATCGAAGCCAGATTTTGGATGAGGCCATATTTAGTTACGAGCCCTCTTATCAGCGTCTCTGTTTCTGGTAAAATATTAATTATTGAGAATCTACCAGCTATCTGCGATGCCAGATGAATCGAAGCTTGATTTGCACCAACGACGGGGATTTTTACAAGTTCTCTCCCTGCATCAAGCCCCGGGTCTCCAAAGCAGTCAAGAACAACGGCATCGTAGCCGTTATCTTCAGCCCATTTAATCTTCTCCAGAATATAGGGTGTGTTTAGTGCTTCATCGTATGCTCCTTCTATGGATGCCGTTCCCTTTTCTATAGTCACGACTTCCAGCTCAACAAGCCCGTTTGTTTCCTCCTTTAGCTTTCTCCCCAAATTTTTGCGATCATCTATTGCGCTTTGAATCCCTTCTGTGTAAATTATGGGAACGAGATCAACTATTTTTATGGTCTTTACCATTTTTTCACCTCCTTACTCTCTTTTAATTAATTTCCACAACACCAAATACACAACCATCGCCGTTACTATGCCATTTATCGGTGCAATTCCCATCTTCAGCAATAGACCTACTGCAGATCCGGCTATCCATGCAACCACACCTATCCAGTTAACACCCGGATATTCCTCCCATTTCTCCGGCTTTCCGCTTCTAAGTATCCAGTAATCCGCTATTAAAACTCCAGCGAGTGGTGGTATAGTTGAGGTTAGCAGACTCAACCAGTCGATGAAGTGGTCGAGTATTCCGCCAACGGCGAGCACCGTACCTATAACACCGGCAATGACTGTTGCAAGTGCTCTTTTCTCTCCTGGGAGATTGAACATGTTTGCCAATGCTAAACCACCAGAATATGCATTTATTGTGTTGGTCGTCCATGTGGCAAGGATTAGAATCACAAGTGCTATTCCTGAGAGACCGAGTGTTGATAGCACTTCCGTGATGTCGTATGTTCCGGCAACGACGGACATTATGGCTCCCATGGCGAGCATACCAACTCCAGCGGGCCATACACCTACTACTGACGACAAAACCGCATCTCTTCTATTTTTAGCGTATCTTGAATAGTCGGCAGCTATTGTAGCACCGACTGCAAATGATCCGACTGTAAGAGCAACTCCTTGGATAAATGGGAATGGAGAAGGGGGTGAATGCGACACCAGAGTCTCAAGCCCAAACTTCTGTATTGAGACGTAGGTTCCGTAGAGTGAGAGAATTAAAAGTGCCGGGACTGCAATATAGTTCAGGTATTCCAGAGCTTTGTATCCTATTACAGCGGTCGTGAGCATTATTAATCCCCAAACAAGTGATGATATCCACACTGGAATATCTGCACCAACCCATGTTTTCATTATGCTCGAGAAAGCTAATCCAGCAACGTTTGCTTGAACTCCAAACCAGCCTATAGTTCCGACAGCGAGGATAAGTGATATTATTACTCTCGAACCTGCAACACCAAAGGCCGATCTTGATATCACTGCTGCAGGTCTTCCGAGGTCTGCACCCTGCATTCCCGTGAAGGTCATGATTAAGATGATTATCGTATAGCCGGCCACTCCAGCCAGTATCCCCTCTTTCAACGGCAAACCACTAACAAGTGCGCCACCAATCATCAGTGCTGGTATGCAGATCATAACTCCAATCCAAATCATTGCTATGCTATACCATGGCTGCCTCTCCTCTAGAGGTATTGCGTCAATAGCGTGTTTTTCGATTATCCCATCTTCTTTCACGAAAATCACCCAATAAAAAAAATTTTATTTAGAGAGATATCCGGCCGCTTTTACTCTAATTCTTGTTGCGTTTCCTGGCAAATAAGCTAATGGAATCTCTTCAAAGTTGACGATTTCGACCGTGTCTGGATTTGCTCCGGCCTTTATGGCTTCCTCGACAGCCATTCTCTTTGCCTCTTCAATAGCCTTCTCTCTTCTTATCTGATCTAAAGAGAACACTCTGTCCACTTCTCCGCTAACCTGAGCTATTGCAGCTCCGATTGCGTTGGCAACATCGTAGTTTGGAGGTCTTATAACTTTGGATGCTCCTTTCAACTCGTCTGGGACTAAGATACTTCCTCCTCCGACGAGTATCACT
Source organism: Archaeoglobus profundus DSM 5631 (assembly GCF_000025285.1). GTDB lineage: Archaea > Halobacteriota > Archaeoglobi > Archaeoglobales > Archaeoglobaceae > Archaeoglobus_B > Archaeoglobus_B profundus. Next base: position 1,203,451 of record NC_013741.1, read on the forward strand.
GGCATTGGTTCTGGACTGGTTTTGATCTTCTCTATAGCCTCTTCAACCATGCTCTTGATCTTCTCCGTTGCCTTGGCTACGAGGTTTCTATCCAAGTTCTTCACTCTCGATGGGTCTCCTATGCTACATCTTCCAGATGCAACCGCAATATCCGTGGCTGTTAGCGTATTTCCTCCGAATACAAGCGCTTCATTGACGATTCTGAATCCAACGCTCTCCGGACCTACTTTTATTTCTCCGTTCTCCTCTCTGACCAAGCTGCCTCCACCGAGTCCTATAGATATAATGTCTGGCATTCTGAAATTCGTTCTAACCCCTCCAATCTCAACCGCAACCGAAGACTCTCTCGGGAATCCGTTTACAAGGATACCAATATCAGTTGTCGTTCCTCCAACATCCACAACGATCGCATTCTTCTCGTTGGATAGGAAAGCTGCTCCTCTCAGACTGTTTGTCGGCCCTGAGGCTATTGTCAGAACTGGATATTTAAGTGCATACTCTGCAGTCATTAAAGTTCCATCGTTCTGGGTCAGATACAGCTGAGCATCAATGTTTTTCTCGGCTAAAGCTGCTTTAAATGCACCTACAGCTGTTTTGATAACCTTTGTAACCGCGGCATTCAAAGCCGCAGCATTCTCTCTTTCAAGCAAACCCAGACTACCTATTTCATGGGATAGCGTTATTGGAATATTATCTCCCAAAATCTCTCTTAGAATTTCAGCCGCTCTTTTCTCATGCTCCGGATTTACGAGAGAGAAAACTGACGAAATCGCAATTGCTTCAACGTTTTTCTCCTTCAGCTCCTTACCAATCCTTCTTATCTCCTCTTCATCCAGAGGTGCTATCTCTCTTCCGTCGAATTCGTGTCCTCCCTGAACGATGTATATGTTGTTTCCAACCTTTTCAACCAAATCTGCAGGCCATGAGGTCAGCGGTTTTATGGCTAAAGTTGCTGGTTTACCTATTCTGATGACAGCTATTTTTGCGAGGTTCTTTCTCTCAACTATTGCGTTTGTTGCGTGAGTCGTTCCGAGCATCGCATATTTTATCTCAGCGGGATCAACGCCGCTCTTTTTCAGGACAGCATCTATGGCGTTTACTATTCCAGTAGTTACATCTTCAGTCGTTGGAGTTTTTGCCTTGGCTATTACGTTGTTCTTTTCATCCAAGATTACGCCGTCGGTGTTGGTACCTCCGACATCAATACCAATCCTCAACATTATTTACCCTCCATTCTCTTTTCTATCGGGACATAATCGATATCGTAACCAAAATAGCGAGGACCAGCCACTTCCAGACCTTTGGGCGTTCTCCACTTCTCACTACAGGGTATCCCTATTACCACACATCTATATCCGTACTTCAGACCTTCAGTAGTTATCGGCTCTCCAGTCGTTACGTCAAGAACTGTTATTAAGTCCGGAACACTCGCTATGACTTCACCATCACGAATAGCAACAAGATTTTCATTCTGGAAGTGTATCTCAAGTTTTTGCCCACTGTATTCGTCAATACCCTCAAGAATTGCCTCTCCTCTTGCAAAACCGCCAGTAGTCCTTCTAACAACATCTACTATCTTTCCTTTGAAGAGCTCAAATCCGTTTGTTACATCCAGAATCGCATCGACTGGATTTACCTTTCTTTCTCTGCTTTCTCTTATCGCTCTTCCTATTTCTTCAGCCAGAGTTATTGTGTTGAGGATTGCAGCTTCCTTCAGCTGTTTTCCGGTCATTGGATAGATTGCAATCCATGCAGTTCCTCCAAACTGCACTGTTATCGTTCTCGCAATCCATTCTGCCCAGTAGTTGTTTGCCGCTTTCAGTAGAACTACATTGTCCCTTTCATCAGCCAAAGCCATTGGAGTTGCCGAAATTCCATAAATATGGAATGTCGTCATCTGAAGCTCCGGAAAAGCCCTCCCCATGCCATCCGCGTCGACGATTGGAATGCCCATTCTTGCACCCACTGCAAGTGGAGTTGTTGAGTTCAACCCCCCAGCCTCAATCGGCAGTGTGGCATAGACTTCCTACCCAAAGTAATCGCTCAAAGTCTTAAAGGCGTTTATAATCTCTGTTCCTTTTGGTATCTTCTCGATAATGACTGTTGGAGCGCCCATTCCGGCTGAGGGGATTACCAGAGCATCGTTTGGCACGTCTTTTGGATCAATGACGCATATCTCGTAGCCCTCTTCTAAAGCCTGCAAAGCTGCGAGTTTTCCGATGTATGGATCTCCACCACCGCCAGTTCCCAGGACTGTGGCACCTAATGCAAGATCCTCAATATCCTGCTTGTCTAAGACCCTAATTTAAATCACCCCCTAACGTAGACCGTAATTGAGTCACTCAGTGTCGAGCCACCAACCTACTTATATACTTTAAGATCCCTACCAGATCACATCTCAGTCAACTTCTGTAAGGCTTTTCTCCTCTCTAAAACCCATAGCAACAACTACGACAGCTATAGGATAGCGTTTGAACAAACGGGCGGTTGATTTGAAGACTATAAGCTCAAAATTCGTCAAAGTGACTAAACAGAACAGCTTTTCTTGGCTACCCATTATAACCTAATCAACAAAGGGATTGTAGACAATACTACGAACATGAACAGTAAGAAAACAGCAATCACAACTGTCATAACACATCTCTTCCACTCATCAAAACTCATAACGTTCAGCTTCAGTCTCTTCTCCTCGCATCCTTCAACATGTCTTACGTGCACATCGTAGTTACCTCGCCTCAAGTTCGGGAGCTTAAAAGAAAACTTGCCATCCTTCAAGCTGCATCTGCCAAAAACAACCCCGTTCATCAAGAGGACAACGCTACCCTTTGCAGGAATCCATCTCCTCCCAATTCTCTCCCTAACTACACCCACAATTTCCGCACTGTCACCCTCTTTAATGCCGAAAAGGCCTCCAGAGACGTGTGCAGAAATTTTGAAATTTCTATCAAATCTTTCCGACTTTCTAAATTTGAGAAAGCTAGCGAGCTTCAAAGCTCTGAGAACAAGAAACCATCCAAAGACGACAAAGCAGACTCCTATGTAAACGACTTTAAGTGCAAGGCTCTTATCCTTTAGAGAAAGAAATATTCCAGATGCGATGATAAGGTATCCTAGGGACTTTATGCCCACACCTATGAGAATTCTCGCATGAATTGGTGTAAACTCTCTCATAAGCGCTTCAGAATTCTGTAGTAAGTATCCCTTACAGCGACAGGTCTACCTATGGATTTTACAGTTCTAACTACCCTCTCAACTTCGAGAGGTCTAAACTCTTTTCCAGTTGCGGTTATTACATTCTCCTCAAGCATTAGATCGCCAAAATCGTTCGCTCCAAATATAAGACCTAGAGTTGCTATCTCCAAGCCCTGAGTCAACCAAGACGTTTGAACGTTTCTGAAGTTGTGAAGGACTATACGGGATATTGCCAAAACCTGAAGGTATCTCGTAGGTGGGACTGGCTCTTTGATTATCTCGTAAAGTTCAGTGTTTTCCGGCTGAAATGTCCAAGGTATAAATGCTGTAAATCCTCCAGTCCTTGACTGAAGATCCCTTATTTTAAATAGATGCTCGATTATATCCTCATTGCTCTCCACATGACCAAACATCATAGTAGCAGTAGTTCTCATACCTAACCTGTGTGCAGTTTCCATGACTCTCAACCAACCTTCGCTGTCAACCTTGTTTGGGCTGATCTTCTTTCTAATTCTATCGACTAGGATTTCAGCACCGCCACCCGGTATAGAATCCAATCCAGCTTCTCTCAGCCTTTCAATAACTTCTCTGATACTCATTTTCTCCTTCTTGGCTAAGAAGTATATCTCAGGCGCTGAAAGACTGTGAATGTGTACGTTTGGATACTTTTCCTTCACAGCCCTAAAAACATCTTCAAACCATTCTATTCCCAAGTCGGGATTTATTCCTCCCTGCATTAATATTTGAGTTGCTCCTCTCTGAACAGCCATACCAACCTTTCTCAAGATCTCATCCTTAGAAAGTACGTAGCCGTTATCCTTAGCGTAGAAGGCACAGAACTTGCACTTCGATATGCAGATGTTCGTATAGTTTATGTTTATGCCTATTACAAATGTCACCAGATCCCCACATTTCGCCTTCCTTATCTCATCAGCCAACTTGCCCAGAATAGGTAGGGGTAGTTCAAAAAGCTCAAGAGCTTCCTCAAAGCTCAAATCCTCTCCTCTCAAATTCTTCTCAACGTAATATTCATAGTCTGAAGAGTTCATCCTCACTTAACCCCGTCAAATCTACTACAGTCATTCCCGTCTTTAAAGCTTTAGCCTCCTCTTCCTTCATCCTCTCCCTGAAAGCGCTATCGGAAAGAATCAGGCTGTTTCCGAAGGGATCCTCCAAGATCAAGGTCAGCTCATCCTTACCTTCAACCGTATCGTCTATTCTCTTTAAGATCTCGTCACATCTGCTAACTTTTTCTTCATCATCGGCATTCCATCTCCTTGCCATCTCTACAATGTCTCTGATCTTCACGAGAACTCCTTCCAAGTTCGTTATGAAGGCTTGAGAAGCTGGTCCCGGCTCTATCTCGACTCCGATCTCCGGAACTCTTATTGTGCCAGATGTAGACCTAATCACCTTGTCGTAAAGAGTTTTCTTGTTGATTTTCACAGTAAACCTCGTAGGCTCCTTTATCTCAGAAACTATCGCATCAGAATGCTTGAATCCGCATTCACAGATTATAGTGGTGAGTAGGACTTTCCCGAAGAAGGGTGTGTCGTAAAGTAAGGTGTTTATCTTTAACTCCCTACCGCATGCGGGGCAAGGTATCATAAGGTTAAATTACACCTATGGACTTTCAAAACTTTTGCTCCCCCTTATCTTAACCCTATCAACCTTTATTCCGGTGGGCGTCACTATTATGTAATCCTCCCCCAAGCCCACAATATCTCCTTTCACATCCTGAGCCAACTGCTTTAGATCCTTCAAGACTCTCTCGTATACCCACTTATCGTGCTTTATGAAAGCTATGTCCGCTATGACTATGTTCCCGTTGTAAACCTGCCTTCTTATTTCAGGAATTTCGTTTATCCCGGTCACTTCAGCAACCTTTATGTAGGTGACACCCTCGTCTACAATCTCAGCCTCATACTCGCTCAAATCCAGTTCTTCGTAATCTTCAACCTCGACTTTTTCCTTCTTGAAGAGCTTAAATATCATGACCTTTTGTCGAAAAACAAATATTTAAAGTTAATGAGTCCAATCGATCAACACCATACTAGCGACATTGTTCCTGAGATAATTTTCATGCCTTTGATCCAACTGGATAACCTCTTATGATGCAAGAGATAAAGAGCCACTATATTCGCTCCTTCCTTCGAAAGAGTCTTACGCTCTGTGAGCGTCTTTCCTGAGTAAATTTTGTACAACTCGCTAATGGGCAGAACTTTGCGAATTCAAAAAAGATTAAACTTCGTTAAGCCCTTCCCATCTCTTGCACTCAACTTCCAATCCCAAGAGATCCAAAACTCTACAAACCGTGTGGTCTATCAAGTCATCTATCGTCTTTGGCTTTATGTAGAATGCAGGGACGGGTGGCATTATTACAGCTCCCATCTCAGCCAACCTTGTCAGAGTCTTCAAATGTCCCAAATGAAGAGGTGTTTCTCTTATCAAAAGTATGAGTTTTCTCTTCTCCTTCAGAGTTACATCGGCACTTCTCGTTATTAAGTTATCAGTTATACCGTAAGCTATGCTCGAAGCTGTTTTCACACTGCACGGAGCTATAACCATTCCATCGTGTTTGAAGCTACCACTCGATATCGGTGCGGTTATCTCGTTCTCTTCATAAAACCTAGTGGATACATCCCTAAGCATTTCAACATCCAATCCTTCGAGCTTTGCAATTCTTTTTGCCGTTCTAGAAACTACCGTATAAACTTCCCCTATCTTGGAAAGCTCTTTAACGATTCTAAAACCGTATACTTGACCGCTCGCTCCTGTTAAAGCTACGACGAACCTCATTTAAGTTCGTCCCACCTTCTCCTCTTCATATACTTCTTTAACCCGATTACTGCCAAAGCAACCACAACTATCGCTCCGGCTACGATGCCACCGTAGAATCCCACAATTTTCCAGTCAATCTTTGGTAACTCTATCTCTGGTAACTCTATCTGAGGAGATCCTTCTGAGCTCTCTTGAGTTGTTGTCGTTATTACGGTTACAAGAGAACTCAATTCACTCAGCAAGCCGTTTACTTCACTCTCAATCTCATCAAGTTTCGACAAAATGTTTTCTAGCTTAGCTTTAGCATCCTCGTAGCTTCCAGCACTTATGTATCCATTTGCAACGGCCAAATCAGTGGTAATATCATCAAAAACGCTTTTCAGGCTACTGTACCTCGTCTTGTAATCGATTAGGACACTCGTATTCACAAGTTCTTTCTTTTCGATTTCTTCAATATAGACATCAATTTTGTTTATATTCTCTCCAATGTCCTTAATCCTTTTATCTGCTAAGGAGAAGAGGTATTTGGCTTCTACGGCAACCTTCTCCTCTTCAGCCTTTTCAAGCCAGAATTCTGCGTTGCTCAGCCTTTTATTTGCGTTGATATAATCTTTCTCATTCAAGTTCTCTTCGGCCAGAGTTAAGTTATCGCCCACCATGTCCAAGTAATTCCTAAGTGTAGTCACATCCGCTTTGCCCATGTAATTTGCCAAGAAATCCTTTAACTCGTTGTATTTGCTCTTAGCATTCTCAAGATCAGCTGTAAACTTTCCATCATCCTTGACGTAGATTATCACAGCTGGTAGTATGTATCCTCCATCCTGAACCCTAATCTTTAGAGCAGTGATCTCCTTGAGCCTGACATCTATTGTAGGTGTGTAACCTGTCAGATTTATCTCTATCATATCTACGCCGTCAAGATCGTCTGCGTCTGGCACGGAAATCGTAAATCCACTCTTCGAAATGCTCGCACCATTCTTAAACACTATCCTATACTTCATGCTCGCATCCGACAACTCTGTTGAGATATCGTAATTTCTTTCGTCTATTTTCGTTGCATCATCATCTGTCTTCGGCTCTATGATATAGGAGATCCATACGTATTCATTCTCGTTAAGCACGAGCGTAGTTTCGTTCGGAACGTATGTCTTGTTGTTTACCTTTATCTCAGGCTCGGCAAAGTTATCCTTTGTAAGAGTCTCCGCTCCGAGAACCGGCACAGCAAAGATTAATAAGGTGGCTAGGAAAATAAAGAATCTCTTGAACATAGTAACCCCTCATATCAGAGGTTCTATATCCTCATCAAATATCTCAAGAGTCTTCTCTATCCTCTCCTTCTCAACACTTTCAATCTCCTCCTTCGCCTCAGCCGCAAGCCTCTGCAACTGCTTGACTCTCGGAACATCTGTAACGTTAGCTAAGACGACCAAAGCTGCGACATGCTTCGTTCTCCTCGTCGGATAATCACCGGCTCTAACTTCGACACCAGCTATCTGCTCCTCAAGCCAGAGCTTTGCCTTCTCTAAACCCTTTCTATCCAAATGCTCCGGAGGGCCAGCAACCAGAACCAAAGCTCTCTCAGCGCTCCTTATGTTGCATGGGATAGTTAGTCTGCCTAAGGCAGCTCTTCTCACGAGTGAAGCAATCTTTGTAGCCTTATCGTTTTCTGCAAACTCGTCAACATTCTTCCTGCGGAAGAGCGAAAATCCTCTCTTTTTCTCTTCTACCAACGTAGTTGCATAGCCTATTGAAGATATTCCCCCACCTCTCAACGTGTTTATGACTTCACTGCTGTCCACAACCATCTCACCTATGCTTTCCTCTTCAACTGGCTCTCCAGCCCTTGCAAGCAGTGCCAACCTCTTTACTATCTCCTCATTTATCTTTGCAAAGCTCTCTCTTAAGCTCATTCCTTCAAACTTCCAAGCTCCGTTGTCTACGAGTATGAGATTGTCAACGTATTTCAGGAGGGATATCATGCTCCTAGCAGCGTTTAAGGAGTAGAGTTTTCCTTCTTCAGGTGCTGGCAGAACGCCAACGGCATAAACGGGTTCCGAATAAGTTTCCGATAGATACTTTGCTAAAACTGGCGAACCACCGCTTCCAGTCCCTCCACCCAAACCAGCTATTATCAGGAAAGCATCGATGTCATGAGTACCCATCTTGTCGATTGCGTTCAAAATAGTATCTATCTCATCCCGAGCAATCTTTGCACCCAGCTTATTGTCAGTTCCGACTCCATGCCCTTTTACAACAGTTTGACCTATCAAGAGCCTGCATTCTTTGGGAACGTACTTCAAACCCATTAAATCTGTTCTTGCGGTATTGACAGCGAGAGGCTTGATTGTGATGTTTGATCCGCTCTCCTTTTCTCTTCCTAAGAATAAGTCGAGTATTTTACCTCCAGCTTGCCCAAAGCCTATGATGAAGAACCTCATGCCATCACCGTCTTTAAGGATTTTTAATAAGCTTTTCTCCAAAAGGTATTTCACATTTTTGTTAGCATTCTTAATTATGAGAGTTGAGCACTACAGTTTCGGCTACATAAAGCTTGATGGTCAGGAATTTAGGCACGATGTAATAGTTTATGGAGACTTTGTAAAGAAGTGGTGGAGGAAGGAGGGCCATAGAGTACAAATTGAAGATATCGAAGATATACTTAGGCTAAAGCCTGAGATTGTCGTGATAGGAACCGGTTACTACGGCGTTGTTAAGGTTGATAGAGATGTCATAGAGAGGCTTAGGAGTGAAGGTATAGAGGTCGTATGTGAAGAATCGAGAAAAGCTGTAGAAACTTACAACAAATTATTAGAAGAAGGAAAAAAAGTAGCTTTGGCTATTCACTTGACTTGTTAGTCGCTCTCGCTCTCCTCTTCCTCCTTTCCTCCGGTCTCGGTTTCTCCCTTTTCCTTCTCTAGACCCTTAGCGGCGATGACATCGTCGATTCTTAGTATCATGATTGCTACTTCTGTAGCGCTAGTTATTGCCTGTTTCTTGACTCTGAGAGGTTCTAGGACACCCTTTTCCTTCATGCAAGTTACCTTGCCCTCGAATACGTCTACTCCGTAGGTTACCTTGCCCTCTTCGTGAGCCTTTCTCAATTCTACAAGTATGTCTATTGGATCAAGTCCAGCGTTCTCAGCCAATGTCCTCGGTATTATCTCCAACGCCTGTGCAAACGCTTCCGCAGCTAGCTGCTCCCTGCCTCCTAGGCTCGGTGCCCACTCCCTGATCCTTAAGCTCAGCTCAATCTCCGGCGCCCCTCCTCCCGCCACTACCTTTCCGTCCTCAATGACAGCCTTGGTGACCTTAATAGCATCTGTAAGACTCCTTTCGACTTCGTCGACGATGTGCTCGGTACCACCTCTGACGAGGATTGTTACAGCTCTCGGGTTCTTGCATCCTGTGACGAATACCATCTTGTCTTCGCCAACCTTCCTCTCCTCTACCAACTCCGCCTCTCCTAAGTCCTCTGGCTTGATGTCTCTCAAGTCAGTTATTATCCTTGCACCGGTAGCCTTAGCCAGCTTTTCTATGTCACTCTGCTTGACTCTCCTTACAGCCAATACGCCTGCCTTAGCCAAGTAGTACTGAGCCAGGTCATCGATACCCTTCTGACAGAACACTACTTTCGCTCCAGCCTGCACTATTCTATCAACCATTTCCTTGATCATCTTCTCCTCCTGCTCGATGAACTTCTGCAACATCTCCGGATCCGTGATGTTTATCTCAGCATCGGTCTCAGTCTCCTTAACCTCCAATGCAGCCTTCAGAACGGCAATTTTTGCGTTCTTTATCCTCTTAGGCATTGCCGGGTGTACTACTTCCTTGTCTAGCACTACACCGTCTACGAGTAGAGTCTCTTCAATTGCACCACCGTGCTTCTTCTCGATCTTTATGTCATCGTCGTAGACCTTGTAGGAATCACCGACCTTCTCCGTAACCTTCTTCACAGCTTCAACCACTATCCTCGAGAGGTGCTCTATCGCGTACTCTGCATGCTTACCAGTTATCGCCGTTGCAGCTATCTTTCTCAAAGTCTCATCATCGTTAGGATCGACATTTATTGCGATCTCATCGAGTATCTGAAGAACCTTATCGCAAGCTAGTCTATAACCTTTAGCGATTATGGTTGGGTGGACGTCCTGGTCGAGCAATTCCTCAGCCTTCTTCAACAACTCTCCTGCCAGTACTACAGCCGTAGTCGTGCCGTCTCCAACCTCGTTCTCCTGAGTCTTAGCCACTTCTACGATCATTTTAGCGGCTGGGTGTTCTACGTCCATTTCTTTGAGGATTGTAACACCGTCGTTAGTTATAGTTATATCACCCAAGCTATCCACGAGCATTTTATCCATACCTCTTGGGCCCAATGTAGTTCTTACAGCCTCAGCTATTACCTTTGCAGCTGTTATGTTCATCCTCAATGCATCCCTACCGGTCGTTCTCTGTGTCCCTTCCTTTAATATCAACACAGGTACTCCCTGCAACGTCGCCATGTTACATCACCCAAAATCACTAGGTCAGTAGGTCTATATAAAATTTTTGAATGATATGATGGTTATTATGGATTCGTTTAAATTAATTTTGAATTAAGTACAAAATTCAATCTTCGATTTTCTCCTTCAGTAAGCTTATGAAATCTTTTGGAGAACTTAGGCACTGAAGCTCATCCTTCATTACAAAGGCGACGCTGTTCACATCTACCTTAACTTTTCTATCCACAATGTATACGGCTTTTGTCGATAGAACCTTTGATATTCTGCCGAGTATCGTAGCCCTCTTATCTATCTCTTTAACTTGCCTGACTCCAGTCAATATGTTCTCCTCCTCAGCCTGAGAAACTATATCAAACGGGGCGTGTTTTATCGGATAAACCTTTACACCTATGCATTCGAGTTGTTTAACAATCTCACCCTCCTTTCCAGCGAAATCGCACTTCAGATCTACGCTCTCATCTTGAACGAAGTTCAAGAGGTCTATAGCCTTTATGATTTCAACACCCAAGACCTCTTCAAGCTTTAGAGCAGTCTCAATACTAGCATCAACATCTTCCTCATACTTCTTAACAGTCCTTCTCGAAACACCCAAGATGTTTGCGAGTTCTCCAATCGACAGACCCAATCTTTCTCTCATTTCTCTAAGCTTCTCACCATCTATTTTTACAAAAAATCCACCCGGGGCTGAGTAAACCAAAGGATAGATTCCCTCAACTACGAAGTCGTAGAATGTCGCTGTGTTTACAACGGGCAAGCCGTGTCTGTTGTAAACAACACCCCTTTCAAGGTAATCGCTCTTGTACTTTTCACCTACAACGATTGGACTCGCTTTAAGGAGTTTGGCGACTATCTTCATCTCTCTGGCCATTTCGGGCTTTAGAGAGTCGATATTGTAGAGTATCTTCAGAAGAAGAATTATATCCCCCTTTCTTGCGACTATATCGAAGCATCTCGGCTTAGTCTCCACCAAGTCTGTAACTGTATATCCAGCCTTGGACAGTATCCTGAGCACGCTCTCGACTATGGCCATCTGCATTCTGATCGATATTAGTCAAAGGTTATATATAAGCTTTCGTTCACGACTGACGTGCTCGAAGCCATTGCACTCGGTGTAATTCTCGGAATTTTGACAGGTTTAACTCCGGGCATTCACAGCAACACATCGGCCATGCTAATCTTATCTTTAGCTTCAATGCTCTCCAGATACTTCAACAGGGAAGAACTTGCAATTGTAATCTTCGTAAATGCAATAGTTCACACATTCCTTGATATAATTCCAACGGTCTTCTTAGGCGTTCCAGATGAAGATACCGCTGTAGGAGTCCTACCAATGCACGAACTCGTTTTGGATGGAAAAGGAATTTCAGCTTGTATAAACTCAGCTTTCTCAAGTTTGGGCGGATTTTTACTTTCCATTCCCGTATTTGCAATCTACCTAAGCTTGAAATTAGACTTAAGTCCGATAGTTCCTTTCGTTCTTATTGCAGTTTCAGCCTATTTAATTGGGAGCGAGAGAGAATTTTTGGAGAGTAGGCTTAAGAAATCTTTACAGGCTCTGGCCGTGTTTGTACTGTCAGGATTATTAGGTTTCCTCTGCTTTGGTAATTCAAACTTACTTCTACCTCTGCTAACGGGCCTCTTTGCATCCCCAATCCTATTAACCTCCATATTCAGCGCAGGAAAAGTTGATAGACAGAAGATAGACTTTCACAATCCCTCCCTTAAGGATGTTGCATCGGGAGTACTAGCCGGTTCATTTGTTTCTCTATTCCCGAGCATAAGCTCTGGAGTAGCAACGCTCCTCTCCTCAAACCATCTCAGAGACAATCAAAGGATTGTATCAGCAATAAGTTCTGCAAACACTTCCAACTCTATTCTATGCTTTGCAGTCTTTTTCTCAAGCGGAAAAGTTAGAAGTGGAGCGGTATCGGCCTTCAAAATGCTTTTTCCAAGCCTCGATCCCTTAAAAATACTGTACATTGGTCTAATTGCATCGTTAATAGCTACACTTCTAACTATCGCTTTTGCAATAGCCTTTGGAAAGTTTTCCGAGAAAATAAAGCCTTCAAAACTTTCTCTAATCGTTTTCGTATTCAACACGATTGTAGTTTACGCTCTCACAGGTGGATACGGTCTGATGATATTTGCTTTGGCAACTCTAATAGGGTTCCTAGCTGTAGTGTTCAGGGTTAGAAGGGTGAACTGCATGGGATCGTTGATAGTTCCTACGATCTTAGTTTATCTGCTATAAGTTCTGCAACTTTCTTTCCGCTCAATAGCATACCACCGAATATCGGACCCATTCTTGGCAAACCGTAAACGCTTGCTACAGCCATTCCAGTGGCGTACAAATTTGGATAGACCTCTCCAGTCTTTTCAACAACAAGCTTCTCAGCTAAATCGGCGTACATACCTCCCTCTCCCTTAACTTCAAAAGCCTTCGTTTTCTTCGCTGTAATTCTACACACAACGGCATCATGTCCAGTAGCGTCGACAACGACTTTACTTCTCAAAACGAGAGGATCGACGTGAAGACCGCTCATGAAAGTTGCACTCCAGTTCACGACGACACCCTCAACACCATCTCTGACAACAACATCCTCAACACACACACCGTTTAGAACTTCCACTCTCTTCGCAACCTCCCTTATCAGAGAACCCGCAAGTTCGATTGCATCCAAAACGTAATGCTCCTCATCGTATCTTTCGTAGCCAATTCCAAACTCGTCAAGTATCGGGAGAGCCTGACTCTGAACGACTATCTTGTTGAAGAACATGCCACCGCCCCAAATTCCTCCTCCCAAGCTTAATCTCTTTTCAATCAAACAGACGTTAAAACCCGATTCTGATAGGTAGTATGAGGCAGTTAAGCCACTTGGACCAGCTCCAACAACTATAACATCGACATTCAAACACCTTTTAAGCCTCTCGAAGTAGCTTTCGATTATAGCCTTTGATATGACAGTTTCATCAACCATGCGGACACTAAAGTTGTTGAGATAAAAACGTTGCCCCCTCAAGCTTCAAGAGTTCTCTCTTTATCCAAACTCCAGCACTAAACCCACCCAAACCATCTTTAGCTACCACACGATGGCAGGGAATTATTACTGGGACTGGGTTTAACTTTAAAGCGATTCCAATAGCCCTTGGAGAAGTTTTCAAAATTCTTGCAAGGTAACCGTACGTTACGACCTTTCCATATGGAATATTCTTAACGATTTCCAGAACGGATTTAACAAATGAAGAAACCCTGAGATCTACATCGTATTTACGAAAATCAACCCTCCTCCCACTAAAGTATTTTTCAAGATCTTTTTTCAACATTTTCGCTGTGGTAGATACAAATTTCTCTTCAACCGGGTTTTTTGAAAATTCGACCTTGAATACCTTCCCATTCTCGATGTAGACATTCACAAAAACCTTCCATTCAACGCTCAGCGATTCTATCATTTTTCGCAATCTCTCTAATTCTCTCTACACCGCCCACTTCCTTTATAACCTTAGCAACAGACTTAGGAACGTACTTCTCCCAAGAATCCCCCTCAATCATCATCTTTCTAATCTCCCTACCTTGGAGGAACTCTCTGTTGTACAGTTTTGTCTTTCTAACTTCAAATCCAGCCTCCTTGAAGAGTCTCACAACTAGGGGATTGTTCGAGAAGACTACATCAAAGGGAGGTACCATTGAAACTACGTGAGACACCCAAAGGGCATTTCTGTATATGTCTTCAAGGGGGATTATGTAAACTCTCTTCCTCAGCTCGGGATCTATCTCATCTAAAGCCTTCGAAACCATCAGTATCCTTTCCCCAGCAGTGAAAGGGTTTTCAAGTGTATGGCTTTCCTGAGCACTTCCAATACCTATTATAAGCTCGTCAACCTCGTTAATGATCTCCCTGACTATTTCATGATGACCGAGATGGTATGGCTGAAACCGACCTATGAAGAATCCTCTCATCATCTCCACCTCTCGATGAACTCCTTAGATTTGATTATTGCTTCGACATCCCTACACTCTATCGTCATATAACCCTTGTAGTTCTTTGGTATAATGCTTAAATCTACCTTACCTTCACCCAAGGCCAGATGCAAATCGTTCTTCAAGTCGTTATCGTGAAGGTGAACATTCCTAACCCTTTCAAAGTGCTTTAGGAAGACGTCGTGTCCTCCCTTGCAGAAATAGTGTCCTATGTCAAAGGTTAGGCTTACATCAGTATTCTCTATCAGGAACTCTATAGCCAAGCTTAGATTATCATCAAGAGGGATAGTGTTCTCCAAAGCTAAAAATTCGGCATCAATTTTCTTCAAAAATTCGTACATCTCATTCGTAAGTACTCGGTAGTTGTGATCTCTGTAAAGTTCTTTTGGAAAAACGAAGCCCTTTGCCGTTATAAACCCCGGGTTCCACCCTATGTGAAACGTTATTAATTTAGCATCGCATTTCTCAGCAAATCTGATTGTTCTGCATAGCTCTTCGTAGCTGGCCTTTCTCATCATATCGCTTATTGAAAGGAAGTTTGTGGAGGTGGCAGGAGCGTGCAAGAGAATTTCGAGATCGTAGCACTCCTTCATCTCCAAAACTTCTGCTGGATTGAGATTTTCAATAGAATACAAGGGATGATCCATTAAAATTTCTATATGATCAAATCCGTGCTCCTTAGCGAATTCGAACGCCTCTCTTGGTTTCTGATCTATGGCTGGTTGCATTCCAAGCATACTTCAACCAATGCATATGGTTATTCAAGTTTGCGAAAAAGCCTTTAAAGATGAGGAAGTTTTGGAATCGTGCTTCCAGACATCCAGCTCTTAAAACCCGATATCCCTATAAGGATAAATAGGGTGGGCGTTAGAGGTGTAAAAAAGCTTGTGGAGGTTGATGTTGGGAAAAAAAGGCCCATCGTTTTGATATCGACGTTTGATATATTTATTGATCTCCCACCAAGCTTAAAGGGTGCCAACTTAAGCAGAAACTTAGAAGCAATATACACTACGCTTGAAAAAGCTACAGAGAAACCTGTTAAGGGAATAGAGGCGCTGTGTATAAGTTTGGCTGAAGAAGTCTTGAATAAACACGAGTATGCAGAGATAGCAGAGGTAACTATGAACTCCGAACTGATAGTTAGAAAGAGAACTCCTATAACGAAGCTGAGAACGGATGAAGTCGTAAACATAAGCTGTGAAGTTTTGATGAGTAAAGAAGGTAAGAGAAGGGTTTTCGTTGGTGTTGAGGTAGTTGGTGCAACAGCTTGTCCCTGCGCTCAGGAGATGATGAGAGCAAAACTAATCGATGAGTTTGGAAATGATAAACTCATTAAGAAATTGCCTCTACCAACACACAACCAGAGAGGAAGGGCCATTATAAGGGTAGAGGTAAAAGATAAGCCAGTGAGGATTGAAGAGCTGATAGAAATCGCAAAGAGAGCAATGAGTTCAGAAGTTTATGAGCTTTTAAAGAGAGAGGATGAAGTGGAAGTTGTAAGAAGGATGCACGAAAACCCAAGGTTTGTTGAGGATTGTGTTAGGGCTATGGCTAAAGGTATCGTTGAAAGATTTGGAGATCTACCTGACAGTACGCTCGTTTATCTGAGGCAGGAGAATGAAGAAAGCATACACCCTCACAACGTAGTTGCAGAACTCTTTTCGACGCTCGGAGAGTTAAAGAGAAGATTGGGTGTTTAGATGATATGGATTCTAATTTTATTTCTACTGCTGTTTCCAGTAAATGCGGAGATACTTGAGGTCTGCCCAAATCCCTACAATCCGCAGGCGGAGTATGTAAAGGTGAGATGCAACACAACCTGTATTTTAAGCGATGAAGAAGGAAATGTAACGTTGAATACTGGCATTCACTACGTTACAAAGAACCTTTCAGCATTTGCGAAGGAGTTTGGATTTGAGCCAGATACAGAATTCAGAGGAAGGTTTGCACTCGCGAACAGCGGAGAAAGGTTACTGCTCTACGAAAATGGTGTGCTTGTTGACGAGTTCAGCTACAGGAATTCGGATAAGGGATTGATATATTATAGGGAGAATGGCTGGAAATTCAGATACGAAGGCTGGACAGACTTCGAGCCAGTAAGAGACCATGTGAGCGGAGAGATTATAGTAACTCCTTCAAATTTCGTGTTTGAAGCAGATACTATCGTATCCTACATCTTTACAACTGACAGATACGTTAGAGGCAATTACACTCTGTACCTCGATGCAAATCCTATAGGAGGAGTTCCCGTCAACGAAATAGAGCTTACGAGAAATCGCGAAACTTATTTTTTGAAATCGCAATCTTACAGGTTCTTCCACTGGAAGTTCGGATTGAACGGCAATGAAGTTGTAGTGACAACAGAAAACTGGAAGTGGGATAACTTGGGATTCATAATTCACTTCAAAAGCCAAAAGATTTCGAAGTTCCTCAAAGATGTACTTGAGCATGATAAGATTTATGCCAGCGATCACGGGAGCGTTGGAGAACTAAAAGCGTTCAAGTCTTTTGGAGGGAGAGGGAAAGTTTACAGCTTTGAGGGAAACGTTACAGTATTTGTCTTGCCAGATTACAACCCGATATTTGAGGAGATGACTAATGCAAAGAGTAGACTTTACATAATGGCGCCGTACATACACTTCAAAGGTACAAAATTGCTGGACATTCTAAGGAATAAAAGTTGCGAAATCAAGATAATAACGGCAGATGAGGACTGTGCAGAATTTCTTAAAGATTTTGGAAGTAGAAACGGCTTAAAACTGAATGTTAAGGTTGACAAGAGAGTTCACGGGAAGTTGGTAATTGTCGATGACAAGGCGATAGTTACATCAGCGAATTTCGACGAATACGGTTTTAACAGGAACAGGGAGATCGGTGTCGTGCTGGAAGGAAGTGTTGTTGACGATCTTGCGAGCTTGTTCAACAATGAAAGTGATATGAAATATACAGCACCGGCTTTGGTCTTGCTCTGCTTAGCTGTAGCAATTGCCTATATCTGGTTTAGATTTCACTGACTCGCCAACTTCTCAAGCTTCTCTATAGATTCGTCGTCCGATGGGAAGTCGTATATCTCAAAGTTGTAATCTAAATGCCTGATTATCTTACCAATTCTCTTACAATCCTTACATCTTACGATCATGACCTCAACGTTACCTTTGATGAGCTTCATTTCATCTCTTTCGAGTTTTCCCCTCTCCCTCTTCAAAACCTCAGCCTTGTGCTTCTTTCCGTCATCACAAACTGGACATTCAAACTCTATCTCTTCCATAAAGGCTTTTCAATCTTACAGCATAAATCGCTTTCCAAACTTTTCTTGAAATGTGGAAAGTTTAGACTGGCAAACATCTTTATAATTGCAGAATTCACATCTTGCATTCTTGCCCTTCTCCGGCATGAAACCGTTCTTAATTCTTTCAACCTTTTCGACAAGCTTTAAGGTGTAGTACCTCTCCTTCCTCCCCACATCAACCCTTCTAAGAACTCCATCATAGCAGTAATAGACGAATCCGTAATCGCAATTGACATCCCTCTCTTTCAAAAGCATGCAGAAGGCAGACACCTTTATCCTATCCTTAAACCTAATATCCTTTTGAGGACTTTTCAAAGACAGAATAAGTGGATGGAAATTAGATCGGAATTCTACAAGCTCGTCGAGTATACCTTTAAGCCTATACTTCTCGGATTCAAGTTTAACCTCCCAATCGACTGGTTTTAAAACTTCTAGCTCACTTAGGAATTTGAAATTCGACTTCGCTTTCTCAAAAACATCTTTATCTCCACCGAGTTCGAGAAATCTGTTCTCAGCCCATTCTACATCGTATCCCTTTCTCAAACTCAGATAAATTTCTCTGGCAGCGTTCATTTCGTTCAACTCTGTTCCGAATCTCATTCTAAAATAGCAGAGCCTAGGACAAGTCAAATAACTCGTCAAATAGCTTACATTTATCATTCAACTGAGAACGTGAACAAAGCTTTAAAATTTTTGATTGAACTTGCTCTATGATTATAGAAGTCGTAGTGGATTGGCGCTTAAGAGAGCTGGAGAAGCATAAGAGACTTAAGGAAGAGGGAGCAATTGAGGTAACCGATTTGATAAGATGTCCGCTTAAAAGGGAGTTTGAAGAAAAATTTCCAGACTTATACAAAGCTTCGGCATACACGCCCGCAACGATATTGGGATCGCTCGTCCATCTGGGATTGGAGCAGATTTTATCGAATGAACTGAATGCTGAGGTGGAGGTTAAAGGTGAAAAGTCAATAGGAGAGTACAAGATAGTTGGACGGATTGATGCAAAGTTGGGTAAGGTAGGAATAGAGATAAAGACTTCTCGAGCAGATTTTGAAATTCCCTACGATCATCACGTTCTTCAGGCTAGGATTTACAACTGGCTATTCGATCTGGAGAAGACAGTCCTCGTTTATGTAACCCCAGACAGGATTACGGAGTATGTTGTTGAGGAAGACATAGAGGAAGATGAAATAGTTAAGCTGATCGTTGACAAAACTGCACCTAGATACGACTGGGAGTGCAGGTATTGCTTCTTTTCGCTCATCTGTCCTAACAAGAGAAAGAAGTGATCAGGTTGGCGGCTTTTCATCACAATTCAGAGACCCCTCCAATCATCACGAACGCCGGGACGGGGATTCGAACCCCGGAGCCCCGAAGGGCACGGGCTCTCCAGGCCCGCGCAGTACCACTCTGCAATCCCGGCATCACACTTTAAACCTTCAGTTTTAAAACATTGTCGATAAAATAGAAAACATTAAACGGTATCGAGATCAGGTGAGGGCTATGGAAATAACGAGCCTAGTGATTTCGCATAAGAAGGCGGATATAAGGGATATAGAGAAGGCGTGGCATGGGGACTGTTGTGAAATAATTTCGAGGGTTTTGTCCAATCCGAATATAGATGAATGTGCTTTACTTTTCACGTGTAACAGGGTGGAGGTTTACGTTGTTGGTAAGGATACCGTAAATTTTCTTTACGAATTTGCGAAGGAGATGGGAGTTCCTAAAAGAATTCTTGACATTTACGTTGGTAGGGATTGTTTGAATCACATTCTTAGAGTTGCGTCCGGCTTGGAATCGATGATAGTTGGAGAGGACCAGATTTTGGGTCAGGTTAAGTACTTTTACAACATCTGCAAGAAGTGTGGCGGAATTGGTGAAATCCTCGATCTCGTGTTCAGAAAGGCTATTCACGTCGGAACGAAGGTTAGAAGGCTTACAAGGATAAACAAGGGATCGGTATCAATTGCTTCGACCGGAGTAGAGCTGTTAGATAGGGAAGTTGGATTAAATGGAAAGAAAGTACTTCTGATAGGAGCTGGAGAGATGGGAAGTGCAGTGGCAAGGCATCTCTCTGGAAAAGTTGACCTGTACATAGCTAACAGAACTTTTGAGAGAGGTTTGAATTTAGCTAAAGAGGTTGGTGCCAAAGCGGTCAGATTCGATGAAATTGAGAAATATATCGATCTCTGCGACATAATAATTACAGCAACTTCAGCAACCCATCCAATAATTACCAGAGACATGGCCAAACCCGGAAAGGTCTTCTTGGATATTGCCCTTCCAAGAAATGTGGATGAAGATGTCTGCAAGGTTGAAGGGGTAAGGCTGTACACGATAGACGATTTAAGGAGGTTGAGTGAGGAGAATTTGAGAAAGAGATTAAAAGAGATTGAAAAGGCTGAAAAAATAATTGACGAGGAGTTAAAACTCCTCGAGGAGAGCTTGAAAGCTCTCAGAGCTAAAAGGGCTATCAGAGCTATGTACAAGAGGGCTGAAGCCGTGAAAAGAGAAGAGATTATCGAGGCCTTCAACAAGCTAAAAGCCAAATACAATATAGATGACTCCGCTATCCAGATCCTCGAGTCCTTCGCTAACTCCCTAATCAAAAAATTCCTCAGCTACCCTACCCTAAAACTCAAAGAACTCGCCAAAAGCAATTCTAACCTCAATATCCTCCCTATTATCGAATCTATGTTCGTCGATGGAGGTGATGGGTTTGTTTCCGACAGTGAGAATGAGGAGGTTAAGGCAAGAGAGATTAAGAAGACTTGTGAGAGAGGCTAAAGTTGAATTAGACGATCTCATCGTCCCGATATTTGTTGACGAAACCATCTCAAAACCTTTGGAAATTCGTTCGATGCCCGGATACTACAGAATCCCAGTTGAGGGGGTAGTTGAAGAAGTTGAAAAGTGTTTAGATTTGGGTTTAAATTCGTTCATATTCTTTGGAATTCCGTCGTACAAAGACGAAATAGGTTCTTCAGCCTTTGACAAAAATGGTGTCATTCAAAAAGCTGTCAGACTTGTGAGAAAGGAGTTTCCTGATGTTGTCATAGTAACAGACGTCTGCCTATGCGAATACACTACACACGGGCACTGCGGGATAGTTAAAGACGGGAAGATTATGAACGATGAAACACTGCCAATACTCGGAAAGATAGCAGTAAGTCATGCTGAAGCCGGTGCCGATATTGTTGCTCCATCTGGCATGATGGATGGAATGGTTAAAGCCATAAGGAGCGCCTTGGATGATGAAGGCTTTACCGATGTTGCGATAATGAGCTACTCAGCCAAATACGCATCGAGCTTCTACGGGCCATTCAGAGAGGCTGCGGATAGCGGCTACAAGTTCGGAGATAGAAGGAGTTATCAGGCGGATATACACAACGGTGATGAAGCTTTAAGAGAAGTAGAACTTGATTTGAAAGAGGGAGCAGATATAGTAATGGTCAAACCCGCTCTGGCGTACTTGGACATAGTTAGGAGAGTTAAGGAGACATTTAGAGTTCCAACGTGTGCATACAACGTAAGTGGAGAATATTCGATGGTTAAGGCCTCAGCTATTCAAGGCTGGCTTGATGAGAAGGATATAGTTTACGAGATTTTAACGAGCATAAAGAGGGCCGGAGCAGATTTGATAATCACATACCATGCGAAAGATTTCGCTAGGTGGATGAAGGAAGGATTCGATTGGTAAATTTATTATCTAACTTATTGCCGTAACGGTTTCAATGATCGCAAGCAGAGTTAAGGGTATATCGACTTCTCTGATTCGAAGGATGTTTGAGATAGTCGAGAAAGCTAAGAAAGAGGGTAAGAAAATAATAAATCTCTCGATAGGAGAGCCGGATTTTGACACTCCCTTAGAAATCATTGAAAAGGCTTACGAGTACATGAAAAAGGGCTACACACATTACACATCCAACTTCGGCATCGAAGAGCTTAGAGTTGCAATAGCTGAGAGGTACGGAGTGGAGAAAGATAACGTCATGGTTACGACAGGTGGTAGCGAAGCTCTTCTGAATGCAAGTTTAGCTTTCATCGAGGAAGGTAGCGATGTTGTAATACCTTCACCAAACTTCCTAAGCTATTTCACGTATGCAAAGCTCTGTAAGGCTAGAGTTTTAGAAATTTTAACACATCCAACATTTGAGCTCGACTTGGACAAGCTCAACGAAGTCATGAGCAAAAACATCTCAGTCATATTCCTCAACTACCCAAACAATCCTACAGGTGTTGTTTTAGATGAGAAAACAATCAAAGGTGTTGTGGAAATTGCAAGAGACTACGGTACGATAGTTGTTAGCGATGAGATATACGACCAAATCTATTATGACAAAAAACCCATAAGCTTGGCTGGAGAAGAGAATGTGGTGGTTGTAAACGGTTTCTCCAAGTCTTTGGCTATGACGGGATGGCGTATTGGGTTTGTAATAGCTGAGAAGGATTTGCTGGATGAGATGCTTAAAGTTCATCAAGTGAACGGAGTGTGTGCTCCAGCCTTTGCACAGAAAGCTGTAGCTGATATCTTAAGCAGTGGTGAGGCTGAAAAACTTACGAGGAAGATGGTTGAAGAGTTTAGAAGGCGCAGGGATTTTGTATATTCAAAGCTGAAAAAAGTATTTGATGTTGTTAAGCCGGAAGGGGCATTCTACATATTCCCAAATGTCGGTAAGGATTGCGATGAGTTTTGCGAAAAATTATTGATGAGCAAAGGCGTTTGCGTAACACCGGGGAAGGCTTTTGGAAGTGGAAATGAAAACTACGTTAGAATATCCTTCGCAATATCGATGGAAAATCTGAAGGTTGCTATGGAAAGGATTGAGGAGTATGCTCGTGAAAACTCTTGAAAAGGATGAGGTGAGGGAATTCGTTAAGCTCCTCTTCGAGTGCTGTGAGGAGTTGAAATTGATATTTGGAGATGAGTACATCGGAAGAGAGATACTTGAAAGCTATTACAACTCTTTAGAGGATTACGATGGTATAATGGTTGTAAAGGGTGAGAAGAGATTACTAGGATTTGCGGAGCTTAAGACAAGTGAAATCAAACGAAAGCTACCTACAAAACCCTTCCTAATTCTTGGAATTTCGAAGGGAATTAAAGCCAGACTTTTGATGAGCTTCTTTGATAAGAAACCGAAAAGGGACGAAGTTTACATCAGATTCATGGGAGTTCATCCGAGACTAGACTGCTATGAAATAGGAAGAACGATAGTAGATCACATTATCGAGTTTGCTAAAGTAAGGGGAAAGAGCAGGATAACGGCATGGTTGCCAGTTGAGAGTGATCTCGTTGATGTTTGTCTAGAAAGGGGTTTTGAAATAAAAAGAATGCTCGAAAGCTCATTCGCACGGAAGTACCTCGGAAGGAAGTACTACTACCTGCTTGAACTCAGATTACAATAGTGGCAAAGTTATCCACTATCTTCTTACCTTTCTTGTATCTATCTCCCTTCGGAATTCTCTTTACGTTTATCCTTACTGCGTTACCCTCAGAAGTGTAGGCGTAGTACTCTTCCTCACTAACTATCTCCGCAACTGCTATCTCTCCTCTAACACCTCTCACACCCATTGCACCTCTATTTGTTAATCTGAACTCATCTATAGGTACTTTCTTTGCATATCCATCTCTCGTCAGGATTAGAACGTAATCTCCTTTTCCGATAGACATCCAAGCTATCTCGTCACCTTCTCTAAGCGTTATAGCCTTAACACCCTTCGCACTTCTTCCGTATTCTGGTATCTCGCTTGATCTAAATCTCACAATGTAACCGTTTTTAGTGGCGATGATTACGTCTCCATCCTCGTAAAGCCTTGCAAATCCTATATTCTCACCAGCTATTATACCTGCTCTCTTTGCATTTGCAAATTCTTCCAGTCTGACTTTCTTTATGTTTCCATCTTTACTCAAGATAACTACATCTCCCTTCGCAACAACCCCCGTTTCTACTTTTTCTGCAGATATGAACTTGGAAAGTGGAGTAAAGTCAAGGGGAATATCCCTGGCATGGATCGAGTAAGCTTTATCGCTCGAAAACAGTAGTATGTCCAGATTGCTCATAGCTCGAAGTAGAATCTTTGGATTAGACCTCAAAGCCTTGCCAATCTCAAATCTCTTTATCTGACCATCTAATGTGACCGCAACGCCGAACTCCTCAACTACCTCCTTTAAAATCTCTTTATCGATTATTTCTGTTCTTCTATTGTCTCCAAACTTTCTCTTAACTTCTCTCAGCTCCTCCACGATTATTTCGTCAACTCTCTTTGGATCTGCCAAAATACTCTTAAGCTCGTCAATTCTTCCCTTTAGCTCGTTAAATTCCTTCATAAGACTCTCATATTCCAATCTGGTAAGCATCTGCAACCTCAACTGTAATATCGCTTCAGCCTGTTTCTCCGTAATTCTCAAAAGCTTCATCAATCCCTCCTTGGCATTCTTAGTAGAATCGGACTGTTTTATCAGATTAATGACCTCATCAAGCTTCTCTATTGCCCTTATAAGCCCTTCTACAATATGATTTCTTTCTTCAGCTTTCTTGAGCTCATATTCAGCTTTTCTCCTAACGACCTCCCTTCTATGATTGACGTAATGGGCTATGAGTTCCTTCAAGTTCAAAAGCTTCGGCTCGTTGTTAACGAGAGCGAGCATTACAACATTGAAAGTTACCTTTAAGGGAGTGTGATCGTATAGCTTCTTCAGAGCGGAGTAAGGATCTTCTTTGAGCTCGATAACTACCCTTATTCCTTCTCTATCCGACTCATCCCTTACAGTTTTGGCCAGAAGTTTATCCTTCTTTATTAGATCTGCAATCTTCTCAACGAGCTTAGCCTTGTTTACCATGTAAGGTATCTCTCTTATGATTATCTTGTCTTCCTCAACATCAACTTTACCTCTAAGAATTATCTTTCCTTTTCCAGTCCTGTAAGCCTCGATTATTCCATCCCTTCCCACAATAACTCCGCCAGTCGGGAAGTCTGGACCCTTTATGAAATTCATGAGCTCCTCAATACTTATATTCGGATTTTTTATATAAGCTATAATGCCGTCGCAAACTTCTCTGATGTTGTGAGGGGGAATATTAGTCATCATACCCACCGCTATGCCAGTGCAACCGTTTATCAGGAGGTTTGGTATCTTAGCTGGCAAAACAACAGGTTCCTGCTTTGAAGCGTCGAAGTTGGGCTGGAAATCGACCGTATTCTTGTCTATATCCTCAAGCATTTTTTCCGCTATCTCCGTGAGTCTACATTCGGTATATCTCATAGCAGCTGGTTCATCTCCGTCAATACTCCCGAAGTTACCTTGTCCGTCTATTAACGGGTATCTCATGCTGAAATCCTGAGCCATCCTAACAAGAGCTTCATACACAGGAGCATCTCCATGCGGGTGGTAATGACCCAGAACGTGACCCACAACCCTCGCACATTTGACATGCGGTTTATCGTGCGTCAAACCCATCTCATACATCGCGTACAATATTCTCCTCTGCACCGGCTTCAATCCATCTCTAACATCTGGCAAAGCTCTTCCAACGATTACACTCATTGCATAATCCAAATAAGCGTCTTTGAGTTCTTCAGCTATATCTCTGATGAGCACTTCAGCCATACGCTTCAATTTTGGTTGTTAGGCATTTAGGTCTTGCTATCTTTTAGATCTCGTATCGGCTTTCTGACTTCTGAGATAGAATGAGTTGATTTCAACAAACTTGTAGTGAGTAGCTAACAGATTACAAGATTAAATCACGACCCCGGCAAATATCCCGTCCTTCTCCCTCGTGATTCTAATCTTTACGAACTCTCCAACTTCTCTATCCGTCAAAACGGAAACCAGTCTATCCTTAACTATACACAGCCTTTCACCCTTCATCCTTCCCGGTAAGACTATCTGAGCGTTGTAAATTTCTCCTTTCCTTATAGGTTGAGGCATTCTCGGTCTCTTCTCAATTCCAAAGTCCTCTGGACTTAGGACGAGCTTAACACCGTATTCCTTTTCAAGCTCTCTAAGTTTGTCGTAGAACTCTTTGAAAGTCATAACTTTAACCTTCGGCTTCCTGCCGTGCCTGTGGGGTATGTATTTTTGAATGCCTAGGGGCGGAAACCTCTTACCAGCACCTATTTCCAAAGCCCACTCAATTATCTTTGGTATTTCATCGTCATTGTAACCGGGAAGCCAGACTGGAGCAATGTGCAAATCTATCTTGCTGTTCGCTATGTATTCCGCTATGCTCAAAACCATCTTCAGTGGATATCTCACTCCGTAAAGCTTGTTCGCAACATCCTGAGTTAAAGCACTGATAGACAGGTTTATCCTGTCCATGTAGCCTTCAAGGTCATCTACGATCTTCTCGCTCAGCAGAACGCCGTTCGTTTGCATAGAAACTATCTCAACTTCTCTAACTTCTTTCAAACCTCTGACGAAATCAACCAAGTAGGGATAGAGTGTGGGCTCTCCCTGTCCGTCTATGTGTGCTTCAACACCCTTTCCTTTAAACTCTGCAACCTTTCTAAATTCCTCAAGTAGGTAATCTGGATCGACGATGTAATCGACAAGCCTCGTTTTGCTGAATCTCCCCTCATCTACGCTGCAGAATATGCAGTTGAAATTGCATCCGGTTATCGGTCTAACTTGTATGAGATTCGTTCCTCTATCTATCAGGCCGAAGGCATTGTAACCCAAGAGGGGAATTCCGCTCTCTCTAGTTATGAAGTAGAGAGGCCTCTTAGTTATATAGTTGAGAACAGTCTTCTCTTCAGCGAACGATATGATGTATTCTTTCGAATACCTCTTTATGAGCTTATCGTAAGTCTTCTTCGGAATTCTAACCTCAATCAGGTTCCTTATGAGGAATACTTTCTCTCCTCTCTCTTCAAATTCTTTTAACATACTTCTGCAACTCTTTCAATCCCTTTTCGCTAATTTTAACCTTTTCGTTGTCAACGTTAACGAAACCTTTCTCCTTCATCCTTTCAACTTCCAGCTTGACAACAACTTCGGGAACTCTGATATTTTTTGCAATCTCTTTCAATTCACTCTCTCCTCTCTTCCAGAGAAATTCGAGTATTCTAATCCACTGCATATCTAAAGTTCGTTTGATAGATAAAAACGTTGATGGACAAGTCTTAATACCGAATTTACAACCTTTGAAGGATGAAGGTTATGGGAATAAACGGCGTCATGGAAGCTCTAAAGTCCGGAAAGGTTAACAAGATTTTCGTACTCAAGGATGCCACAAATCCTAGGATAAAAGAGATTGTAGCTCTTGCCAAGAAGAAAAAGATTCCAGTGGTGTACACACCTCAACTTCCAAAGGAAGCAAGGGGGGTAATGGCCGAAATATCACCAATAGAGTACAAGGAGGTAGACACAATTATAGATAAATGCATTAGAGAGGGTTCGTTCATTCTATTCCTAGACTCAGTTGAAGATCCTCAGAATATGGGAGCTATAATGAGATCAGCTGAATTTTTCGGTTGTGCGGGCGTTGTTATTCCAAAAAGGAGATGTGTTCAAGTTAACGAGACCGTTGCAAAGGTTTCAGCTGGCGCCGTCTTCCATTTGGATATTGCCAGAGTAGAAAACTTGGCAAACATACTCAAAAAGCTTAAAAAATTCGGAATTACGGTAGTTGGTGCTGACTTAGATGGAGAACCCTTGAGAAACGTTGATCTGTCACCACCTCTAGCCATAGTTGTCGGTGGAGAGGATAAAGGTCTTTCAAAGCCTGTCAAGAAACAGTGCGACTTTATAGCAAAGATTGAAGGCTATGGGAAGATCAACAGCTTAAACTTGTCGGTAGCTGGAGCGATAATAATGTACGAATTCAGGAGGAGGTTGCATGAAGGGTGAAATTCTAGCTCTAATTTCGGCTCTACTCTGGGGAATTGCACCGCTCTTCGACAAATACGTCGTTAGCACGGGAGTTTCTCCCTACTTGGCTAATTTGATAAGAGTGAGTGGAGCATTGGTATTCCTAGCGGCTGTGACGTTCGTTGCAAAGGATTACTCTTCCGCAAAGCTGACAATCAAGAGCGTTACATACCTTCTAATAGCTGGAATAATAGCAAGCGGTGTAGCTATGGTAATTTACTTCCAAGCTTTGAAGCTTTCACAGGCTTCAAAAGTTGTTCCTATAACTTCAATCTATCCGCTTTTTACAGTGATTTTCTCGGCATTACTCTTGGGTGAAAACATAAGTCCAAAGGTTGTGATCGGAGCTGTTTTAATAGTCGTTGGGCTGTCTTTGGTAAGTGGGGAGTGAGACTGTGGACATAGACCAGATACTTCAATGTGTCCACCAGTATCAGACCCTAATTTACGGAATACTATCTTTCATATCCTTTATCGTATCTGTAATAATCGGTGGATCACGATTTATTCATCAGAAACGTCTCCTTACAAAATTTCATCGTGAGCGGTGGATATTCGTTCTTTGCAAAGAATATATCGAATTTGAAAGAGAGCTTTTCAGTGATATAAATCTCCTAATAAATTTCTCCTCTCTTATTAGCAGTAGTATTATATATCCTTTATTAAGTTTATATATTATCAACGTGTTGTTCAGATTTGAATATCTAAGACCCTTTATAGCAATCCCTATTGGATTCTTCTCGGTACCTTTAATTATTTGCGTCATAATATGGGCACTGATCAGACGGAAAACCTCTAAGAGCAAAGATTTAGATGCATTAAAGAAAACACTAAGTTCTTCACAGAAGTATTACTCCCATATGCTTGGCATTACGATATGGTTAATGCTCGTTTTTGTTTTGTTGATTTTTTTCAATTGGGTGGAGTTTAATCGTTATCAATCCTAATGACAGAACGAGCTATATGAGCTATCTATCAACACTAATGATTGCCATTCCAATGTTATTAACTTGTTGGATAACAGTGCAAGAAACCCGTTGGACATTGGATAACCTTAGGCTCAAGCTAATGACTGAATTTGCCAAGACTTTGCCTTTAGTCAAAGTTTACACAGGCGTAGATATATTTTTAGGAAAGGTTTTGGAAGTGAAACGAAATTTTATACAACTAAGATGCGGTTTCTCTCAAATATTGATTCCATGGGAAGAGATTAAAGTCATAGAAATCCAAGGGCAAACTCAATTAAACTCTTAAGCTTTGAGAGGACTTACGAATATGGACTTAGAGGGCTATGCAAGAAAACTGCTCGAAAGATTTAGTGAAAGTAAGGTTAGGGAGATGTTAATCGAAAGGATTATGGAAATAAAGGACTTCGATAGAGGAAAGGCTGAAAAGTGGGCCGATTCTGTAATTTTAGAAGTTAAGAACGCTTACTCCAAGACTTTGCCAATTTTAAGTTATTACAGGACAGGAGTTAAAATGGGTGAGTTCGGAGTGGGATCTCGTGGAATTGGAGATTTCTACGTTCACAGAAAGATAGGTGAGATGATTTCAAAATCTGTTAAGGCTGAACTATCTTCAGCGGATTTGGACGATGCGGGAGTTGTGAAGGTTGGAGATTTGTATATTTCCGTTTCCGTGGATGGTATACATTCGCGTTTAAGCGAGTTTCCATTTATAGCCGGGTTTCACGTTACGAGGGCTTGTATGAGAGATGTAATGGTGATGGGAGCCAAGCCGATAGCAGTCTTTTCCGACATTCACATTGCAGATGACGGCGACGTTTCAAAGATTTTTGACCACATAGCTGGGATTCTGGCAGTTTGCGAACTTATGAATGTACCCCTTGTAAGTGGTTCAACTCTGAGAATTGGAGGAGATATGGTAATAGGGGAAAGGATGACCGGTGCAGTTGGATGTATTGGGATTTCGAAGTGCATTACACCAAGAAAGAACGCTAAAGATGGAGATGTCATACTCCTAACGGAGGGAGCTGGTGGTGGTACGATTGCGACAACAGCCATCTATTACGGGATGCACGAAGTTGTTGACGAGACAATAAACATCGATTTTTTGAGGGCTTGCAATGCAATCATTGAAAGTGGTTTGGTTGAGAGAATTCATTCCATGAGCGACGTTACAAATGGTGGAATTAGGGGTGATGCTGAAGAGATAGCTTACGTTTCGAAAAAAGCTCTTGTCTTTGATTACGAAAAGTGTAGAAAAATTGTCAATCCTAAAGTGCTGAAAATGCTAGAAGAGCTTGAGATAGACTTCATGGGAGTTTCGATAGATTCCTTAATGGTTATATGTGATGAGGAGACGGCTAAAGATGTTAAGAAAGTCGTTAGATCTGTTGGTGTTAGAATAGAAGAGGTTGGGTGGGTGGAGAAAGGGGAAGGTGCATACATCGTAGAGGGTGGAGTAAAAAAGCCTTTGAAACCGAGATTTAGGGAGTCAGCATATACACCAATAAAAAAGGTTGTTGGTGAAGATGTTCCAGAAGACTTGAATGAAATGATGAGGAAGATAGATAAAGCTGTTGAGGAGGCTATTAGGAAGAAGGAGAATGTTGTGAGAAGGTTGAAAAAACCTTAAATATTTTCACCGTCCTAAGGACTTTTGGTGATAAGTATGATCACTGCGAAGTCTCTGGCTAAGAAGACAGTTACACTCTCCGATGGGACTATAGTAGGAGAGCTCTACAACATTCTTGTAGATTTCAAAACTGGTACTCTTCTAAGCTTGCTCGTGAAACCATCGAGAAAGGTTGATGACTTTGAGATGCAGGATGGTCTTTACGTCATACCTTTTGAGTACGTTAAGGCTGTTAGCGACTATGTAGTCATCAACAGGAGAAGATGATAATCCCTCCCCTACTTCTACCCTTCTTCATACTCTTCGTCCTGCTCCCTTTTTCACTACTTTTCGTCTTAGCAACACCGAAAGTTTTTCAAATAACGTTCGGATTAAGTTATGAAGAAGCTCTGCTTCTCTTCACGCTAATAGTTCTGGGCAGTTTCATTAACATACCCCTATACAGGAAGAAGGGGAAGTTTGTAGTAGGAATGTACAGTTTCTTTGGCATAATATATCAAGTCGTTGAGAGAAGGGACATAGTGATAGCCGTAAACTTGGGGGGCTGTATAATTCCGTCGACACTGGCAATAAAGTTGCTTTTGGAGATACCGTTAGAAGCTTTTCTTATCACTTTCATAGTCTGCACGGCCATAATTTACATGTTCGCAAAACCCATCCCAAATGTCGGTATAGCCGTTCCGATGTTTATTCCACCGATGGTGTCGAGCTTGATGAGTTATCTGACAATAGTATCGATGAATCTCCCCCTATACATTATTCCAAAGCTTGCTTTTTCCGCCGGTGTTTTATCTGCTTTGGTTGGTGCAGATATCCTCCACTTGAAAGACATTGAAAAGATAGGAAGTGGTGTTGTTAGTATCGGTGGTGCTGGAACTTTTGACGGAATATTCTTGACAGGCGTTTTTGCTGTAATATTTTCACTCTTGCTCGTCTAATTCGAAAGACTTAACGAATTCCCTCTTTAACTGATTCTTCAGCCAACCAACAAATTTTGTGAACAGAAAGAACGCTCCCAAAAAGCTTTCAACGGATTTGTTCAATCTTGTGCTCCATATCTCAAATATAAGATCGTTATCATCATCCAAGCCTACGGATACTTTGAACTTCGTGGGTATCTTCAATATCTCTTTGAGAAGATCTACCCTATTTAGTACGTCTCCAGCATCATAAATAATTCCAACAGTTCTTCCATCCCTGTAAGCTAAGAACTCTACCAACTTTATATCACTCTCAGCATCAACCTTAAACGGGACTACAAGTTCGTCTCCTTTAAGGAAACATCTAAATCCGTTTTCTTTGAGTACCTTCTCAACATCTTCCAGCATCGCCTTAAGCCAGTACCGATGTTTAATAAAGCTGTTGGCAATCGAAAGAACCTTTAACAGGCTTGAATTCTAATGTTCATGAATGCTGAGAGCGGTTACAGAAAGATTGAGTGGGCTAAAAGGAACATGAAAACCCTTGCAAAGATAAGAGAGGAATTCAGAAGAGAGAAACCTCTCGAAGGTTACAAAATTGGGATGGCTCTTCATGTTGAGGCAAAGACAGCAGTTTTAGTTTTAACGCTAATTGAAGGTGGCGCTGAAGTTGCCATAACCGGATGTAACCCTCTCAGTACTCAGGATGATGTAGCAGAAGCTTTGAGGGATATGGGAATAAAGTGCTTTGCGAGAAGGGGGATGAGCAGAGAAGAGTATTACGAGGCTTTGAACAAGGTTATAGACTTCAAGCCGGATGTAGTGGTGGATGACGGTGCAGATTTGATATTCCTTCTACATAAGGAGAGGCTTGACTGGGCTGATAACGTTTTGGGGGCTAGTGAAGAAACTACTACCGGTGTTATAAGGCTTAGAGCTATGGAGAGGGAGGGCGTTCTAAGATTTCCAGTTATTGCTGTGAATGACGCATACACGAAATTCCTGTTTGATAACAGGTACGGTACTGGACAATCCACGTGGGATGGAATACTTAGAGCTACAAACGTCCTAATAGCGGGAAAGACTGTCGTTGTTGCTGGATATGGATGGTGCGGTAGAGGTATTGCAATGAGGGCCAAGGGTTTGGGAGCTAATGTTATAGTTACGGAAGTTGATGAAATAAGGGCGCTTGAAGCGGTAATGGATGGATTTAGAGTCATGCCAATGAAGGAAGCGTGTAAATACGGTGACATATTCATCACTGCAACTGGAAATATAAACGTGATAAGGGGAGAACACTTCAAGCTGATGAAAGACGGAGCTATTTTAGCGAATGCGGGACACTTTAACGTAGAGATTTGTATACAAGATTTAGAAGAGATGAGCAAATCAAAGAGGGAGATAAGACCTTACCTAACTGAATACGATCTTGGAGATAAAAAGCTGTATCTAATTGCGGAGGGTAGGCTGGTAAACTTGGTTGTTGGAGATGGGCATCCGATAGAGGTTATGGACATGAGCTTCTCCGATCAGGCTTTAGCAGTTAGGTACATCGTAGAAAATCACGAAAAGCTTGAAAAGAAAGTCTACAGGTTACCAGAAGAGCTTGACAGAAAAGTTGCAAGATTAAAGCTCGAAAGCATGGGTATAGAAATAGACAAGCTTACAGAGGAGCAGATAAGGTATCTGAGCGACTGGAGGTATGGAACTTAGCATCTCTAAAATCGCCTGAAGATTTTTTCAAAGTAGGTGCCATAACTGAGAGAACTTTAAGGGTAGATTTGAAGGAAGAGATTAGATTTGTGCTTATCCACCTCAGTAAAGAGGAGTTTGGGGAGATTGTAAAGATTGGGTGAAAGATACAGTTTGACATCAGTAAAATTTTTTTGTAGTGATGTGCGAAAGGGTGTTATGGAGTTCTACACTCAGGAGAGGTTCAAGAACTGGATAAGTATCATAGAAAAGGTAGAGGTAAGAGCTGACGATCCTAAGTCTTTTGAGGTATTCGATCACTTCGTTGAAGATTTCGCAATAGCATGTCTGAAGCTCATTGATGCTGTTAAGAACAGAGAGATTACTAAAAAGAAGGCCTTGGAACTACTTGAAAGTGCAAAGATGAACTTTCTGACGAGTGTAGATTTTGGAGATGAGCTAAAGAACGAGATTTACGAGTTTATTAAGGAGAGTATAAAAGCCATAGCACAGTCCACATACTACTACCTCCAAGGTAAGTTCAGCAAGAAAAATTTTGAGCAACTCTTGAAGGAAGCTATTGAGAAAGAAAGAAAGGGTGATCTTGCCTCAGCCTTCGAAACGGTTGCAAAGATGGGTGCGAAAGTTCTTAAAGGTGAAGAACTTCCAGAATTCGACGTCCCAGATGGAATAGTAGCGAATTGGTTGGATGGTGTTGAAACTTTGGCTGTAGTGATGAAGATAGCCAAAATCGATCAACATCTGTCGAGTTCGTAATGAACTATGACTATGCACTGATCAGCCTGAAGAGATAGCTTAGAAACCGAAACAACAATCTTAGCATACTTCATAACAGTTTTTTCATCCTCCTCTCTCAAACCTATGTGATCGCCCAAAACGAAGAGGGGATTCTCCAATCTGCAAGCTACATCCCTTATGTCGACACCGTCCTCTCTCAAGTAAACTACGTTGTACTTCTTGCTAAGTTCCTCAAGAAGATCGATGAGGTTTTTTCTGGCAATGTAAACTCCCGGAGTGCTTCTCTTCCAAGAATAATCAACTTTTAAGCTCAGAGCTTTCCTTATTATACCTCCTATATTTCTCTCATCCGGAGCCATGTACCTTACTTCACTTCCAACTATCTTCAAGGCTTTAGGTGGATCGGGCTCGCCCAAAAGGAGAACGTAGACTTCAACATCCCTCCTTATTCCGTGAGAGATGAAGAGAGCCTGAGCTATGCATCTACATATTATGTCCATTCTACCCGCAGAGCCTGCCAAATCCTTGAGGCTGAACGGCTTTGTAACCGCTTTATTTCCAACAATTAAGAATCCCCTCACATTGAGAATTCTGCCAGACTTTTTAATTTGTTTCGTTGAAAAATAGGCACGATTCAGATGATTGCTCCAAACATCAGAGTACTATGTTTTGCTTGTAACCACAAGCCGGACATCTGTCTCCATCCAAGTTCATAGCAACTATGTAGAATCCGTCCCTATCTATTAGGAGCTCACCGCAGTTCGGGCAGTAGGTGTCTTCGTACCTGTGACCCCAGACGTTGCCTATGTAAACGTATTCAACTCCAACTTCCTTGGCTATTTCAACAGCCTTTTCAAGAGTTCTAACCGGAGTGGGTGGTTTGTCGAGCATCTGATAATCCGGATGAAATCTTGAGAAGTGAACGGGTATCCTTCTATCCAAATCAACAACCCATTCAGCGAACGCTCTGATCTCGTCTTCGCTGTCATTCTCGTCAGGTATAACGAGGTAAGTCAGCTCTATGAACACTCCCTTCTTGTGCAGATACTTTACACACTCCAAAACCTTCTCAAGTTTTGCTCCCGCACCGACTATTCTCCTGTAGAAATCCTCCGTAAAAGCTTTAACATCGACATTCGCAGCATCTAAGATTCCTTCAAACTGATCGATGGCTTCGTAGCTAATATATCCGTTCGTAACATAAACGACATAGTATCCTTTCTTTTTAACGAGCTTACTCGAATCTAGAGCGAATTCGTGCCATATGGAAGGTTCATTGTATGTCCAAGCAATGCCATCGGCATTATAACTTTCAGCAAGTCTCAAAATATCCTCAGGCTTTAATTCTCTTAAATAGGGATAATCAAGGCCTGCTCTTGAAATCGTATGATTTTGGCAGTGCTTACATCTGAAATTACAGCTTACACTTCCAAATGAAAGAACGCTACTTCCGGGCTTGAAGTTGTGAAAGGGTTTCTTTTCGATTGGATCCAGAGCTATGGATGAAACCAACCCGTAGTTATAAACCTTCAAAACTCCGTTCTCGTTTTTTCTCATCTTACAAATTCCCCATTTATCAGGCTTTATTACACAGTAGTGCATGCAAGTTTTACATCTAACAACTCCTCCGTTCAACCTTTCATAGAGGTAAGATTCGACTATCATATAACATGGTTGTTCTCAGGCTATATATTGTTGAGGATGAGCTTACCCCTCTTCAAAAATCTCCTTGCCATCTCGAAACACCAATCAACATCGCCAACTCTCTCAACGCTGTGAGCATCGCTTCCAATCGAGTACTTCATGGGCTTATTTGAGCACATGTCCAGAAAATCTATGAGGGGTGCGTGATGAAGAGAGTTTATTTCCAGAGCGACGTCGTACTCCAATAGGAGATCTATTATCTCCACATCCTGAGTAAAGTCCCTTCCGCAGTTGAACATTTCAGAGTGAAGATGTCCCAAAACGTGAATTCTGTCTCCATTCTTCTTCAAACACTCCTTTATCCTGTAGTAATACTCTTCAGTTCTCATAATATCGTGGATGGATGCTATGACTATGTCGAATTCAAAATTTGGTAAGGCGATCTCACCATCGGGCAGTATTCCACACTCTATCCCGCTTAGAATCTCTATACCGTAAACGTCCTTAGCTCTCTCGATTTCCATCTGTCTTTTCTTCAGCTTCTCTTCAGTAATGCCCCTCCTATGCTCTACAGAATGATCGACTATTGCTATTACTTTCAGTCCTCTTTCTTTAGCCCTTCTTGCTATCTGATCGATCGTCGCTACTCCATCCGAATAAATTGAATGGATGTGCAAATCGACCTTCATATTTCCTTAATCAGCTTATCTACAATCTCCATGAAGGCCTTTGAAGTCTCACTCTCCTCCTTTACAAATGGCGATCCTTTTTCACCACTCTCCATTACCTTCTCATCCAAAGGCACCGCTCCCAAGAACTTAATACCAAACTCCTTAGCCAACTGCTCTCCGCCACCCTTTCCAAATATGTAAACCACATTTCCACAGTGAGGACATCTGAAACCGCTCATGTTCTCAACAACAAAAACTTTCATGTTCGCCTTCTTTGCAAAGTTCACAGCCTTTCTTACATCTTCCAAAGCTACACTCTGAGGTGTGGTAACAATTACGGCAATCTCTGGATTTAGAAGCTGTGTAAGGCTTATAACCTCATCTCCAGTTCCCGGCGGGCAGTCTATGACCAAGAAGTCTATATCACCCCAATTTACATCGTTCGATATCTGCTCCAAGAACTTGTGCTTCATAGGTCCCCTCCAAACGACTGGAGTATCCTTTGAAGGAAGGAAAAATCCTATAGATATGACTTTAACGCCGTTTACTTCAATCGGCTTAATCTTATTACCCTCGACTTCTAAGCCCTTAACTTCCTCTATTCCAACCAGCTTTGGAACTGTAGGACCATGGATATCCGCGTCCAAAAGACCAACCTTGTATCCCTTCTTTGCCAGAGCAAAAGCCAAGTTTACAGCTACGGTACTTTTGCCCACTCCACCCTTACCGCTCATCACGAGAATCTTTTTCATAAGCGGAAAGACTTCTTTCGACATAAGAACCTATCTTAATTTTAGACATCTCCTAAGGATGCAATTTCATCTTGGGAAGTAAATGTTATATCTATCAAAGAAGGTTGGATTTTTAGTGAGGTTCGTAATAGCTACTCAGAATTCTTTCGAAAGAAGTAGAATAGCTGAAAGGATAGAATCGGAATTTGATTGCGAGATAATTGAATGTGAGAGTTGTGAGGAGGTTTACAAACTTGCGAAGTTAGCCGACTGCCTCATAGTGGGTATAGAGATACTCTGTGGATTGAAGGCTGTTAAAGATTTGAGAGTATCCTATCCTTATCTACCGATAGTCGTGATCCTAAATAGAGGCGACGAGAGATACATTTCTCACGCTTTGAAAGAAGGTGTCGATTACTACGTTTTCAGATTGGGTGACTACTACTCCAGAATTCCCGCTGTAGCTTTGTCTGCAATTGAGAAGAAAAGGAGAGAATTTGAGTTGGACAAATTTAGAAAAGCGTTAGAGGAAAAGGAGAGATTGTACAGATCTCTGACAGAGAATCTTCCTGATCTTGTAATTCTTCATGATGGTGATAAGATTGCCTTTGTGAATTCTGCTGTTGAATCTCTCGGATACACAAAGGAGGAGGTTCTAGGTAGGAGTATCTTCGAATTTATCCATCCAGAATCCGCAGATCTCGCAAGAGAAAGAATTGAAACAATGATAAAAACAGGTAAAAGTCTTCCACCAGTCGAAGAGAAGATTTTCGCAAAGGATGGATCTCTAAAGGTATTTGAAATAAGATCGACACCGATCGATATAGAAGGAAAGAGGTATATCTTAGTAGTGGCGAGAGACATTACAAGGAGAAAGAAGTATGAGATGGAGCTTGAGAAAACAAATAGAATATTAAGGACTGTTAACAGCATAAACGAGCTAATGGTAAGAGCAAAGAATGATGATGATCTTCTAAAAGGAGTAGTAGATCTTCTTTCGAGGGTATACAAAAACGTTAAACTTTGGGTTTTGAATGGGGAAAAGGCTAGATTGTACTCTACGAACGGCAGAACCATTAAGGATGATGTTTACGCATTCCCCATAGTAGGTGAAGGAGAGGTTCTGGGATTCCTATCTCTTGAAGCGGATGACATTGAAGGAGATGAGATGGCAATTCTGAAGACACTAGCAAAAGACATAGGATTTACATTAGTATCGCTAAAGCGAAGGAGAGCAATCAAAGAGGCTTTGAGAAGGGTTGAAGAGAATACAGAAAAAATAGCTACACTGATAGATCAAATAAGAAATCCACTCACAGTCATACAAGGTATTGCAGAGATAAAGCACGATGAATATTACGAAAAAATTGTTGAGCAAGTTAAAAGAATTGAAAGATTACTCGAAGATCTTGATAAAGGGTGGGTAGAATCTAAAAAAGTAGGGGAACTCCTAAAAAGATATGATTTTTGATATAGAAAGTTTTATTTACGGTTTTTACAGCGTAATCAATAACAGTAGCAACAATCGCGAGGGTGTTTTGAAAGATGTCAATAACTCCTTTAGAGAGATTAAGTCGTTGAGCGACTCTCTGCGGCTTTTGAATATTTGTGGATTACAAACCTAAAGAAATGAACATTCGAAAAGTGATTGAATAAGTCATGAGAGAATACAAGAATGCCATAAAGCATGGAAAGAGCAGTAGGATAGACTTTAGGATTAGATGTCTTGAAAACTTTGTTGAGGTAGATGTTATAGATTACGGAAAAGGAATTCCAAACGAGATAAAGGTAAAGAATATCCGAAAAAGTTTCTCGACATCGAACAGCACCGGCTTAGGCCTTTTTATAGTCAAAAAGTTAGTTGAAAGGTATAACGGTTCAATATTCGTCAAAGATAATTCCCCCTCTGGCACGATCTTTACAATCAGGATCCCTAAAAATTAATTAATCCGAAACTTATTGCAGGCAATGCAAAGGGAGAAGATGATGATTTTTACCGCAATAACCTTCACCTTTCCTTGGATATTCTCCTACATCTATCAAATTCACTACCCCCCGCACGTAACAGCTTTAATATCGGGCTCAGCAGTGATCTCATCTGCATTTTTAATCTCTTGGTCAGCCGAAACTGCTGAGATTGATATTCCCCGCTCCCTAAGCTTAGCTGTAGTTGCGCTTCTAGCAGTTCTGCCAGAATATGCTGTGGACGTTTACTTCGCTTGGATGGCTGGAAAGGTAGGAGGAGCCTACACACACTACGCAACTGCCAATATGACTGGAGCAAACAGACTTCTTCTAGGTGTAGGCTGGAGTTTGGTTGCGTTGACTGCTATGATGAAATTGAGAAAGGGAGAAGTAGAACTCGATGAGGGGTTAAGGCTCGAAACGTTCATTCTGCTTCTGGCAACACTCTACTGCTTCACGATACCCTTGAAGGGAAACATTCATCCGGTAGATGGCCTCATCCTCATATCACTCTTTTTCCTTTACATATACCTCGCCACAAAAGCGTACAGGGAGGAGTTCGAGCTTGAAGGGGTTCCGAAATATCTTGCGAGCTTCCCCGAGAAGATTAGAAGGATTATCATTGTTACGCTCTTGTTTTTCTCAGCTTTTGTAATATTCATAAGTGTTGAAGCTTTTGCTGAAGCTTTGATAGGAACTGCAAAGTCTTTCGGCTTAGACGAATTTTTAATGGTTCAGTGGGTCGCACCCCTAGCAAGCGAATCTCCCGAGTTTGTAGTGGCAATGTATCTGGTCAGAAGGATGAGAATTACAGCGGGTATGAACGCTCTTATATCGTCAAAGGTCAACCAATGGACACTTCTGATAGGCTGTTTACCTATAGTTTACAGCATGGCTCTTCTAACTCCTTCACCTCTACCGTTGGATGCTAGGCAAAGGGAGGAGATACTTCTCACAGCATCTCAATCCCTATTTGGATTGGCAATAATTTCAAATCTAAGAATAAACCTCTGGGAAGCTTTAGCGCTCCTAACATTATTTCTCGCTCAGTTTGTATACGAAAGCATTGAGACTAGATACATTCTAAGTATCATCTATATAGCGCTATCCATCCCGATAATCGTAAAGGAAAGAGAAAATATAAGGGTTGCAATGAGGTACATTACAAGGGTTATAAATTCCTGATTTTTTCGAGTATCAGTTTCTTTTCTATTCTTGCGACAACTTCTCTGACCTTTTGTACTGCATCTGGATTAGCTGAAATTGAGTCGATTCCCATTCTGACCAATATTTCTGCAAATTTGGGATCGCTCCCAGCCTGACCACATATCGAAGTCTTAACACCGTAATTCTTGCAAACCTTTATGACGTGCTCTATGAGTTTAAGCACCGCAGGATGCTTTTCGTCGTAAAGATAGGCCACATGCTCGTTATTCCTGTCAACTGCTAAGGTATATTGGGTTAAATCGTTGGTTCCAAAGCTTACAAACGTTATTCCACACTCCTTTATTATATCCTCTATTATCAGAGCGGATGCTGGAGTCTCAACCATTATTCCGAAATCTATCTTATCCAATGGTATTCCCTCTTCTTTTGCAATCTCCTTTGCCCTCTTTACCTCTTCAACTCTTGTAACCAGAGGCAACATTATTCCAACGTTTGTGTATCCCTCGTCTATCAACCTTTTTATAGCTCTCATCTCCGCTCTGAAGTGCATTTCCTCCTTCAAATCTCTTCTAATCCCTCTGAATCCCAACATAGGGTTAGATTCAATGGGCTCCTCCTCCCCACCCTCCATCGATCTAAATTCATCCGTGGGAGCATCCAGCGTTCTTATCCAAACTGGTTTCGGATAGAATGCCTTGACGACCTTCTTCATTCCTTTATAAAGCTCCTCTATGTACGCATCAATCTCTCCGTCCTTTATGTACTTCATCGGATGCTTCTTCAGGCCTAATATCATATGCTCAATCCTGAAAAGTCCGACTCCATCTGCATTGGTCTCCTTCGCAACCTTCTCAGCAACGTCAGGAATCGAAAGATTCACTTTAACCTCTGTAGCTGTAATTATCTGAGGTGCGACCGCAACAACTTTTTTCTCCTCCTTCTTCTCCTTCAAAGCACCTTTGTAAACTATGCCCTTCTCTCCGTCAACCGTGACTATCATACCCTCCTTCAAAACTTTCGTGGCATTTCCAGTTCCAACGACTGCTGGAATTCCAAGCTCCCTCGAAACTATCGCTGCGTGGCATGTGAGACCTCCTTCATCCGTCACAATTGCCGATGCTTTCCTCATCGCTGGAACCATATCGGGAGTAGTCATCGTTGTAACGAGCACGTCTCCCTCTACGACCTT
Organism: Archaeoglobus profundus DSM 5631; assembly: GCF_000025285.1. Lineage (GTDB taxonomy): Archaea > Halobacteriota > Archaeoglobi > Archaeoglobales > Archaeoglobaceae > Archaeoglobus_B > Archaeoglobus_B profundus. The sequence goes on from NC_013741.1 coordinate 1,244,398, forward strand.
GTTTATTTCATCCGGGCTAAGAACAATCTTAACCTTACCTATTCCAATTCCCGGTGAAGCACCCAAGCCTTCGACGAGAATCTCCCCCTCCTCCACTTCCTCAACTTCGACCTTGCCTTTAATAGTCGTGATCGGACGAGACTGAAGTATGTAAATCTTGCCTCTCTCTATAGCCCATTCAACATCCTGCGGATAACCGTAGTGGTCTTCGATAATCTCTCCCAACTTTACAAGTTCGTCAATTTCCTGATCGCTCAGAACTCTCTCCTTCCCCTTTTCTCCAAGTTCAACTTTCACAGTCTTTCCACCCTTTTTTGTGAGCATAAACTTCTTATATGCAACTTGCACCTTGATCAGCTTCCTTTGAACTCTGTCGTATTCGTAGTGATCTGGTGTTACCGCACCGCTAACAATTGCCTCACCCAAACCAAAGACCGCTTCAATTATAGCTATTTTTTCGCCAGTAACTGGATGAGATGTAAACATTACACCGCTTTTCTCACTGTTAACCATCTTTTGAACGACCACAGCTATACTAACATCCTCATGCCTGAACCCTTGCTGAACTCTGTAAAATATTGCCCTCGGAGTGTAGAGAGAACTCCAGCACTTCTTAACCTTATCAACTACCTCATCCTCTCCTTTAACGTTGAGATAAGTCTCCTGTTGACCAGCAAAGCTTGCACTGGGAAGGTCTTCAGCGGTTGCTGAACTCCTTACAGCTACGTAAACCTCTTCCCCAACCTCTTCACACAACTGCCTGTAAGCCTTTTTAATTTCCTCCTCTATCTCCTTCGGCATTGGAGTTTTTTCTATCATCTCCCTAATCTTCTTTGAAGCTTCTTCAAGCTCGCTCATGTTGTTTATGTCAACGCTGTCAAGTATTTCCATAATTTTATTTTTCAACCCTGTGCTCTCGATGAACTGTTTAAACGTGTTGGCATCTACTACAAAACCCTCAGGCACTGGAATTCCCAATCGAAGGAGCTCGCCCAAGTTTGCTCCCTTTCCTCCGACCAAAGGAACGTCATCTTTATCTACTTCATCCAACCACAAAACACCCATGCTACCACCAAATTTCTATTAAAGCGGTAAATTTAAAAGGCTTTTGAAGAAAAGCAAAAAAAGGGAGTTAACATGATAGAAAGCTGGCAAGAGTACAGGTTAATCAACAATGAACTTGAAAGGTTGGTAAACAGCGTAAATACTATACCGAAGGTAAAGAAGGCTCTAAAGCATGTCATAAGCGCCGGTGGGAAGAGAACTCGCCCATTAATAGTTCTCCTGAGTGCAAAGCTCTGCGGTGGTGATTACAAAGATGTCATGGACATGGCTCTAGCGGTTGAGCTAATTCACACAGCCAGCTTGGTTCACGACGACATAATAGACAGGGGAGTTATGAGAAGGAATGTCAAAGCTTTGCACGTCGAGTACGATATATCCCTAGCCATTCTAGTCGGAGATTGGTTAATTTCCAAGTCTGTTGAGCTTGTTTCAAAGTATCCCAGCCAGATCATTAAAGAGTTTGCAAAGACAGGAATGATGATGTCTGAAGGAGAAGTTCTAGATGTTTACAGTCCCTACGAGAGATTTACAGAAGATACCTATTTCAAGTGTATAACGTTCAAAACTGCTTCACTCTTCGCTTACGGAGCCAAGAACTCTGCGATGGTCGTTTGTGATGATGAAAAGGCTTGGGAGAAGATGTTCGAATACGGGTTAAATCTGGGGATAGCATATCAGCTCGTCGACGACCTCTTAGAATACATGAATTCCTACGTCGAAAAGTCCTCTGAGGTTGAATCGATTACTCTACCGATGATATATGAGGGAAGATACGGCGAAAGAACTGTTGATGTAATTTTAGAGCTCATAAGAGATTACGCAAACAGAAGCAGAAGCGCTCTGGAATACTTCGAAGATTGTGAAGCAAAGGAAAAGCTATCGTACCTAATAGATTACATGACATTCGATTTGATAAGAAACAGGCTATCTCAATACGAAGACCTTAGTATCTAAGCCTCCGTACTTAACCAATCTTTCTTCTTCTATAACATATCCCAAGGCTTCAGCCTTCTCTTTCAATATCCTATACTCGGCAGTTATCACGACTATTCTATCTACGATACCCTTAGCGGATCTAAGAAAACCTTCGTAAAGTTCTTCTATCATCCCTTTCCTCGCTATTCTCAATCCGTATGGTGGATTTGTCACCACCACATCGGCAGTTTTTAAGCACAATTTTGTGGCGTCTCCTTGAACGTAATCGATCGTATCTGCAACTCCAGCCACTTCAGAGTTAATCTTTGCTCCTTTCAAATGCTTTCTAAACCTCTCAATACCTACGAGATTTAAATCAACGTCACTCTCTGTTACATATTTCTTAACGTCTTCGAGAATTTCCTTACCCCAAATTTTTACGAACTGGAAATCATCTCTAAGCTTCTGAGGAGGTATGTTTCTGCCCATCATAGCGGACTCAATTAAAATAGTACCGCTACCGCACATCGGATCTAAGAGAATTTCATCGCATTTCCATCCCGATAACATGACGAGGGCCGATGCAATTGCTGGATTGAGAGGTGCTGGATGGTCGTAAACTCTATAGCCTCTTCTGTGCAGGGCAATATCTCCGGTGGTATCCAAGCCGACGTAAACTTCATCGTTTATAACATCAACCCTTATTATAACATCTGGCTCATCCAAATTAACTTTCAACCTTACCCCCCCACTTTCCATATAGCTGTCTATGACCGCTTGTCCAGCAACTCTGCCAACATCCAAAGATGTGAAATCGTGGTTTCCGACCCTTAAAGGTCTTATAGCAAAGCTCTGATTAGGCTTTATAAAGCTGAAGTCGATCTCCTTAACTATTCGATATATGTCATCCAACTTTTCGAACTTCTCAACTCTCAAAAGAATCATAACCCTCTCCAGAGTTCTTGCCAGATAGTTCAGCTTTGCAACGAGCTCCAAATCACCAGTAAGAAAAACCCTACCCTTCCCGAACCTAACTTCTTCTACTTTTCCACCGAGCAACTCTATCTCATTGGCAGACACATCCTCCAAGCCCGGGGTTGTAGTAGCGTAGATGCGCATACGTTTTCGAAACCAATACGCGAGAATATAAAAAAGTTGAGAAATGTTGTAATCTTTTCCTTTTCAACAGCACGATTAACTTGCGTTTTTCAGTATCCGAAATAGTGTTCGGTGAGGAATAACATTCTCTGTTCAAAAAGTTTAAATTTGTCTTTGATCATAGTGATTATTGTTATGATAACTACGAAACAGAGCTGTTGCGCTAAGTTTCTTGTAAAAACTAGGAATAGTCACGCAGTTATCTGTGTTACTGGAAACAGATTTCACGTTCTCGAATGTTCTAACAAGGATAGATGTGAAAAAATGGGTATTCTTAACTGTCCCCCCTATTGCGATAAGATTTCCGCCTTAAAGAATTACTTGAGAACTGGTAGGGTAAAAGGGAGACTCGAGATTTATGAGATAGATCGGAAGTCTTAATAATAAGTAGTCGAAGGGAACCACATGCTTCGCGTACTTTACGACCCAGATAGTTTCTTCAGAGATTTTAAGGGAGGTTTTAAAGTTCCAGTAATCATCGTTCTTCTTAGCGGTATAGTAGGGGCAATTGTTAGCTACCTTAGATTTTCAGAAACAGCCAGAGAAATAGTGGAGAATTTTTCGCATACGCTAACTCAAGAACAGATAGAAGCCATCATAGAGATTGCAAGAATTCAATCTATAATCTCCCCGTTAATAGGTGCGTTCGTCGGCTGGATTCTTTTAAGCTTGATAATTCACGCAATATCAGCTCTCTTCGGGGGCAAAGGGAATTTATCGCGCACACTCCAATATACATCCTTTTCATTCTTACCGCAGATTGTTCTCTCCCCTCTCAACTACTACTACTGGAGCATTACACCCACATTACCAACTCTGATCTTGAGTTTGGCAACTACTCTGTGGCAGGCATACATACTTGTCTTCGCTCTGAAGCATGCGAGAAGAATTGAAACGAGCAAAGCGATTGTATGTGTTGCAATTCCCCTAGCGATCGCATACGCAATGAGCTTAATAGGATT